>JAYUPC010000001.1:0-7065 GCA_043760355.1 Sphingomonadales bacterium
GCCGGTCAACGAATATGAACATCTGACCACGCTCGCGCTTTCGGCGAAGGCAGGCATGATAAACGACGAAGGAACAAGGGGCGCGTTTGGCGATCCGGCGTTTGTCGAGGCGCTGGCATTCTATAAATCATTGTTCGACGAGGGGCTGGCGCCGCTCGCATCGGCCACGCAGATATCGAATGTCTGGAATGAATTCGCGCGCGGCTATTTCAGCGTTTACCCGTCGGGACCTTGGACCATCGGCGACATGAAGAAGCGCCTGCCCGCAGAATTCCAGAGCAAATGGGGAACCGCGCCAAATCCGGGGCCGGATGGAACGGGCTCCGCGGCACCGGGCGGATCTAGTTTGGTTGTCTTTCGCGGCGCGGCCAACTCGGCCGCTGCATGGAATATCGTCGATGCGTTGCTCGGTTCAGCTGGGCAGTCGGCGTTACAGAAGCTGACCGGTGACCTGCCTGCGCGCAAGTCGTCGTGGACCGCGAGCAACTTCAATGCCGACCCGCATATCGCCGCCTTTGCCGCGCAGCTCGAAAGCGCACGTGCGCTGCCTAAGGTGCCGGAATGGGAACGCATTGTCAGCGAAATGCAGGTGGTGGCCGAAAGAATGCTGCGCGGGCAATTTACGGTCAAGCAAGCCGCCGCCGAAATGGACGTGCGTGCTAACCGGTTACTCGAAAAGCGCCGCTGGATGGTCGAGAAAGGGCGGGCGTTGTGAGCTCCATCGGCCGTTCGAACGAGGTGCGTGCAGGCTGGATGCTGTCTGCTCCGGCGCTGGCCGCGATCACGGCTTTTTTCCTGTTCCCGGCGCTGGCATCGCTTGCATTGAGCTTTACCGATTTTGATATTTATGCGCTGTCCGATCTCGCCAATCTGCGCTTTATCGGGTTTGATAATTACGCCGGTCTGCTCGGTAATCCGCTGTTCTGGCAGGCGATGGGTAACACGATGTGGTTTGTGTTGCTCGGTGTGCCGTTGCTTGTGGTGACCTCTTTGGGCGCAGCGTTACTGGTCAATGCGCGGATGCTTAAGTGGCGGCCATTGTGGCGCGTTGCCTTATTCGCGCCCTATGTGACCACGCTGGTCGCCACCGCCGTCGTCTGGCGCTATCTGTTGCATACGCGCTATGGCCTGATCAATTACGCGCTCGGTAGCGTCGGTATCGCGCCGATTGACTGGCTCGGCAACCCGCACGCCTCGCTACCCGCGATCCTGATCTTCGTCGCTTGGAAAAGCTTTGGCTATAACATGATCATCTTCTTGGCAGCACTCCAAACCGTACCGAAAGACCTGACCGAAGCCGCCTTGATTGACGGCGCGGGCGCATGGTCGCGCTTCCGCCACGTCACCCTGCCCGCCATCGCGCCAACGCTGTTGTTGGTAGCAATATTGACAGTATCAGGCATGTTCCAACTCTTCGCCGAACCGTATGTGATGACTCAGGGCGGGCCATCGCAATCAACTGTCACGGTGCTGTATTTCATGTACGAGGAAGGCTTCAAATATTGGAGCCTCGGTTCGGGCGCGTCGGTTGCTGTTGTATTGTTCCTGATCATCGTCGCGGTGACGATGCTGCAACTGCGCTTTGCCAAGCGCGGCGGTGCGATATGAGCAGCCGCTGGATGCGGGGGCCTTGGCCGGTGACAATGCTTGCCGCCGCCGTGGCACTGTTGACGTTGGCACCCTTGCTATGGATGGTATCGGTCAGCTTCATGGCTCCGGGCGAGGCTGCTAGTTTCCCGCCGCCATTATTGCCATCCGCGCCGACGCTGGAAAATTACCGGACGCTGTTTGTCGTCCACGGCATTGGCCGCTATTTTGGCAACAGCCTGTTGCTGGCGATATTGGCGACGATGCTCGCGTTGCTGTTCGTGGTGCCAGCGGGATACGCATTTGCCAAATTGCGGTTCAAGGGGCGCGATGCAGTATTCCGGATGCTGGTTGCGGCATTGGTCGTCCCGGGGCAGATTGGCATGTTGCCGCTGTTCCTCGAACTCAAGGCGATGGGTTTGGTGAACACCTATGTAGGGGCGCTGATACCTTGGCTTGCGGGTATTTTCGGCATCTTCCTCGTCCGCCAATATTGCCTGTCGCTGCCCGACGAAATACTGGAGGCGGCACGGATCGACGGGGCGAGCGAGACGCGGATTTTTACCACGATTGTGTTGCCCATTCTCACGCCTGTTATCGTCACGCTGGCGCTTTTTGTCTTCCTCGGCAGCTGGAACGATTTCATGTGGCCGCTGATCGTGCTCGCGGATCAGGATTTGTATACGTTGCCGGTCGCGCTCGCAGCGCTGAGCCGCGAGCATGTGCAAGACAACGAGCTGATGATGGCAGGCTCGGTGGTCACGACCTTGCCGGTGCTGATGCTGTTTCTTGCGCTCCAGCGTTTCTACATGAGCGGGCTGCTAGCGGGGAGCGTGAAGGGATGATCCGTCTCGCTCTGCTCGCTCTCATGCTCATCGCCGCCCCTGCTTTAGCCGCACCTGAAGCGTTGCTGAGTGATCCGATGGATAGCGCTGCAAACTGGCCTGCCGATGCTTCCGACAGCGTGGTGGCAAAGGTCGAAGCGGTGCCGGTCAAGCAAGGCGGCAAGGGCCTTCGCCTCTCCTATAATTTCGGCGACGTGTCAGGCTACGCCTTTTTGCGGCGTAAAGTGCAGCTCGACCTACCCCCCAATTTCGAGCTTCGCTTTCGTGTTCGTGGCACTGGCGGACGAAATGATTTCCAGATGAAGCTGGTAAAAGGCGACAGCGTTTTTTGGCGGACATGGACCGACTGGCGTGCGCCAGCCGGGTGGACCGAAATCATCGTGCCCGCGCAGGAAATCGGCTTTGCTTGGGGGCCGGATAACAAGGCGGTGCTGACGAGCATTGACGGGCTCGAATTCGTCATCGCCCGCAACCGGGACGGCGGCGCAGGTACAATCGAAATCGACGACCTGCGCATTGCTCTCCTGCCCGGTTCGCGTCCTGCATCGCTTGTCAGTGGACCAACGGAAAATACGCAGCTTGCCGCGCTCGCGAAACAATCCCCGCGCGGCCACTTCCCACGCGCCTTTCTGGATGAGCAACCCTATTGGACGCTTGCGGGTAGCGACGGAGGCGCAGTCACAGCGTTGATTTCCGAAGATGCAGCGATTGAGCCCGCCAAGGGCAGCTACTCGATCGAGCCTACCGTTGTAAGCGTCGGCAAGCGTCACCGCTGGAGCGACGTTCGTTCAAGCCAGTCATTGGTTGACGGCTATCTGCCGCTGCCTTCGGTGACCTGGACCGCCGATGGCTGGCGGCTGGAAACGATGCTGGTGGCTGATAGCCAGGGACGCGGCGCGCATGCTGCGTACCGGTTGACCAACGGCGGCAAGGTCGCGCAAAAACTGACGCTCGAACTTGCTGTACATCCGTGGCAGGTAAACCCGCCCGCGCAGTTCCTGTCGCAGCGCGGCGGATACAGCCACATCAGCAAAATCGAAGCGCTGGGCAGAGGCCTCGTGATCAGCCAGCCCCAAGGCGAGGGCGATCCCGTGCTGAAGCGGTACGTCACTTTTGAACAGCGTCCTGACCGCATGGAAACAGCGACGCTTGCAGGCTGGACCGGCAAGGATGGTAAGACCGCGACATTGGCTTGGGACATCGAACTGGCTGCTTGCGAGAGCAAGACGATCATGCTCGCCATGTCGGATACCGACGACGCCATGCCCTGGTGGCAACAAACCTATGATGATACGCTCGCCCACTGGCGCTCCGTTCTCAACCGCGTGATCATTACCGCACCGCCCGCGAAGCAGCCGATAGTCGATTCTACCCGCACCGCGCTTGCCCACATACTTATGAGCCGCGCTGGACCCATGCTCAAACCCGGCACGCGTAGCTATAACCGAGCGTGGATCCGCGATGGCGCGATGATGGGCGAAGGCTTGCTGCGCTTGGGACGCGGCGATGTCGCACGCGAATTTGCCGATTGGTATGGCAAATATTTGTTCCACAATGGCAAGGTGCCATGTTGCGTAGATTTTCGCGGTGCTGACCCGGTGCCGGAAAACGATAGCCACGGGCAGTATATCTTGTTGCTCGCAGAACTCTATCGTTACACCAGCGACAAAGGCGCGCTGGAACGCGACTGGCCTAAAATGCGCGCCGCGTGGAGTTACATGAACGACCTCCGCCTGTCCGAACGCACCGCCAAAAACCAGACGCCAGACCGCCGCATGCTCTATGGCCTGATGCCGCCTTCGATCAGCCACGAAGGTTATTCGGCCAAGCCGCAATACAGCCTGTGGGACGATTTCTGGGCATTGCGGGGGTTCAAGGATGCTGCCGAAGTTGCTGCGTTGCTCGGTAAGCGCGAAGCTGCCGAAATGGTGGCTGCGCGCGAGCAGTTTGCGACCGACCTGCAGGCCGCCATCCTCGCCGCGCGCGACCATTGGAAGATTGACTATATTCCCGGCGCAACCAGTCTCGGCGATTTCGATGCGACCTCGACTACGATTGCGCTCGACCCCGGCGGTGAGCAATCGCGGCTCGACCCGAAAATGTTGAATGCAACCTTCGAGCGGTACTGGCACGAATTCGTTGCGCGCCGCGATGGTGCCAAGGCGTGGGAGGACTACACACCGTATGAATTGCGCAACGTATCGAGCTTTGTCCGGCTCGGCTGGCGCGATCAGGCGCAGTCACTGCTCGCGTTCTTCCTTGCCGACCAGCGGCCGCAGGGCTGGAACGGCTGGGCCGAAGTGGTCGGCCGTGAACAGCGCAAGGTGCGCTTCATTGGCGACATGCCGCACGCGTGGATCTCCTCGGACTATATCCGCAGCGCGCTCGACCTGTTTGCTTTTGAAGACCAACAGGCGCGTCGCCTCTTTCTTGGTGCCGGGCTGACGGCGGATTGGCTGGGCGGAAAGGGCTCGGCGATATCGGGGCTTGCGACGCCCTATGGCACGCTCGACATGAAAGTCGCTGGTAACGCAAAGCGGCTTAGTCTCAGCATAACTGGAACTGCCCGTCCCCCCGGCGGCTTCGCCTTTGAATGGCCATTTGAAACAAGGCCACCACAAGCCCGGGTGAATGGCAAGCCCGCTATCTGGACCAACCGGCGTCTCTTATTTCCAGCATCATCCAGTCCCATAGATGTGGAGATTGGCCGATGACAAAATACGTCCCCTCGCCTCCTTTTAGATTACGGAAAGACATAAAATGACCGGAACATCCTTCCCTGACAACTTCTTGTGGGGTGCCGCGACAGCCGCCTATCAGATCGAAGGATCGCCATTGGCCGACGGTGCAGGTTCGAGCATCTGGCAGCGCTTCAGCCACGATCCCCGCTTGATGGCCGCCAAAGGCGATACCGGTGATGTCGCCTGCGACCATTATAACCGCATGGAATCCGACGTCACGCTGATGGCGGAATTGGGTTTGCAAGCATACCGGTTCAGTGTCGCTTGGGGCCGGATATTGCCCGAAGGCACGGGCCGGATAAACCCCAAAGGCCTCGATTTCTATGAACGGCTGATCGACAATTTGCTTGAGCACGGGATCGAGCCGCTGGCCACGCTTTACCATTGGGATTTGCCCACCGCACTCGACGACCGCGGCGGCTGGCTCAACCGCGATATTGCCGACTGGTTTGCTGATTACGGCGCGGTGCTATTCGACAAGTTCGACGGCCGCATCAAAAAATGGGTCACGCTGAACGAGCCATGGGTGGTGACCGACGGCGGCTATTTGCACGGCGCGCTCGCCCCCGGCCACCGCAATATGTTCGAAACGCCCATTGCCAGCCACAATCTAATGCGCGCGCATGGCGCAGCAGTTCGCCGTTACCGCGAAATCGGCAAGCACGAGATCGGCTTGGTGGTGAATATTGAACCGAAATATCCGGCGAGCGACAGTCCGGAAGACATCGCCGCAACAGCGCGTGCTGATGCCTATATGAACCGGCAATATCTGGATCCGGCGCTCAAGGGCAGCTACCCGGCAGAGATGGCCGAGATTTTCGGCGAGGCTTGGCCAGAATGGTCAGCGGAAGATTTAACTGACGTCGCCCAGCCGGTCGATTTCATCGGCATCAACTATTACACCCGCAACGTCGTTCGCAATGACCCCGCATCCTGGCCGCTAAAAGCATCACCGGTTGAGCAAAAGCAAGCAACGCACACCACGACGGGATGGGAGGTCTATCCGCCCGCGCTCACCAAGCTGCTGTGCGATTTCAAAAGCGATTATGGCGACATCCCGCTCTACATCACCGAGAACGGCGCGGCTTTCTATGATCCGCCAGTTGCGTCGGAAAACGGCATTCAAGATCCGCTCCGCACAGCATATTTGAAATCACATCTCGGCGCGATCTCGGACGCGATAGCTGCAGGCGTCGACGTGCGCGGGTATATGCTCTGGTCGCTGTTCGACAATCTTGAATGGTCGCTGGGCTATTCTAAGCGGTTCGGCATCATCCATGTCGATTTTGAAAGCCAGAAACGGACCTTGAAAGACAGCGCGCTTTTCTATCGAACGGTGATAGAGGCAAATGGTTTGCTAAGCGGATGAGCGGATCTCTTGACGATGGTGCCGTACAGAGAAAATTTTATTCGGCAAACGCCAGCTTGAATGACTGCATGGTCCGGACACGATTCCCAGGCTCAGGACTCATTGATTGATCCAGAAGATGATTAGTGGCTACACTCAAACTGCCGACGCATTCCAAAGTTGGCAGACTCACTGTAACGGCAGGGCACATGACGTATGGTGGGTGCCTTGACGCTATGGCAGCAGCCCAACCGTTACGGCACTATGCCGAACGATCGGGCTGCTTGGACGGATACTAGAATCGCTTACGCAGAGAGTTCCCTTTCAGTTGGATAACATGCGCCTCGCGGAACCAGTTAGCGTCATATCCTTTGTCGCCGAGAAGCGCTTTAGCCCTTGAGAAAGGCGTCGATCATCAGCGCAGCGCCGCCAAAATCGCTCATTTGCCCTTCGCTGAGCAGCATGATCAACGGACGCCCTTTGCCATCGCATACGGCGTGTAGCTTGGAGTTCAGGCCACCCTTCGTTCGACCGATACGTCTGG
>JAYUPC010000002.1:0-21351 GCA_043760355.1 Sphingomonadales bacterium
ATCGCCTATACGCCAGACGGGTCGCCTATTGTTGGTCCTGCTTGGGGTCTCAAAAACTTTTGGCTCAATGAAGGCCATAGTTTTGGGGTCACCGCCGCAGGCGGGGCGGGGTGGCAATTGGCGCATTGGATTGTTGATGGGGAACCGACCATCGACATGATGGGCGTTGATCCCCGACGCTTTGGCGATTATGCTGGACGTGGTTTCCTGATCGAAAAGAATGAGGAAGCCTATGCCAAAGTCTTCAGCGTCCACTATCCGGATGAAGAACGCGAAGCTGGTCGCGCGCTGCGCCGCGCGCCTTGCTATGACCGGATGAAGGATTTGGGTGCGGTCTTTGGCAGCGTGTTCGGTTGGGAACGACCGAACTGGTTTGCGCCTGAAGGCTATGCGCTTTCCGAAGCTGATCTTAATAAGCCCGATGTGCTTTTGAACGACAACCATCCGGTCTTGGCGGGTGAACCAGTGCGCGAGAAATGGTCGTTCCGCCGCTCCAACTATTTCGAGCATGTTGGCAATGAATGCCTGCATGTCAGCCAGCATGTCGGCCTGCAAGATATGAGCGCCTTCGCCAAATGCGAGATTTCAGGGCCAGGCGCTGAAGGCTGGCTCGATCAATTGCTGACCAATGCCGCGCCAAAGAAAGTGGGCCGGGTGACGCTCTCTTACTTGTTGACCAGCAAAGGTGGGGTGCGCAGCGAATTCACGGTCTATAAGGCTTCACCACAGCGTTATTATCTGGTGTCTGCTGGAGCATATGAACGGCATGACCATGACTATCTGAAAAAGGCCATGCCAAGCGACGGCTCAGTCAGTTTTGAACGAGTGACGACAGCAATGGGCGTGCTGGTGCTAGCTGGGCCGCGTTCGCGGGATGTGCTGAAAAAACTGACTGCTTCTGACCTTTCGTCCGAGGCCTTTCCTTGGCTTACGGGTAAGAAGATCAGTATAGGTTTGGCGCAAGTCGATGCGCTGCGCGTTAATTTCATTGGCGAGCTGGGCTGGGAAATCCATCATCCGATTGAAATGCAGAATTATATTTTCGACCGGTTGTTGGAAGCAGGTGCGGAGTTTGACATCAAACCCTTCGGTATCCGAGCGATGACATCAATGGCACTTGAAAAAAGCTATAAGCTGATACCGCGCGAACTCTCTATTGAATATAGCGCGTTTGAAAGCGGGCTAGACCGGTTCGTCAGCATGAAGAAGCAAACCTTCCATGGCCGCGATGGCTTGATGGCGCATCAGGCAAAGAACGCATTGGTCACGCTGGAAGTGCACGGCGTGTCCGATGCTGATGCACGCGGCTCCGAAGCGATTTATCTGGGCGATGAAATTGTCGGGCGCGTAACATCGGGCGGCTATGGCTGGCGGGTAGGCAAGTCGCTTGCGCTCGCGATGGTGCGGCCTGATCTGGCGGAAGTTGGGGCCGAGTTTGAAATCGCCATTTTAGGCATGCGCCATAGGGCAACCGTTATCGAAGATTCACCCTTCGATCCCGCAAACGATGCGCTTAGGGGTTAGGACTATGTCGCGCTTCGAACCCATTGCAAAACTGCTTGAAAAGGACCGCAAAGGCCACACTCTGCCACGTGAACTTTATGTCAGCACGGAGGCCTTTGCGTTCGACACGCAGGTGATGCTGAAATCGGTCTGGCTTTATGCGTGTACGGTTGCACATGTGAAAAATCCGGGCGATTATTTTGTGTTTGAGCTGGCCAATAATTCGATCATCATCATACGCGGTCGCGACGATGAAGTGCGCGCGTTTTGGAACAGTTGCCGCCATCGCGGTTCAAAAATATGCCTCGAACAAAGCGGCCGCGCGCCGCGTTTAATGTGTCCCTATCATCAATGGACCTATGGTCTGGACGGCAAACTGATCGCTGCGCGCAGTATGGCAGAGGATTTTGACAAGGCCGATCACGGCCTGAACCCTGTTGCGCTCGAAAACATCGGCGGGCTGATCTTCATCTGCATGGCCGATAATCCTCCGCCGATAGACCGCGTCAAGGAGGATATCTCCAGGCAGATTGCTGTCTATGACCTCGAAAATCTTAAGGTCGCCGTGCAGGATGATTATGTCGAAGACGCCAATTGGAAATTGGTGATGGAGAACAACCGCGAATGCTATCACTGCGATGTCGGCCATCCCGAACTGATCAGCGTGCTGGGCACAACCGGTTTTGGCAAGAAAGCGCCAAGCGACGATCATCTAGCCGCCAAGCGAGCGGAATGGCAGGCGCTCGGCATCGATCATGGCCCGATCGAGTTTCCAGGGGGCTGGTGGCACCGTGTCGCTCGCCTCGCCTTGGCGAACGGCGCAGTGACGCAGTCGATTGATGGAAAGCTTGCCTGCCGGAAACTGATTGGCCCATTTACAGAGCCGGAAACATCCAGCCTTTCTGTCTGGACCCAGCCCAATAGCTGGCATCATTTCTGCTGCGATCATGTTGTGACTTTTTCGCTTACCCCAATTGCAGCAGACAAAACCCTTCTGCGCACTAGCTGGCTGGTTCATCAGGATGCAGTAGAGGGCGTCGATTACGACCCCGATCATATCGCGGCCTTGTGGCGAAAAACCAACGCTCAGGACGGGCATTTTTCGATGATAAACCATCAAGGTATTAACAACGATAGCTATCAACAGGGGCCTTATGCGGTGGAAGAAAAGCTCGTCGAAGATTTCAAGGACTTTTATGTGGAAGCTTCTAAGGCGGCTCTTGCATGACCCGTTTCAGTGCGTTCAGCCTGTTCGCCAAAGCCTTGGGCGGACATCAGGATTGGCCCGAGCAATGGCCTGATGCCGCACCGAAACCGGCGTATGATGCGATAATCGTAGGCGGTGGCGGACACGGTCTGGGTGCAGCTTATTATCTTGCCAAGAAATACGGGATCACCAATGTTGCCGTATTGGAAAAGGGCTGGATCGGTGGTGGCAATACCGGGCGGAACACGACGATCATCCGCTCCAACTATCTCTACGATGAAAGCGCGCATCTTTATGATCATGCGGTCAAGCTTTGGGATGGGCTGAGCCAAGAACTGAATTACAACGTCATGTATTCAAAACGGGGCGTGATGATGCTCGCGCACAATGTACATGACGTGCAAAGCCTGCAGCGGCATATCCATGCCAATCGGTTGAACGGCGTGGATAATGAATGGCTGACGCCGCAGGAAGCCAAGGCCTATTGTCCGCCGCTGAGCATTTCTCCCGATGCGCGCCACCCTGTTTTAGGCGCGGCACTGCAACGGCGAGGAGGGACCGCGAGGCATGACTCCGTCGCGTGGGGCTATGCGCGGGCGGCGGCGGCGCTTGGTGTCGATATCATCCAAAATTGCGCTGTGACCGGGATTAGGCGTAGTGCCGATGGGGCAGTAGAGGGTGTTGAAACGACGCGTGGCTATATTGCCAGTGGACGTGTTGGCGTATCTGCAGCTGGTAATTCATCGGTGGTGATGCAAATGGCGGGGCTGGATTTTCCTCTGGAAAGCTATCCCTTGCAAGCTCTCGTTTCCGAACCCGTCAAACCAACCTTCCCTTGTGTTGTCATGTCAAATACCGTCCACGCTTATATGAGCCAATCGGACAAAGGCGAGCTGGTTATTGGGGCAGGAACCGACCAATATATTAGCTATTCACAGCGCGGCGCGCTTCATATTGTTGAGCATACGCTGGCGGCTATTTGCGAGATTTTCCCGATCTATCGCCGGATGCGGATGCTGCGGACATGGGGCGGGATTGTCGATGTGACGCCAGATCGATCCCCCATTCTAGGCAAGACGCCAGTAAAAGGGCTGTATGTCAATTGCGGTTGGGGCACTGGCGGGTTCAAGGCGACACCGGGGGCTGCCGATCTGCTTGCCTATACTATGGCGAAGGATGAACCGCACCCGATCAATGCGCCTTTCAATCTGGATCGTTTCAGGAATGGCCGGTTGATCGATGAAGCCGCCGCCGCAGCAGTAGCGCATTGAAATGATCCTGATCCACTGCCCCTATTGCGATGAAAAGCGCCCCGAGATTGAATTTGCCAATGCCGGGCAAGCGCATATCGCACGGCCCATTGATCCGTCGACTTATGATGATGCCCAATGGGAAGAGTACCTGTTCATCCGCGCCAATCCACGCGGGCGACATCATGAACGTTGGCGGCATATCCACGGCTGTGGGCGCTTCTTCAACGCCGTCCGCGATACGGTGACCGACAAGTTTGAAACAACTTATAAGGCCGGGGAGCCGCACCGATGAGTGGCTTTCGGTTGGACATAGGCGGGAGGATCGACCGCAGCCGCAGGGTCACTTTCCGGTTTGATGGTAAAGACTATCAGGGCTTTGCGGGCGACACTTTAGCGGCGGCGCTTTTGGCGAGCGGTGTGATGCTGTTCGGTCGTTCATTCAAATATCATCGACCTCGCGGGCTTCTCGCAGCTGGGAGTGAAGAGCCAAATGCGCTCGTCTCGGTGGATCGCGGTCCGGGGCGATTCACCCCCAATTTGCGTGCTACCGGTATCGAAATCTATGAAGGCCTAAACGCCGTCAGCCAGAACCGGTGGCCCTCGCTCAAACATGATGTAGTTGCGATCAATGACCGGCTCGGCATGTTTTTCCCGGCTGGTTTTTACAACAAAACCTTTATGTGGCCGCGTTCCTTCTGGGACAGGGTTTATGAACCTGTGATCCGCAAATTGGCGGGGCTGGGCGATGCGCCAACAGCGGAAGACCCCGATCACTATGCCGCCAGATATGCGCATTATGATCTCATGATCATCGGCGCGGGACCTGCGGGAATTGACGCCGCGCTGGAAGCCAGCGGAACAAGCAAGCGCGTGATCCTGATCGATGAGCAAGACGAGCTGGGCGGTGGTGCACTCTCTGATCCTGCGCTATGGCCTTGGCTCGAACGCAGTGTGAGGGCGCTGAACGATGCGCCCAATGTGACGATCCTGACCCGCTCGACTGCGTTCGGCTATTATCATGACAATTTCATCGGTGCAGTCCAGAGACTGACCGATCATCTGCGCGAAGTGGGTGACGCGCCCCGCGAGAAATTATGGCGGATACGGGCAGGCGAAGTGATCCTTGCCCAAGGCGCGATTGAGCGGCCTTTAGTGTTCGAGGGCAATGATATGCCGGGCGTGATGCTGTCCTCTGCCGCCAAGGTCTTTGCCAATCGGTACGGCGTGGCGGTCGGCAAATCGATCGCGCTAATGGCATCGCATGATAGCGGCTGGCATGATGTGTTTGCGTTGGCCAAAGCGGGCCTAAGGATCGCGGCAATCATCGATGTGCGAGATGCGGTGGATGCAGAGCTGCTAAAACAGGCGACTGAATTGGGTATAATTGTCAAGCTTGGCCACAGTGTGATCGGCGTATCGGGTCGGCACGGCGTCAAGGAGATTGAGATCGCCCATGTCGATGGCACTGGTATCCGAACCATAGCCTGTGATGCGCTGCTTATGGCGGGTGGCTGGACGCCGAGCATTCACCTCTGGTCACATAGCAAAGGCAGTCTGAAATGGCAGGATAATATCGGAGCCTATCTGCCTGATCAGCCCAATGAAAACGCGCGATGCGTAGGCGCCTGTTCGGGCAATTGGGATTTTGGCCAAGGCGAGGTAATCGATGTGCTGCCAACGCCTAAGGATCAGACACGGATCAAGGCCTTTGTCGATTTCCAGAATGATGTGACCGCCAAGGACATCAAGCTCGCGATACACGAGGGCTTTCGCTCGATTGAGCATATCAAGCGCTACACCACCAACGGCATGGCGACCGATCAGGGCAAGACATCGAACCTCAACGGGTTGCAAATCGCCTCGACTGCGCTGGGCAAGCCCGTGACCGACATTGGCCTCACGACCTTTCGTCCGCCTTATACCCCGCAGACCTTTGGCGCGCTGGCAGGGCATGCAAAGGGAAAATTGTTCCAGCCGTTGCGCAAATCGCCCATTGATAGCTGGGCCAAGGAAAATGGCGCGGTATTCGAACTGGTTGCGCAGTGGCGGCGCGCGCGCTATTTCCCGAAGGCTGGTGAGGATATGCACGCGGCGGTAAACCGCGAATGCGTGGCTGTGCGGTCCTCCGTCGGCATTTTCGATGCCTCTACATTGGGCAAGATTGAAGTGGTTGGCCCAGATGCCGCCGAATTTCTCAACCGCATGTACACCAATCCGTGGAAGGCACTGGAGCCGGGGCGCTGCCGCTATGGTCTGTTGCTCAAGGAAGATGGCTTCATCACCGATGATGGCGTGTCCGCGCGGTTGGCACCTGACCGATTCCACCTGACCACCACCACCGGCGGTGCGGCGCGGGTTCTCAATATGATGGAGGATTATCTCCAGACCGAATGGGCTGATCTTAACGTCTGGCTGACAAGCACGACTGAGCAATACGCGGTGATCGCGTTGCAGGGCCCGAATGCGCGTAAAGTGTTAGAGTCTTTGGTTGACGGCATTGATCTGTCCGCCGAAGCCTTCCCGCATATGGCAATCCGCGAAGGAACAATTTGCGGCATACCCACCCGCCTGTTCCGCGTTAGCTTTACGGGAGAATTGGGTTTTGAGATCAACGTGCCGAGCACCTATGGCCGCGCGCTTTGGGAGCGGCTGATGGCCGAAGGCGCATGCTATGACATCACCCCCTACGGCACCGAGGCAATGCACGTTCTGCGCGCTGAAAAGGGGTACATCATTGTCGGACAGGATACGGACGGCACCGTAACGCCCTATGATGCGGGTCTCGATTGGGCGATGGGCAAAAAGAAGCTTGATTTTGTGGGCAAGCGTTCATTGGCGCGGCCTGACATAATTGCGCCGGGGCGTAAGCAATTGGTAGGGCTGCTGACCGATGATCCCAACATTGTGCTGGAAGAAGGCGCCCAGATTGTCGCTGATCCCAATCAGCCGATCCCGATGAAGATGATCGGTCATGTCACCTCCTCCTATTGGAGCGAGACGCTCGGTCGCTCCATCGCGATGGCATTGGTGGCTGACGGGCAAGCGTTGATGGGTGAGACGCTGCATATTCCTATGCCGGGCAAAACGTACGCCGCAAAAGTCAGCGGCATGGTGTTCTATGATCCGGAAGGAGCGCGGCTCAATGTCTGATGTGTTGACGCGCAGCGAGCCGGTTACGGTGACACCTTTTGTGGCAGATGGTCTCACGATCAGCCTTGCTCCGCCCATGGCGCGCTATTCGATGCGTGCGCGGCAGGCGCAGGCTTTGGAGACCTTGTTGAACATTAAAGTGCCGAAAAAGATCGGCTCGACTGAGGGTGGCATTGCCTGTCTAGGCCCCGATGAATGGCTGTTGCGCGCTAAAGTGGGAACGATACTGTTGGCGGGACAGGGGCTGCCGGTTTACGTCACGGACATCAGCGAGCGCGCTATTTGCCTGAATGTCGAAGGGCGGCGCTCTGCGGAAATATTGATGTCAGGCTGTCCGCTTGATCTCGATAGCTTCGCCGTCGGTCGTGCTACGCGCACCATTTATGAAACGGTCGAAATCATCCTCATCCGCGAAGCCGAAGATCGGTTCCATGTGGAGGTCTGGCGCAGTTTCGCATCATGGTTATGGACAGCGCTGACAACAGCTGGCAGCCATTGATTCTTGGGGGAAATGGCATGGCGGATTGGACTAACGAGATTGATCTAGGGGCATACGGTAAGTCCAATCGCAATTGGGGTGGGATGCTGATCAATCCGGCAGTGTTCATTCCTACCGCCCTGATCTCGATCGCGGTAATTCTTTTTAGCGTCATCGCGCCAACGGCATCGGCGGATATGTTCTCCGCTTTGCGCGCTGGTGCTGTGTCTCAATTTGACTGGTTCTTCATGTCAGTCGGAAATCTGCTACTGCTCTTTTGTGTGGTGATTGCATTCTCGCCGTTGGGGAAAATCAGGCTGGGCGGCAAAGACGCTACGCCGGACTATTCGCGCCTGTCATGGTTTGCGATGCTGTTTGGCGCGGGCATGGGCATCGGGCTGGTCTTTTATGGCGTGGGTGAGCCAGTCACGCATTTCACCTCATCAATGGCTGGCGGATTGGGCGCTCCGTTGGGCGGAGCAGCGGGAGATGCGGCGGCTGCACGCAGCCTTGCCATGGCCGCAACAATCTTTGATTGGGCGCTACATCCTTGGGCGATTTTCGCGGTCACCGGGCTCGCACTTGCG
Organism: Sphingomonadales bacterium; assembly: GCA_043760355.1. Taxonomy (GTDB): domain Bacteria; phylum Pseudomonadota; class Alphaproteobacteria; order Sphingomonadales; family Sphingomonadaceae; genus Sphingorhabdus_B. Next base: position 8,179 of record JAYUPC010000002.1, read on the forward strand.
GTCTTCACTTATGATTTCAACATGCCGCTGTCGATGCGGTCAGCTTTTTACCCGTTATTCGGCAAGATGGTGTGGGGCCGCGCTGGCGACGTGATTGAGGTGCTTGCGGTGCTCGCCACCATCTTCGGACTCGCCACGTCACTTGGGCTGGGCGCACAGCAGGCGATGGCGGGGATAACCTATCTTTATGGCATTATGAGTTCGCCGCTCTCGATACTGTTACTTATCGCGGTGATGGCTGGCATCACCTTCCTTTCAATCCGCGGCGGGATTGATCGTGGCATCCGTATATTAAGCGAGGTCAATCTGTGGATTGCCTTTGCGCTGCTGGTCTTCGTACTCACTACAGGATCGACGTTGCAACTGCTCGGTGATGTCGCCAGCAACATTCTCAATTATCTAAGACTCCTTCCCGCCTTGTCCAACCCCGTTGGCCGCACCGACATCGGCTTCTATAACGAATGGTCGGTTTACTATTGGGCGTGGTGGATCAGCTGGGCACCCTTTGTCGGCATGTTCATGGCGCGGATTTCATTGGGCCGGACGGTGCGAGAATTCATTGCCGGAGCTATGATCGCGCCAAGCCTGCTTGGCATATTATGGCTGACCATTTTTGGTGATGCCAGCATCGCGCAGATCGTTTCAGGCAATGGCGCAGAGCTGACCAAGGCATCGCTTGATACCCAATTGTTTGTGCTCTTGGGCAGCCTGCCTTGGGCGCATTTTACATCGTTTGTGGCGATCGGGCTGATCTTGATCTTCTTCGTGACCGGCTGGGATTCGGGTACTTTGGTGATCGACACAATGACGGCGGGCGGGCGCACCGATACGCCGCTGAGGCAAAAGGTGATCTGGCTGTTCGCGGTCGGGGGTATCGGCGTTGTTCTGTTGCTCAGCGGTGGCCTGACGTCTTTGCAGGCGGGGGCAATTGCGACAGGGTTGCCGCTGGCGCTGGTCCTGTTGCTGATGTGCGCAGGCACGCTGAAGGGATTGTTGGCACTCCATCGCAGCCAAAACGGTGCAAGCAAGCAACGCCACTGACACATAACGAGGGCATATCGAAAATGCATGGCACTATTACGGACAGTGGCAGCTAGCCATTAGCGCAGGTAATGCTAGCCGCTGGCTAAGCTTGCGCGCTGGGGAAGGATATTGCAGATGAAACTGCCACAAGAGTTCGATCTACACGCACTAGAGGTGTTTGTAATGACTGTCGAACTTGGCGGCATGTCGCAATGCGCCAACCATTTGCAAGTGACCCAATCGGCCGTCTCGCAAACCATCGCGAAGCTGGAGCTAGGTATCGGCGCGGCGCTGTTTGACCGGACTATGCGGCCACTGGGATTAACGGTGAGTGGAAAGTCTCTTTTTGCGCGTGGGCAGAAGCTGATTGCGCATGCCAGGTTGGCCTATGATGAAGTGCGTGAGGGCGCGAACCTTCCAATCTCCAGCGTAACAGTCGCAATGTCATTCAGCCTCGCCAATCAACTGACTGTCCCAATACTGCGAAGCTTGGGATTGCGCGCCGATCGCTGGAATATCCGTTCCGGTATTTCAATGGAACATCAGGGCGAATTCCTGTCGCGTGACATCGATATGCTAGTAACAGGAAGCTTTAACCTTGAACACCGCGACACTGTCGAGCTGCATCCAGTGTTCGAAGAGAGTTTCATTTTTGTCTTTCCCAAAAATTTCCACGAACCGCTCGACTTGATTGGTGTGCCTTCTTCGCTGCCGTTCGTAAGGTTTTCACGATTGACTGGCACGGGGCAGCAGATTGAGCGTCAGATTGTACGAATGAAATTAAACCTGCCGCAAATGATTGAAGTAGAGTCATCACATCAACAGCTGGCTTTGGTCGCTGCCGGACTTGGCTGGACGATTACTACACCTGTTTGCTTGGCCGCGGTGCAGGAACTATTACCGCAATTAAGGGCTGAACCCATGACACGAGGCCGGTTTTCAAGGGCGGTTCAGGTGGTCGCGCGCACCAATGAATTGGGTGACATACCGCGCTTGACGGCGGCTTTATGCCAGGAAGTCTTGCGCGATAAGGCATTCCCGTCACTCATCGCTGAATATCCCTGGATGGAACAGCAATTGGCATGGCCATCGGTTAATAATGCGGATGGCGCGGAATTGATAGCATGATGAAGCGGGTGGTGGCCTGCGCGATCATGCTGCTCGCCGCGCCTTCATTGGCAAAGGGCATCTCGCCTGGCATACCGGGAATCGATGCTCCCGAACTGGCGGTGCTCGGACCAGAAAGGGTCGGGTTCCGCACTATTACGCTTGTCCATAAGGCTCAGCCTGACTTCCAAGCGGTTGATGCAAAGACCGGCGCAGTGCCGCTGTATGATCGCAAGCTGGTCGTCGATATCTGGTATCCCGCGACAATCAAGAAAGGTGCAAAACCCATCACCTATCGCGGCGCGCTATGGGCAGAACCTCCGCACCCGCCGGTTGCGTTCACGCAGAAAGGCATGGCAGTGTCGAATGCCAAGCCAGCGGGCCGTGCGCATCCGCTCGTGATCCTTTCCCACGGCTATAGCAACGCGCCAGCAGTGATGACGTGGTTGACCGAGAACCTCGCGTCAAAGGGCTATGTGGTCGCGGGAATCCACCACGAAGACCCTGATCCCTACACCGTCTCGGCGGACAAGCGCGCGGCCCCCAATTATGATCGACCGCAGGATATCGCCTTTGTCACCGCGCAGTTGCGGTTGATGCTCGGCGCGCAGATTGACCCCGCAGTAGTGGCGCTGATCGGATATTCCCAAGGGGGTTACGGCGTGTTGACGTCGGGCGGAGCGAGCCTTGATCCGCAGGGGCCAAACATGACGTTGGTGGCGGGTGGCTGGCTCAAAAAGGTGGCGCGCGGGACAGCAGGTGCGGGCGAGATCGTAGTGCCTGGCGTAAAGGCCATCGTGGCATTGGCACCGGGCGGCGGCTTCCCGAAGAGTGCATGGGGCGCAGAAGGCCTCGCCGCGATCAACGCGCCGTTGCTGTTGATCCAGGGCGATGCCGACCCCGTCGTCGATTACAAAACCGGCGCGCTCGCGGTGTTTGCAGGCGCGGTAAAATCGGACCGTTATCTGCTGACCTATAAACAGGCCGGCCACGCCGTCGCCCTAAACCCCGCTCCGCCCGAGATGCGCGGCAGCGTGTGGGATATGGACTGGTTCGAAGACCCGATCTGGCGCCAAGACCGGATAAACGCGATCAACCTGCATTTCATCACCGCGTTTCTGGCGGTTCATTTGCGCGGGGAGGTTACGCGGGCGGCGTATCTTAATGTGGCGGTGGAGAATTCGGACGACGGGGTCTGGGCGGCTCCGGCTGGAACGCCGTGGGGTGCGTATAGCCCCGGCGGGGAAGGCGTGACATTGTGGAAGGGATTTCAGCGGCGACATGCCCGGGGGATGGAATTGCGGCATTTGGGGGTGAAGCGGTAGCAGCGCCTAAAACTGCGTCAGTTGTAGTCATGAATTATAGAGTCAGTAATCCAGTCGATAGATTGCTGTCGAATTTTCCTCGAATGCAACATAGCCGTCGCGATCAAACACGAATTTGAAACGGAAACTTGAAGGCAGGCGGATAGCGCTGTCAATCAGTCTGGTTGGAAACCACTCAGGATCGCCCTCTACGTTTCTCTTAAAACACTGTGCCCGTCTAAGTATCTTGGCCGCCTTAGCAGTAGACATGTTGGATGTTCCGGCAGTCGTGATTCCGGGAGGATAATATACCTTGCCATTGTGCTCGATCCGGGCACTTATACCGGCGTTTCGAAGTTCCTGAAGCTCGGTTTCGGAATATGAGTGCTCAGATAGAATCACCCCTGCTTGTTCAACAACAATGCCCTTATTCGGCCACTCATCGATCACGGTTCCGATAAGAGATTTGCTCGTCCATGCACTATGGTGCGCAATGTCAATGAGATAGGCATCGTCTGGCTTGAAAACAACAAAAAGGAGAGGCCTAGTCCGGCAAGTAAAGCTGCCTTCACCGAGCGTCATAGATAGGTGCAAATGATGAATGCTCCAATCATTCAACATGAGGTCGAGCCCAGTTATCCTCGTTTGCCCGTCAGTTTCAGTAGTGGTTTTATAGCCATCAAGAACCCCTTTACTCAAGTGTGGATTCAGATCGCATCCATTTTTGATTCTCTCGCAAATTTCTTCAAGCACCCCAGAAAATTCACCTTGACCGATCAGAGGATTTGCATTCAATTTTACCGAAATATGGACGGTTCGGGGACGCTGACTGATGAATCGTTCACGCCAGTTTTCGTATATTATCAAAAGTTGCCGAGTCTTCATCGCCTTTAACGCATCGGCATCTTTCTGTTTGTGAGGTAGCTTTGCCAGAACATGTTCGCGAATGTCATTCTCGAAATTAATCGCGCTGGAAAGCGGAATGGAATATTTGATACCCATTGATCAGTTCCTGTTGGAATAAAGTATCACAATAAGCACATTTATGGGACAGAGAACTAAATTCGGCAAGGGTTTGCGATGGCTCCGTGTCCGGTAATAAAGTGTTCCCAACGGTTCCTACCCCACCAAACTCCCCGCCGCCACTTCCCAGAAATGCACCAGTCCCGCACTGAAACTCGCGGGGACATAGACGTCACACGCATCGTGGCTCACCACATGTAGCCGCACGGCGACGTGGTCGATTATGGTGGCGACGCTGCGTCCCGTGGAGAACTCTAGGTTTTCGCCATCAAATACGCCGCCTTCCATCAAGAGCGTGCGCCAGCCGTCTCCCGATATCCGCACGCGAGTGATGCCGCCGCCGATGGCGGTCAGTGCGCCGTCTTCGCCGAGGATCGCTGGCAGGGCAGAGGCGTCGCCCTCTACCAACCAGACGGTGGGTTCGTAGCGGATAAGGCGCAGGGTTTCGGTGCCGCTTGAGCGTCCCGTGGCCGGCAGCGCAAATCCCATAATGGCCTCGAACCGTTTGGCGACGGCGGGGGCGTTGCTCCATATTTCGAGCGCATGAAGCGGCGTGGCGGGGAGTTTGGTGATCGTCACTTCAGTCACGATACCGCTCTCCCGCACTGTCATAGAAATGCGGCGCGACCACGCGGACGCGGGCTTGCATTTGGCGTGTGGGTGAGCTTGCGATGAGTTCTTCGCCTATCCTTGCAAAGCCATCTTCCAATTGCCCAAGCGCGATCGAGCCGCCTTCGATGATGCGCATTCCGGCCGCGCTGATATGGCCTTGGGGGCTTTCGCCGGTGCGGGTGATAAGCATCGCGCCTTCTGCGATTATGCCCTCTATCGCCTCTAGCCCGACCAACTGCCGCCGTCCCGGTTCCGACAAAGCAGGCCGCGACAAACCCGACGCGCCGATGTAACCGCCCGCCTTGTTGAGCATAGTGTCGAGCGCCAGATCATGGGGCGTCATGCGGCCATCGACTTCGCCGCCGACGACCAGATGCCCTTTTTCGATGCGGAGAAACTCCATCGCCTCCATCCCGTAAAGACAGCCGCCCTGCGTGGTCACTGCATCCTCAAGCGCGGCCCAGACCGGCGCGGCTTGAGTGGCCTCTGCGTAGATTTCAAATGCGCGTTCGCCGCTATAGCTGGCGGCAAGCACGAGCACGGTCACACCCGCGATGGTCGCGGGAACGGTCGACATATGGCGCGGGGGTTCCTCGCCGATCAGCCCAGCGAGTGCCGCCTTCGCGTTCGGTCCGGCAATCGCAATTCCGGTATAATGCTCTTGCACATTCACTGCCGACACGCGCAGATGCGAACAAAGATATTGGCGAACATAGGAAATATGCGTCGCCATCCGATCTGCCCCGCCGGTCGAACTGGTCAGCAGATAGCGGTTTTCGGCCAAGCGCCAGACGGTGCCATCGTCAAAGACCATGCCGTCTTCGCGCAACATAAAGGTATAACGCCCGCGCCCGACTGCAAGTCTGTTCACTGTGGTTGCGCAAATAATTTCTAGGAACGCCGCAGCATCGGGGCCGCTGACTTCGAATTTGGCGAGGGTCGAGACGTCAGTCATCCCGACATTATTGCGAACGGATTTGGCTTCACGCAGCGCCGCTTGCGCCAGCGTCTCGCCGTTCACCGGATAAGCACGCGGGCGGAACCAATAACCCAAAGGCTGCCAGATCGGATTCTTCGCGGCGTGGACATCATAAAGCACAAGACGGCGAATATGCGCGCCCGCATCCTTTGCGCCTGCCCCTGCGAACAAGCCCATCGTGACAGGTGTGTAAGGTGGGCGGAACGTCGTCAGTCCGGCCTCGGGAATGGCCACGCCTTGCTTTTCCGCCAAGCGCCCGAGCGCGGCCATATTACTCAGCTTGCCCTGATCGGTCGCCATGCCAAGCGTGGTGTAACGTTTGAGATGCTCGACCGAGCGGTATCCCTCAGCCCATGCGAGATCGACATCGGCGAGGGTCACGTCATTCTGGAAATCGATGAAGCTCTTTTTGGGCTTCGAAACCGGGATAACTTTGAATACGGGGTCGGGATTGGCCGCTCCGCCAATCGTCGTTACATTCTGGCGCGATGAGGCTGGAACAAAGGCCTGTGCAGCTTCGTTCCAATCAAGCGTGCCGCCTGCCTGCATGTGGAGGTGGACGACCGGCGTGAACCCACCCGACACCGCGAGCAGGTCTGCATCCCAGTGATGCGGTGCGCCGTCGACCAGCGCGCTAACATTTTTCAGGCAATGCCGCGCACCTTTGCTCGAAAGCAAAGCCGCGTTGTTGTAGACGGGAAAGCCGCTGTCCGCTCCCGCCGGGACTGGCCGTCCATCCAGGATCGCAACAATCTCTGCACCCGCCGCTTTCAACGCATGCGCCGTTTTATAGGCATCGTCATTGTTGGTTGCGATAACCACGCGCTTGCCGGGGATCACGCCGAAACGCTGCACATAAGTGCGCACTGCTTGCGACAGCATCACGCCGGGGCGGTCGTTATGGGCAAAGGCCATCGGGCGCTCAATGCTGCCAGTGGCGAGGATTACTTGGGCCGCGCGGACATGCCACAGCCTTTGCGCTACGCCTTGTGGGGGGATTTGACCGGGCTCAGATATGCGCTGGGTCAGCGTGACCAGATCATGCTCCCAATAACCCGATGCCGTTGTGCGCGTGAAGATGCGACCGCCTGCGGCTTGGATGCGGGCGGCGGCGGCTTCAATCCATGCCTCGTCCTGTTCCTGCGCGTCGCGGATCAGTGAAGCGCCGAGGATATTATCTTGTTCGACAAGAATAACGCGCTGACCTGCCTCTGCAGCTTCGAGTGCGGCGGCCAATCCAGCTGGCCCCGCGCCGACGACAAGCACATCGCAAAAGGCTGCGCGCTGGCTGAAACGGTCAGGATCAGCTTCGGTCGGCGCATTGCCGAGCCCGGCGGCCTTGCGGATAAAATATTCGTAGAACATCCAGCGCTTGGCAGAACCAAAGAAGGTTTTGTAATAGAAACCAGCTGAAAACACCGGGGCGGCAAGTCCAAGGATCGCGCCAAAATCGAGCGATAGGTTGGGCCAGCGGTTCTGACTTTTTGCGACCAGCCCGTCATAGATAAACACGTCGGTCGCCCGCGTATTGGGTTCGGAGCGCCCGCCTTCGCCAACAGTGACCAGCGCGTTGGGTTCTTCCACTCCTGCCGTCATGATCCCACGTGGACGGTGATATTTGAAGCTGCGTCCGACAAGGCCGATGCCGTTTCTCAAGAGCGCAGCAGCGAGTGTATCGCCTTGCTGTGCCTGATAGGCTTTGCCGTCGAATGTGAAACTGATCATTGGCCCAGTCACGGTAACGCCTCCGGCCCGACTGCGCGGACGGAGCTGATCTCATTGGTTACTCGGTGGCGTGTGATGATCATCCAAGCGCGACAGCCAAAGGTGTGCCGCCAGATTTCTTCGTCCACGCCGCGCGGGTTTGCCCGGGCGAACAACGTGTTCATCGCGTCTTCGGGCGCAGCATCAAGCGCCACGACAGAATCAGCCGTACGTTCATAAATGAACTCGGCTTGCGCACGCGGGCCACAATGGGGGCAGCTAATCTGCATCATATCAGCGGCTATTCGGCAACGCGCCGCTCCCGGTTTCATCGATTGTTGCGCCGCGTTGAAAACGATCAAGCGCAAAGGGCGCGTTCAGTTCGTGCGGCTTTCCTGTCGCCAGCGTGTGGGCATAGGTCCAGCCCGAAGCAGGCGTTGCCTTAAACCCGCCATAACACCAGCCGCCGTTGAGAAAGAGGTTCTTTACCGGTGTTTCGCCAATGATAGGCGAGCCATCAAAGCTCATATCGGTTACACCCGACCATGTTCGCACCATGCGCAACCGCGACAAAGCAGGGACGAGTGCAAGGCCCTGCGCAATTGCACCCTGCATCACCATCGGATCGCCGCGCTGGGCGTAGCTTGGCCAATTGTCAGGATCGCCGCCAAAGACGATCCCGCCTTTGTCCGACTGGCTGATGTAACAATGCAGCGATTGCGTCTGAATAACGCTTTTGATCATTGGCTTGACGCCCTCGGTCACCATCGCTTGCAAGGTCTGCGATTCAATTGGCAGTTTGAGGCCAGCCAGCCCTGCAACATGGCCGCTATGTCCGGCAACACAAATGCCAACACGCCCGGCACCAATTCGCCCGCGCGTCGTCTCCACGCCGACCACGCCGTCGCCATCGCGGACAAAGCCGGTCACTTCGCATTTCTGGATGATGTCGACGCCCAGCAAGTCCGCGCCGCGCGCATAGCCCCAGGCAACGGCATCATGGCGCGCAGTGCCACCGCGCCGCTGGATCATTGCGCCTTCAATTGGGAAACGCGCACCCCGCGACATATCGAGAAGCGGTTCAAACTTCGCGACCTGGTCCCGGGTCATCAGTTCCGCGTCAATCCCGTCGCACCGCATCGCATCGCCGCGCTGCGCCAGCATCGTCATGTCAGCATCGCTATGCCCCAGCGTCAACGAACCACGCGGCGAAAACATGACATTATAGTTGAGTTCGTCGCTTAGATGCTCCCACATTTTCAGCCCGAATTCGAACAGATTATGGAGGGGCGCAAGCCGGTAATTGGAGCGTACAATCGTGGTGTTGCGTCCTGTGTTACCGCCGCCGATATAGCCCTTTTCCAGCACCGCGATGTTTCTCAGGCCGTGTACTTTTGCAAGGTAATAGGCTGTGGCGAGCCCATGCCCGCCGCCGCCGATTATGATGATATCGTAGCTAGCTTTGGGATCAGGATCACGCCAGGCAGGTTGCCAATGCGACTGCCCGTTCAGGGCTCCGCGCAGCAATCCGAACGCGGAATAACGGCTCATGTAATTGGCATCCACCCGCGTTTTTCGCGCCAATCGGCTTCCAACCCATCGAAGCGCGACAGTTTGAGCATATCGATGTCGGCAAAGGAGCATGTGCCGTCGATCACCAGATCGCGAATTGCGTGGCCCGACGCCGGCGACAGGCCAAAGCCAACGCTCGACATCGACGCGACCACAACATTGTCGGGGCTGGTCAGCCGGTCGATGATCGGGCGACCGTCGGGGGAGTTCTCTATAATACCCGACCAGCTGCGGATGACATTGAGATGCGCTGCTTTAGGGAGCAGTTCGGCCAAGCGTTTGGCTAGATTGCGGGCGAGCGGCGTCGATGGCCGCGCCGCAGGGCCGTCAGCTTCAACATCCAGCCACTCATGCGGGCCGCCGCCATAAGCAAGATTGCCGCGCATTGTTTGGCGACCGTAAAGCTTATGTCCATCCACTCCGGTCAGCGGCATCATGGGTGCAGGTTCGGTGATGATCATTTCGGCGCGCGCGGCAGCCAAAGGCACATCGACACCGAGTGTTGCCATCAGTTGCGGGATCTGTGGCCCAGCGGCGACCACAACCGCGTCACAACCATAGGTTGCATTTGCGGTCTTCACCGCGGTCACTTTGCCGCCTGCTGTTTCAAAGCCGGTGACGGGGCTATGCTGAATGATCGTGCCACCCAAATCCTGCAACGCCCAGGCATAGGCCTGTGTGCTGCGTTGCGGATTGGCATGGCCGCCGAATTTGTAATGGACGCCGCCAAAACACGCCTCACTCGCCAGCGGCACAGCGTCTAGAACTTGCTTGGTATCGAGCAATTCGATGGGGTGGTTCAACCGCTTGTGCCGTTCGGCAACGAAGCGATATTGCTCCCATTGCCGCTCGGTCATCGCGATGATAATCCGTCCTTTCTGATGTTCGGTCGGATAGCCCAGCAGTTCGTCCATTTGCGGCCACATCCGCTGTTCTTCATCGAATAACGGGCTGGCATAATGCGATGCGCCGCCGCCGTTGCGGCCCGATGCTTCCCAGCCGACGATGAACTTGTCGAGCACCGTCACTTTGACGCCCGAATGCGCCAGCCACCAGCCAGCGCTTAGCCCGGTGACGCCGCCGCCGACGATAACAACTTCAGACCCGCTCATTCGTACATGCCCGTGTAGAGCATCTGGCGGTGTTCATCTTCATGCGGCGTGCCAATATCTTCATGCGGAACCCATGCCGTTGGAATTCCGAACCAGACATCCCACGCCGCATCCATTTGCGCAGGCTCGTCCCATTCGGCAAGGATTTTCAGCGGCAGCGGGCGGACAGGTGCCCGGTGTGTAGCAAGCGGAATGCTACCAAAGGGCGCGCCTGATTCCAACGCCAGCAGCATCGCGACTTGATCGCGGCAGCGGCGACCTTGGCAAACGCCCATTCCGGAACGGGTCAACCGCTTGATCTGATCCTGATTGGCTGGGCCATCCTTTAGCAACGTATCCAGCGACCGCGCGCACATTGGCGCCGGTCGAGGCAGATAATTGGGTGGCTGCACGCCGATCAGGTCTGCGCGGGTCACTTCCTCGCACTGGCAGATAATTGTGTCATCGGCGCTGATGTTGGACAGTTCTTGCATCCATTCCATGCGGTAAGCAATATGGTCAAAGCCAGTATCGGCAAGCCCAGCACAATCGCCGACGGCAGAAACCGTCTTTTCGCCTGCGGGGATATAGCCGCCGCGATTTGCGTTGAGTGCGCGTTCGCCGTGCATAGCATCAACTAGCTCGATTGAGGGGATAAGGCCAATGGCGAGGCAAATGGTGTCGCAGGCGATTTCTTCACTGCTAGAGAGCGTTGCGCTTTCGACGCCGTCAATCCCGCCTTTTGCGGCGGCAATAGTTTGCCCGCAATGGATGGCTATGCCAACTGCCTGGATCTTAGCAGTCAGTTCCGTACTGCCCTGTGGGGCATCGCGCACTTCGACAAGGCCAGCGACTTCAATTCCGCGTTCGTGTGCCAGCAGAGCAGTTTCCAGCGCAAGATCATGCGAGCCCAGCACCAGCACCCGACGCCCGGCGAACGCATCATAACGGGTCAGCAGCATTTGCAACGCAGCCGCCCCCATTACGCCCGGCTGGTTCCAACCCGGAAAAGCCATCGCCAAATCACGCGCACCAGTCGCGAGCACAATCCTGTCAAAACCAATCATCCAGGATCGTTCAGCATCGGCCAAACCAACAACTTGTTCAGGCAGACTCGCAACGCCTGATCCATTGCGATAGACGCCCCATGCCGTGGTGCCGAGCATTAATTCGACGCCTGCTTCCATCGCGGTTTCCAGCGCGGGCATACTCATAAAAATGACCTCAAGCATGCGATCACTATTCTGCGTTGCCGCCGTCATCCGTCCGCCAAAATACAGCGGCGTATCATTGCCCATCAGTGCGCCGGAGACAGGATTTTCATCGACCAGCAACACCGTCGATCCAACCTTGGCAGCGTCTATTGCCGCTTCAATTCCGCTTGGTCCGGCTCCAACGACGACGACGTCATAGCGCGTTTCGGGTGCGCTTCTTGTACCGCCTACTGCGCACAAATCGGTCCCGTTAAAATTCAGCTTCATCACATTGCCTCTAATGCTTGTGCCAGATCGGCAATTAAATCATCAACATGTTCCAACCCGACCGAAAGCCGGATTGTGCCATCGGTGATGCCACCCGCCAGCCTTTGTTCAGGCGCGACCGCATAATGCGTGGTGCTCGCCGAATGGCAGATGAGTGTTTCAGAACCGCCAAGGCTGACCGCGAGTTTCAGCAGCTTTAGCTGGTCCAGCATACGAAAAGCCTCGGCCTCACCGCCGTACAGATGGAGGGAAAAGGTCGATCCCGCCGCCTTGCATTGGCGGTCATATACGGCACGTTGTGGTGTGCCTTCTTCTAAAAACCCGAGATAGGTCACACCGGCCACCTTGGGATGATGGCGCAGATATTCGGCAACGCCGCGCGCATTACTCATCGCGCGTTCTGTACGAACCGCGACCGATTCGAGCGAACGAAGTACAAGCCAGGAGGTATAGGGATCAAGATGGTTGCCCCATGTTGTGCGCTGCATCCGCAACTGCTCGATCAGGTCCTTACGACCAGTGATGCCACCCGCCAGCAAATCGCTGTGCCCGCCGCAATATTTGGTGAGCGACGTCATGCACAGGTCGACGCCGTGCTCAATCGGGCGCTGCGCAAATGGGCCGAGCAACGTATTGTCGACCACCACAAGGGGACGACACCCTTGCTTGGCACCAACATCGTCGGCAATCTTCACCATAAGGTCGAGATCGACTAACGCCGCAGTAGGGTTGGCCGGTGATTCTGCGATAATAAGTTTAAGCGGTCCTTTGGACATCGCTTCATCAGCCGCCTTGCGAACATCCGCTTCGTCGGTGCCGTCCAGATAAGCCGCCGCATGCGATCCAAACTGTGGCATCATGCTGTTGTACAGCATGTCGACGCCGCCATAAATTGGGCGGCCGTGGATCACGCTGTCACCGGGGCGGACATAAGCAAGTGCGATGCTCGAATGCGCCGCCATTCCGCTCGAATAGGCGACGGCTTCTTGCGCCCCATCAATCGCTGCCAAACGCTTTTCCAAGAAATCGAGCCCGGGATGGCCAAGGCGTGAATAGATATGATTGGTCTCGCCGACCAAAGGCCCTGCATTGTCAAAATACGCCTCATGCACATTCTTGGCATGCTGCGCTGATGGATATACAAAGGTAGAGGTCATGAAGATCGGCGGCTTGACCGATCCCATACCCATTTCCGGGTCATAGCCATAAGCGACTGCCAGCGTTTCAGGGCGCAACCCCGTTTTGTTATCCATTGCCATGGGTTGCAATATAGTCAC
>JAYUPC010000003.1:0-21290 GCA_043760355.1 Sphingomonadales bacterium
ACGCATTGCTTGACCGCAAAATTGAAGCATGCATTCCTTCAAAATCAAACCGCAAAATCCACATCCCCCACGACACCGTTCTCTATCGACAACGTCACAAAATCGAAATCATGTTTGGCAGGCTCAAAGACTGGCGACGTATCCACACCCGCTATGACCGATGCGCACACACCTTCATGTCCGCCATCTGCATCGCTGCAACCATAATCTTCTGGATCAATCAATGAGTCCTGAGCCTAAGTGATTTACCCATATCACGTATTGACGTTATTTTTTGCTGAAGCGGTGTCCAGTCATCATCCCCGGCAATGGCGGACCAAATTGCCTCGACTTCCTCAATATGCATTGAGCATATAAGATGCCCTTGTAAATATGGACTTTCTGTAGCCATTAATGATGAGTAACCATTCATTATATCTGCGAAATTTTTATATGCCGGTGTATCTGAAAACTCAGGTGGCATATTTCCGCCGCGGTGAACGTGAAAGAAAGTGTCGATCGGAACCTGGTCGATAACCATTACCCGCTCCGATGCCTCGACAAGTGCACGGTCTGTTTCTTCACCGCAAGAAGCGGTGCCAAGTCGCCATAGAAAACGGCGCATAATCGCGCCCTGATAGAGCATTGGAAATCGCTCAAGAGCAGTAATTAAGGGCGGCGCATCACATATCAGGCGCAGCGCAACCGCAAGCTGCCCTAGATTCCAGTGCATTGCCTCTGCCTGCCGACCAAATGCATAGAGCCCCTCTTGATCGAAATAAGCAGCGGTAAAGCGCGGATCCCAATGCGGCGTAAAGCGCCACGGGCCATAATCGAAACTTTCGCCTGTTATATTGATGTTATCGGTGTTGAGCACGCCGTGAACAAAGCCCGCGATCATATAACTTGCCGCCTGATCGGCCACACGCTCAACCGCAAGGTTTAGTAAGGTTGCTGCTGGGTCATTGCTGCCCTCAACTTTATAAAGCTCGGTCAAACAATAATCGACAAGCGCATGCATCATCGCTTCATTGCCTTCTGAGGCAATCCTTTGAAACGTGCCAAAGCGGATATGGCTATGGCTTAAACGGACAAGCACGGCCGAACGTGCGGGTGAAGGTTCATCGCCGCGCATTAATGCTTCGCCGGTCTCAATCAGAGAAAAAGTCTTTGACGTTTCAACGCCCAGCGCCTCCAGCATCTCTGTGGCTAAAATCTCTCGCACACCGCCTTTTAACGTCAGCCGCCCGTCGCCATCGCGGCTATATGGAGTTGTTCCCGATCCCTTGGTACCAAGATCGAGCAGGCGGTCCTGCCCGTCACGTAATTGGGCAAAAAGAAAGCCACGGCCATCGCCGATATTGGGGTTATAATGGCGGAATTGGTGGCCGTGATAGCGCAATGCCAATGGCTGTGACATGTTATCAGGCAGAGGCTGAAAACGTCCGAAATGCCGGAGCCAATCGGCATCACTCAACCCGTCCAAACCAACCGTTGCCGCATGGCGGTCATTTCGGTATCGCAATATCGTGTCAGGAAAATCTGCCGCAATTACGGGATCGCCAATTTTTTCACCAAGACTGGTGATTTTAATATCAGGGCTGTAGGGCGCTGTTTCGGGTTTGATATTCATGGACGCCAGCTTTGCTGTGCGGGGGACAGAAAGGCAAGCATGAGAGCCGCGCGGATACTTCATTTACACAGCAGTTTTGATCTGGGCGGTAAAGAAGCCCGCGCGACCAAGCTGATGAACCATTTTGGTGCAAAGGCCGAACATACCATATTATCGGCAGCCCCGGACGCAATGGGCGCACGCGCCGCGATTGATGCCACGATCAAGGTTGCCTTTCCGGGTGACGGAGCGCCTGCACTCGCTGGACTGCCGAGCATGGGGCGCTATCGGCTGCTAGGTAGGTATATGAAGCACTTTGATCTGGTGCTGAGTTACAACTGGGGCTCGATGGACGGCGTTATGGCGCATACCCTGTTATCGCGCGCCATGAAGCTGCCGCCTTTGATCCATCATGAAGATGGATTTAACGAGGATGAAATCGTCAAGTTAAAGGCCAAGCGCAACTGGTTCCGTACGATTGCCTTACAACGCAGTCATGCTTTGGTTGTGCCTTCCAAAACGCTGGAGCAGATTGCACGAACCGCATGGCATCAGCCGGTTGATAAAATCTGCCGCTTTCCCAACGGCATTGACGTTGCACGCTATGCCAAAAAACCACAGCGCGGCGCTTTCCCGGGTTTCGTGCGGCGGGAAGGCGAGATTGTGGTTGGCACAATAGCAGGGCTGCGAACGATAAAGAATTTGCCGCGTCTGGTGCGTGCCGTGGCTGCTGCTGGTCCCAATATCCGGCTGGCGATCGCAGGAGAAGGACCCGAACGCAGTGCCATAATGAACGAGGCATCGCGGCTGGGCATAACCGAACGCGTTATAATGCCAGGCTTCCTGAAAGACCCGGCACGCTATGTCGGCCTGTTTGATATCTTTGCACTTTCATCAGATAGTGAGCAATATCCGATTTCTCTGGTGGAAGCGATGGCAGGCGGATGTCCCGTTGCGGCAACAGATGTTGGTGATGTGAGCAACATTGTGACAGCGCCCAATCGCGACTATATTGTGCCGAGAGACGACGAAGATGGTTTGGCCATTGCAATTAGGACTTTGGCCGCTGACAGCAAATTACGCTCTCGTATTGGTGAGGCAAATCGCGGACGCGCTTATGCCGAATACGGCGAGGCAACAATGGTTGCCCGTTATCAGCAGCTTTATGGGTCTGCGATGAGCCGCGCTGATTTTGCGCGACAAGACTGACGCATTGTTCTAGCGAATATCACGAAATGCACCGGGGCGGTGCCGATAGTTTCTTTAGGGGTCGTAAACGTGTTCAAGGGTCTGAAACCCATTATATATGGTGGTCGCGAAGTATGGCCGCTGGTCGAAGGCGGTAAGGGTGTTGCCGCAACCAATCATGCAAGTTCAGGCGCGTGGGCAGCCGCGGGCGGTATCGGAACTGTGTCGGCGGTAAATGCCGATAGCTATGATGAAGACGGCAATATGATACCTCAGGTCTTCCACGGAAAAACCCGTGCCGAACGCCATGAAGAACTCGTCGAATACGGAATACGTGGCGGTGTCGCACAGGTTAAACGTGCCTTTGAAATCGCAAACGGCAAAGGCGCGATAAATATCAACGTGCTTTGGGAAATGGGCGGTGCGCAACGTATCTTACACGGGGTATTGGAACAGACCAAGGGCATGGTGACAGGCGTAACTTGTGGTGCCGGAATGCCCTACAAGCTATCCGAAATAGCCGCACAATACGGCGTTTACTATTTACCTATTATCAGCTCTGCGCGCGCATTCCGTGCGCTTTGGAAACGCGCTTATCATAAAGTGCCCGAATGGTTGGGTGCTGTTGTCTATGAAGATCCTTGGTTGGCGGGCGGACATAACGGTTTGTCGAATGCCGAAGACCCGCGTTCTCCCGAAGACCCTTACCCACGTGTAAAAGCACTACGTGATGTGATGCGCGGTGAGGGAATTTCCGATGACGTACCGATCATCATGGCTGGCGGTGTCTGGTATTTGCGCGAATGGGAAAACTGGATCGATAATCCAGAACTCGGCCAAATCGCATTTCAGTTTGGAACACGGCCTTTGCTAACGCAGGAAAGCCCAATCCCCAAGGGTTGGAAAGACGCCCTTACGCAAATTCCTGAAGACGGCGTTCTCCTTCACCAGTTTTCGCCTACCGGTTTTTATTCAAGTGCGGTTATCAATCCGTTTTTGTTGGAGCTGCAAGGGCGATCGGAACGCCAAATCCCCTTCAAAACAGAAAGCTGCGAGCTGCACTGCGCACAATTGAATGTCGGTGTTAAGGGCAAGAATTTCTGGGTTTCCCCCAATGATCTGATGCGCGCCAGGCATTGGGATGCGCAAGGATATAGTGTTGCGCTCAAAACACCTGACGACAGCCTTGTCTTTGTGACCCCGCCGTCGCGCGATGTGATCCGTAAGGACCAGAAAGACTGCATGGGCTGCTTATCGCACTGCGGATTTTCATCATGGAAGGACCATGACAATAACTCGACCGGTCGCCTTGCTGACCCGCGCAGTTTTTGTATCCAGAAAGCCCTGCAAAACATTGCGCACGGCGCGCCGATTGACGAAAACCTGATGTTCGCAGGGCACAGCGCGTATCTATTTGGCAAAGACCCGTTTTATTCAAACGGCTTTGTACCTACGGTGCAACAATTAATGGGTCGTATCCTCGCTGGCGATTGATTTTCCAGCTTATTTTACATTTAACCATTTTTTGACGTTAGCCCCTTATCCTCAAACTTGATTGGAGGTGGATATGGGATATATGACGTCACAATATCGCCGGGTTGTGCCTGCAAAGCTGGAACAACGCGACGCTGTTCGCCATCCGGTTTTGATATCACATACAACAATGCGCCGCCACGCCGCACAAGCTGATGAAGCTAAATTGATTGATCTCTCGATATATGGCTGCTGCTTGGAAGTCGGCAATATCGTCAAAGCAGGTCAGCGATTATGGCTTAGTTTTTCATGCAGCGCACCGATAGCCTCAACGGTGATATGGTGTGAAGATGGCAAGCTTGGATGCCGCTTTGATGAAGCGATTGACCGCGATCTATTCCGTTCCCTGACTTTGGGTACCAATTAGAGCGGGACATCGTCAATCCAAATCCCACGCCCGTTCACCGTGATTGGCGATATCAAGGCCATCGCGCTCTTCTTCTTCGCTAACCCGCATCGGGATCACCATGGCAACCATATAGCCGATAATGAGCGTGGCGACAGCAGACCAGACCGCGACAATAGTAACGGCCTTTAACTGAATCCAGAGCTGCGACGCCATAGTCGCACCCTCGGCATAACCAACACCACCGAATTTTGTACTGGCGAAAATCGCGAGCAGCAATGAACCAAGCATTCCGCCAACCCCGTGGACAGCAAAAACATCAAGCGAATCGTCGATTTTAAGCGTGCCTTTGACCAGACCAACTGCAAAAAAGCACAGCAATGATCCCGCAAGGCCAATAAGGATGGCACCGCCAGGGCCAACCGATCCCGCCGCTGGTGTAATCGTTGCAAGTCCCGCCACAGCGCCGGTTGCAAAACCGATAGCTGTTGATTTGCCCACTTTGATCCGTTCAATTAGCATCCAGAAGAGTGCCGCTACCGATGCCGCTATATGGGTGTTGATGATCGCCGACGCTGCACCCAGATCATTAGCCGCAAGAGCAGAACCGCCATTAAAACCAAACCAGCCTACCCATAACAAGCCTGCGCCAGCAACAGTTAACGACGGGCTATGCGGCAACATCAAAGTCTTGGGGAAACCGATCCGCTTGCCCATCATCAGCGCCACAACCAATGCAGATACACCCGCAGTTGTGTGAACAACTATACCGCCGGCAAAATCGATCACACCCTGATCGGCGAGGAAACCGTTACCCCAAACCCAGCGGGTAACCGGTACATAAACGATCAACGACCAGAGCGCGCTAAACGCAACTACCCAGCCAAACCGCGCGCGTTCGACCCACGCACCGACAATCAGAGCAGGGGTAATTATGGCAAAGGTCATTTGAAACAGGCCAAAAACCAATTCGCCAATTGTCTGGCCGTCGCGCATTGCGAACATATTATTGAACATGAAATTCTGCCGCGAACCGATAAACTTGCCGTCGTCTGCTGAAAACGCCAAGCTGTAGCCAATCGTCACCCAAAGTACGGAAACTATCGCCGCAATCGCACCGCATTGGATAAGTACCGACAAAAAGTTTTTGGAACGAACCAAGCCGCCATAAAAAAGTGCAAGACCCGGTAAGGTCATCATCAACACCAAGGCCGAGCAAGTCAATATCCATGCAGTATCGCCGCTATCTGGTTGCGTCTGCGCTGCGGCTTGTGCAGCATCTTGTGCCCAAGCCGGTGTTGCCGCCAACACACCTAACAAACTGATAGCTTTCAATATATTGCGCATATAGTCCCCGTCCCGCATCATTACTTCTACTATACCTAAGGCAGAGATTGCATAGTCTCAATACCTTATATTTCCCTAACCCCAACCTTCCAAAACCTGATCGGGTGGACGGTGGCCATCGGCCCAGATGCGGATATTGGTTATCACACGCTCGCCTGATGCTTCCCGGCCTTCGAAAGTCGCACTGCCCAAATGCGGAAGCAGAACGACATTGGGCATTGCAAAGAGCCTGGGATCAACCGCAGGTTCATGCGTGTACACATCAAGCCCGGCGCCAGCGATTTGCCCTGCCTCTAATGCTGCGATCAATGCATCTTCGTCAATCAATTCGCCGCGTGAGCTGTTAATCAAATACGCGTCGGGCTTCATCAGAGCGATCCGCTCAGCGCTCATCAACTTTTCGGTTTCAGCAGTCAGTGGGCAATGCAGCGAGATAATGTCACTACGCGCCACCAACCGGTCAATTTCAGATTCAAAGGTTACGCCCAATTCTTGTTCAACGCTTGGTGGCAAACGGTGGCGTTTTGTATAGATCACATCCATACCAAAGGCCTTGGCACGCACGGCAACCGCTTCTCCGATACGGCCAAAGCCGATAATGCCCAGCGTCCTTCCGCCAATTCTATGCCCCAGCATACCAGTCGGTCGCCACCCTTGCCACTGCCCGCTGCGCATCAACCGGTGTCCCTCACCCAAGCGGCGGGGAACGTTCAGGATAAGCGCCATAGTGAGATCCGCAGTATCATCGGTAAACACACCGGGTGTGTTGGTGACCATGATCCCCTTTGCCTTTGCCGCAGCCAGATCAATATGATTGACCCCTGCCCCGAAATTGGCGATCAGTTTCAGGCGCGAAGGCATTGCCGCAATCAGATCTGCATCAATTAAATCGGTCACGGTTGGTACCAAAACATCGCAATCAGCCATTGCGGACAGCAACTCTTGCGGCTTCATCGCGTTATCGGTTT
The DNA here is from genome assembly GCA_043760355.1 of Sphingomonadales bacterium. Lineage (GTDB taxonomy): Bacteria > Pseudomonadota > Alphaproteobacteria > Sphingomonadales > Sphingomonadaceae > Sphingorhabdus_B. The sequence goes on from JAYUPC010000003.1 coordinate 6,974, forward strand.
CATTAAAGCTGGCATCAAATAGCTGCGCCATCCGCGCCTCAACCGGAGGTAAAAGCTTGCGTGTAACCGTGATGCGGGGGCGTTCTATGCGAGCGAGTTCTGTCATAACTAACGCGACTAGTGCGGATTTTACTTCGCCGTCAAGCCATCTACCTTGAACTGTCGGTCAATCTTACACTATAGGGTATAAAAAGCGGGGGCTTAGTTGTGAAATTATACATGAAAACGATCACTAAAATTATTGGTTCGGTGGCGCTTTTGGCAATAGCTGGCGGTGTATCTGCGCAAGTTGCCAAGAAGACGCCTTATTGGGCTTCGCTTGATGAAGCCGAAGCGCGAATGCGCACGGGGCCAAGCACTGAATTTCCGGTAAAGTGGGTGTATAAAAGGCAAAGTCTGCCCGTGAAAGTTGTGGCTGTGCATCAAGTTTGGCGCAAGATCGAGGATCCTGATGGCGATCAAGGCTGGGTGCATGTGCGACTGCTGAGCCCCAATCGCACCGCTTTGGTCGTTGGCAGCGGCATTGGTTCCTTACGTGAGACGCCCGATGGAAAAGCTCGGATTACCTGGCGTGTGGAACCTGGTGTGGTCGGCCGGATTGACGAATGTGCTAAAGGTTGGTGCAGGTTCGATAATGCAGGGCGTACAGGTTATATCGAGGCAGAACGCTTATGGGGCGATGAAGCGCCCTGAAGATTTTACTCAGGCGCATCTATTGAATAACCAGCTGAGCGAACCGTTCGAATAATATCAGGCATATCCCCGTGATTGATCGCCTTACGCAGTCTTCTGATATGCACATCCACCGTCCGTAGTTCCACATTACTGTCCATTCCCCAGACGGCATCAAGCAACTGCTCGCGAGAATAAACCCGGCTCGGACGTTCCATGAAATGGCGTAGCAGACGAAATTCGGTTGGGCCAATCGGCACAACCATTCCGGCCCGGCGCACACGGTGCGAAACCGGATCGAGTTCCAGATCACTAAATTTAAGTATCGCACCACCAATTGAAGGGCGGCTGCGGCGGAGTAGTGCCTCGACACGTGCAAGCAATTCACGCGGGGAAAACGGCTTGGTTACATAATCATCTGCACCGGTTTTCAGGCCGCGAATGCGATCTTCTTCTTCACCCCGTGCGGTTAGCATGATGACAGGGATAGAGGACGTTTCCTTATTCTTGCGTAAGCGGCGGCACACTTCAATACCAGGAACATTTTCGATCATCCAATCCAGAACAATCGCATCGGGTACATCCTCCTCCACCATTAACAGAGCTTCTTCCCCGTCGCTGGTATGGCGGACATCATAGCCTTCGCCCTTGAAATTCCAGACAAGCAATTCTGCCAGTGCCCCGTCATCCTCAACAATCAAAACGCTGGGTTTCACTACACTACCGCTTTGCGCCGACCGGTTTTTCCCGTTCAGCGTAATAGAGGCCGGTGGACGCAAAGTAGACCATTTCTGCGACGTTGGTTGCATGATCGCCAATCCTTTCAAGGTTTCGTGCAACGAACAGCAATTGTGCTGCGCTGCTTATCGTTGCGGGGTTTTCCATCATGTGGGAGACAAGGTTGCGGAATAAACTGTTATAAAAATCGTCTAGCTTTTCATCGCGAACAATAACTTCAACCGCGAGGATCGAATCTCGTGACGCATAAGCATTGAGCACATCGCGCACCATCGATTGTGCAATTTCCGCCATTGCAGGAACCAGTGTGAGCGGTTCAATTTTTGCGCGTCCTTCAACTTGACCGACACGTTTGGCGATATTCTTGGCGTAGTCACCAATTCGTTCAATCACGCCCGAAATCTTGAGCGCGGCAATCACGTCACGAAGATCGTCAGCCATAGGCGCACGAAGGGCTATAATCCGCACGGCTAAACGGTCAACCTCCGCCTCCAGCGCGTCAAGTTTGGCGTCGGCCACTACAACAGCCTGCCCCTTTTCTTCGTTATGCTCGATAAGTGCAGCAATCGCATTGGCAATCGCGGCTTCGGCAAGGCCGCCCATTTCAGCAATCAGGCCCCGGAGCCTGCCTATTTCGTCATCAAATGCTTTGACTGTATGTTCAACCATGCTCGCAGTTCCTAACCATAACGTCCCGTGACATAATCTTTGGTGCGTTCTTCACGCGGGTTGGTGAAGATATCGGACGTATTACCATATTCAACCATCGCCCCTAAATGGAAGAAGGCGGTCCGTTGCGACACACGGGCGGCTTGTTGCATGGAATGGGTAACTATAACGATGGCATACCGACCCTTCAGATCATCGATCAACTCTTCTATCCGTGCAGTCGCAATCGGATCAAGGGCAGAACAAGGCTCATCCATCAAGATAACCTCCGGACTTACTGCTATGGCACGGGCAATACATAAGCGTTGTTGCTGCCCCCCGGAAAGCGCGGTGCCGGGATCGCTCAAGCGGTCCTTTACCTCGTCCCATAAACCTGCCCTGCGCAAAGATTTTTCAACAATAGTATCCATATCGGCCTTGTTCGCGGTAATGCCGTGGATACGCGGGCCATAAGCTACATTTTCATAAATCGATTTGGGGAATGGATTGGGTTTTTGAAACACCATGCCTACGCGCGCACGCAACTGAACCACATCCATTGAATTGCCGTAGATATTCTCACCATCAAGTTCGATATTTCCTTCAACGCGGCACGACGGAATCGTATCATTCATCCGGTTCAGCGTACGCAAAAATGTCGATTTACCACAGCCTGATGGGCCAATGAAAGACGTGACGTGTTCGGTCGCGATATCGATCGATACATTATCGATGGCCTGTTTCTCACCATAATATACGTTCACATTGCGGGCGGCTATTTTAAGGTTTTGAGACATAAATTAAGGGGCCTACCAGCGGGTTTCAAATTTGTTGCGAAGGTAAATGGCAAGGCCATTCATAAGAAGCAAGACAACCAACAGTACAATAATCGCGGCCGAAGTATTCTGAATAAATCCGCCGTCAAGTTCATCAGACCATAAATAAATCTGCATTGGTAAGACTGAGGAAGAATCCGTTATTCCACCCGGTGGTGTCGCAACAAAGGCACGCATCCCGATCATCAAGAGTGGCGCAGTTTCGCCAAGCGCACGGGCCATACCGATAATCGTTCCGGTCAGGATACCTGGTAGTGCAAGCGGCAGGACATGGTGAAACACCGTTTGCACCTTGCTCGCACCAACCGCGAGCGCTGCATCACGAATTGAAGGCGGCACAGACTTTATCGCATTGCGTCCGGTAATCACAATAACCGGCATCGTCATTAGCGCTAGCGTCATCCCGCCTACCAGTGGCGAAGAACGCGGGATGCCAAATGTACCGATAAATACTGCCAATCCAAGCAGCCCGAAAATTATCGATGGCACAGCTGCCAGATTATTTATCGACACTTCAACCCAGTCAACCCAGCGACTGCGCGGTGCAAATTCTTCGAGATAGATTGCTGCTAAGACACCCATAGGAAAAGACAAAGCGAGCGTTACCGCCATTGTCAATATCGATCCCTTCATTGATCCCCAGACGCCTGCCTGATCCGGCTCAGTCGCATCGGACTGCGTCAAGAAACTCCAATCCAGCCCTCCAATTCCGTTCTTAAGCATTGTGACTAGCAAAAAAGCGAGAAATGCCATCGAGATCACAATGGCAATCAAACCCATCGCCTTAAACCGGCGCTCGGACGCATAGCGTGCCGCAAGCCGCTTTGTGCCGGCATTGGTTTGCCAATCGCGGCTCATTCATATGCCTCCCGGAAACGTTTGACGACATTCAAGGCGATGATGTTGAGGATCAACGTAATGATGAAAAGCACAAGCCCGAGCGCAAATGCAGCTTGGGTCGTTGGATGGTCAAAACTGCCTTCACCCGTCAACAGTGCCGCAATCTGATAAGTCACGGTCGTCGCACGTTCGAGCGGGTTGATTGACATATTCGCCGATGCTCCCGCCGCCATATAGACAATCATCGTTTCCCCGATGGCGCGGCTGATCGCAAGCATAATCCCGGCAACAATACCAGGCAAAGCAGCCGGGATAAGCACGCGCTTGATGGTTTCCGAAGTTGTTGCCCCCATGGCGAGAGAACCATCCCGCATCGATTGTGGGACCGCGGCAATGCTATCATCGGCCATCGACGACACAAATGGTATAATCATCACGCCCATGACAAGCCCTGCGGCAAGCGCACTTTCGGTAGAAGGGTTGGCCATGCCAATACTAAGCGCAAAATCACGGACCATCGGGGCAACAGTCAGGGCCGCAAAATATCCGTAAACAACCGTAGGGATGCCTGCCAAAATCTCTAATGCAGGTTTCATATATTTGCGCACATTTGCGCTTGCATATTGAGTCAGATAGATCGCGCTCATCAAACCTAGCGGAATAGCAACAATCATGGCGATAATCGCACCGATGAAGAATGTGCCCCAAAATAACGGTAATGCGCCAAGCGTATTGCTAAAATCACTGGTTGGCGATGCGGTTGTATCGGGCGCCCAATTGGTTCCCGTCAAAAAGGATATCGGGTTGACTGCGGAGAAGAATAGTCCGCTTTCAAAAAGCAAGGACGCGATAATGCCAACTGTCGTCAATATGGCAACAAAAGACGCGATCAACAGCGTTGCCATGACTACCCGCTCGACCCGCTTTCGCGCCTGAAATGTGTCCTTGACCCGCGAATAGGCAAATGCGCCGCCTGCAAAGGACATCAGGATGGCAAGAACGGTGCCGATCCAGTTATATTTAGTTGTTGCTGATTGGATAGCCGGCACAAATCTCTTGGATAATTCGTTAAAACCCACTGCATCAGGATTGGCAACCATATTGGCCGCTTCGGCAATGATGGCATCACGTTCGATGTCCATCGCAGGAAGCGAGGCCGCAACCGGATCGGCGAGCACTGATTTATATACCAAACCGGGAGATATTGAGGACCATGTTGCAAGCACGACCAGCGCAGGGACCACTGCCCATAATGCAACATATGTGGCATAATGAACCGGAAGTGCCGTTCGCAATTTCGTGCCTGCAACTGGTGCAAGGTGCATGGCCTTGGCACGCGCGCTAAACCAAGCGATCACACCAAGGCCAATTACTAGCAATAATATTATGCCAGCTGGCATAAATTTCCTTCCCTGTTCGGGATGATATTACTTCACTATTCGGGATGATATTACTTAAGTGTAGAAGGATCCATCAGCGTCATCGACTTTGATATCTCTGCGCTCTTGGCAAGTACGGCTTCTGGTGCAACAACCATGCCCTTTTTCTTGAGATAGCCATCCTGACCCCATGCGCTCGCCCATGCTGCAACATATTCCTTCAAGCCCTTAATCGCAGTAAGATGCGCTGACTTGACGTAGATGTAGAGCGGACGTGCGCCAGGATAGCTGAAGTCAGAAATCGTTGCGTATGTTGGTGTAACGCCCGACATCGGAACGCCTTTTAACTTGTCCATATTCTCTTCCAAAAAGGAGAAACCAAACACACCAATTGCTTTAGGGTTTTGAGCAATTTTTTGTACGATCAGATTGTCATTTTCACCTTGTTCGACATAAGCACCATCAGTGCGAACTTCTGTGCAGATTTTCTTGTGCTTATCCTTGTCGCTGTCTTTAAGAGCCTTCATCGCAGGATCGGTTTCGCAACCCTTGGTCAGGATCAGTTCGGCAAGCGCATCGCGTGTTCCCGATGTTGATGGTGGGCCATAAACCTGAATTGGAATGGCGGGCAATGATGCGTTTACGTCGCTCCAGTTTTTTGCTGTATTTGCTTTACCAAATGGATTTGCGGCAAGCGCTTTGTAAACATCAACTGGAGTCAGCTTAATATTTGGACCACCGGTTGCTTCGGCAAAGGCAATACCGTCAAGACCGACTTGAATTTCAACGATGTCTTTCACGCCATTTTTCGCGCAATCTTCATATTCGGACTTTTTCATCCGGCGTGATGCATTTTCAATATCGGGATGTGCCGCGCCAACGCCAGCGCAAAACAATTTCATACCAGCGCCTGTGCCGGTCGATTCAATAACCGGCGCCTTGATGCCTGCTGTCTTTGCAGCAGCTTCACCAACAGCTGTCGCAAACGGGTAAACCGTTGACGATCCAACCGCACGAACAACGTCACGGGTATTCCCGCCTGAACCGCCACACGCCGATAGTGCAAGCGATGATACAGCTACAACAGCTAACGCCTTAATCTTCATCATAACGAATCCTTATTCATATTTAATAGTACGAATCACTCCGTCGCATTTGTGACGAGTTGGTTACAGTTTGATGACAGCCGCCTCTTGCTCATCCTTTATAAACAGGAATCATCATTGACGCGACCGTCCCGCGACCTGGCCGGCTGGAGATATCAAAACGACCACGGTGCCGTTCAACCACATGTTTTACAATCGATAGCCCAAGCCCAGTTCCGCCCGCTTCACGGCTGCGGCTGGCATCCGCACGGTAAAAACGTTCGGTCAGGCGGGGCAGATGTTCGGGCGCAATCCCTTCACCTTGATCGCGCACTGCAATGCTGACCCAGCCGGTATCGCTTACTTCCAATGTCACTTTTACCACAGCAGCGGGTTTGCCATATTTGTGCGCATTATCGATCAAGTTTCGCAATACCTGAGCCATCTGTCCACGATCACCTGCTACTATGGCTTCTTTTGCTTCCGTTTCTACATCGGTTGTTCGCGCCCCACCACCTTCGCCTGCTGCCTCTCGGACCAAAGCAACCATGTCGATCCTGTCTTTAGGCTCTTCATGCTTGCCTGCTTCAATCCGTGATAGCGACATCAGATCCTCAACTAATGCCTGCATCCTTTCGGCCTCACGCTTGATAATGGACAGGAAACGTTCGCGGACTTCTGGATCTTCACCTGCTTTTGGTTCGCGCAAAGTTTCTACATAGCCAATAATAGCCGCAAGTGGAGTGCGCAGTTCATGGCTCGCATTCGCCACAAAATCGGCATGCGCACGCGCCACACTGACCTGCACCGACAGGTCATCGAGCGTAATCAATTTAGTGCCACCATCAAGGACATGGCAAGCAATCTCCCAAATGCTGCCTGATACCGACAGCCCGCTAACCTTTACCCGACCACCATTACGCGCCGAAATAATCGCCACAGCCTCCGGGATACGAATAGCCATACGAATATCTTGCCCGACAATATGGCTGCCGAGCAACGTACGCGCTGCGGGATTAGCAAAACTAACACGGTCATTGGTCAGCAATATTGCAGGAACATGAAAAAGATTAAGAATCGCAGGGTCAGTATCGGTCATGGGCGCTGTATAGTAACGCTAGACCGATCTGTCATTATTGCTCCGACGAAGCTTATACGGGCTATTTATATTGACGACAAAGTTGATCCCGAAAATGGAATTGCCGTCGCATCCTTGCAACTGCACATGGCCGACTTTCATTTACCTGCGCTGTTACGGGCATTTACGAAGCAAGAACCGGGGACTGCTGATACAATTTCGACCTCGCGCATGACAAAGGCCTTTTTTGTCGCCAGAGATTTTATCCCCGATACATGCCATCAACGCGCTCCTGATATCGCTCCCGGATAACATGCCGCCGGATCTTCATACTCGGCGTCATCTCGCTATTTTCGATTGAAAACGGTTCATCCGCGAATTCAAATTGTCGCACTTTTTCAGTTACCGGCAGATCGCCGTTCACCCGGTCCACAGCGGCACGAACAGCAGAGCGGAATGCCGGGTTATCCTGTAGTGCATTGAATTCATATTTCATCCCCTGAGCCCGCGCCCATTCAAGCGCCCATTCCGGATCAGGAACGATCAGGCCAACTATATAAGGCCGCTTATCACCGCTTACCATCGCTTGCAGGATTTCGGGTTGCAGGGTCAGCATCCCTTCCACCTTTTGCGGGGCAATATTGTCACCCTTGTCGTTGACGATCAGGTCTTTTTTACGGTCGGTAATTTTGATCCGCCCGCCATTATCAATATGGCCGATATCACCAGTATGAAGCCAACCGTCCTTTAGAACGCGGTTCGTTTCTGCCTTGTTGCGCCAATAGCCCTTCATCACGAGTTCACCGCGCACGAGTATCTCGCCATCTTCGGCAATTTTGACTTCGGTGTTTTTAAGCGGCGGTCCAACCGTGTCCATTCGGATTCCAGCCTGTGGCCGGTTGCAACTGATAATGGGGGCGGACTCCGTCTGGCCATACCCTTGCAGCAAAGTAATTCCGAGTGACTGGAAAAAGATTCCAATATCGGGATTAAGCGGCGCGCCACCCGAAACCAGTGCCTTTAACCGTCCCCCAAAGCGTGCCTGTATTTTCGGCTTGAACGCCCGTGATAATACCATCCGCATCGGCGCATCTCGCAGCCGTTTCTTGCCGCTGTAATCCCGTTCCCCGATGCTCAGCGCTTTGTCGAGCATGTAATTGGGCAACTTACCCTGTTTCTCGACCGCTTTAATCATTCGGGCACGGATCACTTCAAACAGACGCGGAACGACAACCATGATAGTGGGTTGTGTTTCCTCGATATTGGACATCAGTTTTTCCAGGCCTTCTGCATAATAAATCTGCGCGCCCATCATAATTGGTAAAAACTGTCCGCCGGTATGTTCGTAAGCATGGCTTAGCGGCAGGAAGGACAGAAAAACCTCGTTATCGATTCCGAAATCTTCGCTAACGATTGTCGCCGCACCGTCTGCATTGTGCAGGATCGCACCATGATGCTGCATCACCCCTCGCGGTGCCCCGCCGGTGCCACTGGTATAGATCAAACACGCAATATCGTCCCGCGTAACGTTTTCCATCGCGGCCGCAGTCGCAGCGACATCAGCATCGGTCCCCTGCACCATATCGGCCCAGTCCCGGATACCAAGCTGCCCTTTTTGTGCGCTTTTTAGTTGCTCCATCCCGATCACAAATTCAGCCTGCGAACGCAATGCAGCAGGCATAACATTTGCCGCCAGTTTTGCGGTTGAAACAATGATCACCCGCGCACCACTATTGTCGAGGATATGTTGGTGGTCACGTTCGGTATTGGTTGTGTAGGTTGGCACTGTGATGCAGCCTGCCGCCATGATACCAAGATCAGCGATGCACCATTCAGGACGGTTTTCAGATACCAGCATTACCCGGTCACCTTTTTCAAAGCCGAGTTTTTTGAGATTCTTGGCAAACCCCGCCACGCGCCGTGCAGCTTCGGCCCAGCTGATACACTGCCACTCGCTACCCGATTTTGCCCAAAGGAACGGTGCGTCGCCAAATTCCGCGGCGCGCGTGAAGAACATCGCCACCAGATTGGGGAAGTTTTCGAAATCGTCAAATTTTACTGCTGCCACGATTACTCTCCCGAAAAGTTCAATGTTGCAATGTCCATTAACTGGATTCTTATTAGCTTACGCTAGCGCGGCAAAACGTAACCCGCAATCAGCTATTCGACCAATGCGGTTCCCGGACTGCGTGGGTCGGCTGCCCCTATCCAGCCCTTGTTGGTCATCTGCGCGCCGTTCACTTTCGACGTAAGATCGGATGTCAATACCGTGCGGCCATAAGCGGAAAGTTTGTCCGCCATTGCTGCAAGCGCAGTTCCTTGTTCTACCTGCACAGCGTCCCCTGCAAAATAAATGTTGGGTTGAGCAATCGCTTCGCCAAGCGGCAATCCGAAATCCAGCGCCGCAATCAGGGTCTTTGTAACGTGCATTATGATGCGCTTACCGCCTGCTGAACCCAATGCCATTATAACCTTGCCTTGCTTGTCATAAACGATTGTAGGCGACATCGAAGATAACGGCCGTTTGCCTCCTTGTACACGGTTGGCAACGGGCGCACCGTCAAGTTCAGGCGCAAGGGTGAAATCGGTGAGTTCGTTGTTGAGGAAAAAGCCGCTGGCGATCAACTGGCTGCCAAATGGCCCCTCGATGGTTGAGGTCATGGTCGCGACATTGCCGTTCCTGTCAACCGCAACGAAATGCGATGTGCCCGAAACTTCTCCCGAAATCGCAGCTGTGCGTTTTTGCGCGCCGGGCGGATTTCCAGCTGGATAGCTGGCCGCCGTCTTATCAGGATTGATGAGTGCTGAACGTTTGGCGAGATAATCGCGGTCAATCAGGCCCGCAGTTGGCACATCGACAAAATCGGGATCACCCAGATATTTTTCCCGGTCGGCATAAGCAAGCCGCATGGCTTCGGAAATCAGATGCCAGCTTTGCGGGTTGTCCTTGCCCAATGCCTTCATATCAAAGCGTTCAAGCGAACCCAGGATTTGCAGCACAGTGGTTGCACCCGACGATGGCGGTCCCATGCCGCAAATAATATAGACACGGTAAGGCGCGCACAGTGCCCCCTGTTCCTTTACCTTATACGTCGCGAGATCGGCCATTGTCATGTCGGCAGGGGCAATCTTTGACTTGGTCACCGTATCGACAATCGATTGGCCAATCTTGCCTGTGTAGAAACTGTCCGGCCCGCGCCGCGCGATTTCCTTGAGCGCAGCGGCCAGATCGGGATTTTTGATAAGCGTGCCAGCAGGTGCGGGCTTACCGTTCACCCAATAGATTTTCTGTGCTTGCGGAAAATTGATCCATAACTTCTCCAGCATCGTCAGGCGACCAGCAAGCGTTTCGTTGACCACAAAGCCTTTGCCCGCTAGCCGGATCGCAGGCGCAAACAGTGTTTTCCACGGCAGCTTGCCCCATTTTGCATGCGCCTGTGCCATTAAGCGGATATTGCCGGGAACACCGACCGACTTTCCACCTTGGAATGCCTGTAAAAACGGCAAAGGCTTGCCATCCCTGCCGAGGAAACGATCAGGTGTCGCCGCCGCCGGTGCGGTTTCGCGACCGTTGATAGTCGTTAGGCCCTTAGCATCCTGATACACCAAAAACCCGCCGCCGCCGATACCGCTTGATTGCGGTTCCACAACGGTTAGCGCCAGCATCATCGCCATTTCCGCGTCGACAGCACTGCCGCCCTTGCGCAGCATCTCCATCCCTGCCTCGGTCGCGCGCGGATCGGCGGACGATGTAACGCCAAATTTTTGGGCTAGCAGCGTTTGCGGGAGGAGGAGGGCGAGGAGAGGTATCAGGAGCTTTTTCATGGAACCCCTTTTATGGTCGACCTGCCCCCACGCAAGCTTTAATCGTCAACCCCCACAGCGTCAGCGATATTGGCAAAGCCATCCCGTTTCAAAAGCGTAACCAGACCATTGTTGATCTTGGCGGCCAAGCCAGGCCCTTCGTACACAAGCGCGCTATATATCTGTACCAGCGACGCACCAGAGCGGATGCGGGCATAAGCATCGTCTGCGGTAGATATGCCACCCACACCAATGAGCGCCATCTGTCCGCCCGTGCTCTTACGGAAATCACGAAGACGTTGCAGAGCCAGATCGCAGAGCGGGGCGCCCGACAGCCCGCCAGTTTCGGCAGCGTAGCTGGATTTGAGAGCAGGCCGCGTGATCGTCGTGTTCGAAACAATCAGGGCGCTGATACCGTGCTTGATGCTAATTTCGCTGATATCATCAATATCGGCAGGTTCGAGATCAGGCGCTACCTTCAAGAATACCGGCTTACCCTGCGTCCGCTCCGCCATTACGCCCGCGAGTAGGTCATCAAGCGCACCCTTATCCTGTAACGCCCGTAATCCCGGCGTATTGGGCGAGCTGATGTTGACGCTCAGATAATCGGCATATTGCTCCATCGCCCGCACGCCCAGCACATAATCGGCAATCCGGTCCACGCTATCCTTATTTGCGCCAATATTAATACCAACCGGGCCAGATAGCTTTTGCTCCCGCAGCTTTACAAGTCGCTTTGCCGCCGCCGCTTGTCCGTCATTGTTGAACCCCATCCGGTTTATCACGGCGCGATCCTCGACCAGCCGGAACAGGCGGGGGCGTTCATTCCCGGACTGTGGACGCGGGGTAAGTGTGCCGACTTCGGTAAAGCCAAAGCCGAGTCGCAATATCGGCCCTGCTACTTCAGCATTTTTGTCATAGCCGGGGGCCAAGCCAACAGGGCTAGCAAAGCTGATACCTGCGACATCATGCGATAAAATTTCATCAAAACAGGGTGCTGGCGGCAAAGGCATCAGGCGTAATGCCGCCAATGACATAGTATGCGCGTTTTCTGCATCACTTAGAAACAATACGGGTCGGATAAGCTGATATAACATGGACTATGCCTATCGCATTCTGTTTGGCTCTCATGCAATCGCAGAATTATTCAGCTTGTTTATGAAAAGCACCTCTTTGGCCGAAAATGTCAAGTGAGGCCGCTATCAATGACGATTCCATGCAAGATTATTTTACGAATATGAATGATACAGGTTTTGCGACCCGAAGGGCTCACTTGTCGAAAGACTGAGAGTTCTTGAACTTTAAGGCCCGCCCTTGTGGCGGGCCTTTTTTTTGGTCATAGTTGCAAACAAGCTCTGATTTTTGGGGGTCTGACCGTGCTTTCAGTCGATTATGCCACACCTGATGTGCCCTTGGCTCGATTTGTTTCGTCCTTATACCGGCTTGATTATGAAGGTGAAGCTTTCACGGAAATAGAACGCGCCGACCGGGCGCAATTTCGCTTCCATCTGCGCGGAGGAGGCGAATACCGGTTCATTACAGGTTTCAAATGCGCTAGCTCGCCGGTTATGATTACCGGACCGACCACAGGGCCAGTAGAAGCGCATTCAGATGGTTCGCTAACCGTTTTTGGCTGGGGCATGTTACCAGCGGGCTGGGCCGCGCTGATGGGAGCAGATGCAGCCGACTGGGTTGATAAGGCCTTTGACGCCCGAATCATATTTGGCGATTCCATTATGGAATTGCGCCAGAACCTGATTGATGCAGCCAATCTTGCGTTACAATTTGAAATCGGGAAAAAAGCAGCATCTCAATTCTACACCAGATCAAAAACCGCACCTTTTGAATTTACGGCAAAGGTTGATGCCTGGTTACTCGTCGATAGCGATCCCCAGATTGATATCTTGATTGCATCCACTGGCCTGTCGCCGCGTCAGTTGGAACGTATGACCAAACGCTATTACGGGATGCCCCCGAAAAAGCTTGCGCGCAAATACCGGGCATTGCGGGCGGCCCATTTGCTGGCGCTTGGCGATAGTCTTGATGATACAGCTCTTTGTGCTGCATTTTATGACCAGCCGCATCTCATCAGGGAAGTGAAGTTGTTTACAGGCCTTACACCGACACAGCTGCGCAGCGGATATTCTGAATTAACCCAAGCCACAATGAACGGACGACGAGCGCTTAAAATCAACCCGTTAATTTCTGAGAGTTGATCCTCTAAACACTTTTGTCTGGTGAAGGCTTGGTTTCCTCGGACGTTTTCGTTGCCGCCTTACGCCGCCGCAAATTCGCCCGCAGCGCCTCAGCCAAACGTTCTTCCTTAGTCTGTGTTTGCGTTTTCTTCATAAATGTCCAGTGCCAAAGCGTGGACGCAAGCGCAAGTTGCTTGACATTGTCCGCGTCTCTTTGCATAGGCGCGCGCTCTTGGAAGGCTGCTGTAGCTCAGTGGTAGAGCGCGTCATTGGTAATGACGAGGTCGGGAGTTCAATCCTCCCCAGCAGCACCAGGATTTCTTAGATTGCTAGCCTTACCCCCTTGACGCGGCTCGCCATTTCGCATCAAGCGCGCTTATGCGTTTTTTCTCCGACAATGCTGCACCTGTGCACCTCAAAGTGATCGAGGCGATGGCGGCCGCGAACATCATCGACACCGCTTATGATGGCGATGCATGGAGCGCGCAACTTGACGCGGCATTTGCGGAACTCTTCGATCATCCTGTCCGTGTGTTTTGGGTGCCAACAGGTACATCGGCCAATTGTCTGGCGCTCGCTTCGCTGGTCCAGCCGCATCAGGGCATCATCTGTCACCGCGAAGCCCATATCGAGGTGGATGAGTGCGGGGCGCCGGGATTTTATACGGGCGGCGCAAAACTGATACATGTTGAGGGTGAAGGCGCGAAAATATCACCCGTTGCGCTGGACGCATTGCTTGGATCTATCCGCGATGATGTGCATCAGGTCCAGCCGGCAGCTGTTTCGATCACCAACGCCACAGAATATGGGCTGGTCTACACACCATCGGAGATCATGGCTTTAAGTGTAATCTGCAAAGCGAGAAAGCTAAGCCTCCATATGGACGGCGCACGTTTTGCCAATGCAGTCGCGTCGCTCGATTGCCACCCCGGCGACATAACATGGCGTGTGGGCGTGGATGTGCTGAGCTTTGGCTTTGTCAAAAACGGCGGGATGAGCGCCGAGGCTCTGGTATATTTCGATCCCGCACTCGCGCAAGCCA
>JAYUPC010000004.1:0-6960 GCA_043760355.1 Sphingomonadales bacterium
TATTCATTCTCGGTCGTTCCTTCAAACCGCGATATGGGCGGTTTGAGGATATGGCTTGTCGGCTGCCCCGGCGCAGGAAGTGCGATTTGCCCGTCGATCAGGAGGACGGGCAATTTGGATTGCGCCCCCGCCAGCGACAACCGCAAGCCATCTTCGCCCGCCAGCATTGGGCGGAGCGGGAGGTGGTCGAGCAGTTGCACGAGCGCGTCATCGTCGAGTAGTTTTGGTGTGGCGTCGCTTGGTGACGCAGGCGCTTCCGCTTCGGGCAACAGCGTCAGTGCGCCCGCGACTTCGCCGCCGAGATATTCGAGCAGTCGGAATTCATTGTCCGTCGACACGCCGAGCGCGCGCGCAATCGCGGTGCGCTGCCCTTCCTCTGGCAATATGCCGCCAAAAAAGGCTTGGACCGCGCTGCGCTTGAATGGTTCGGCTTGCTTGGGAAGCGAGAAGGACAAAGCGGGTGCCACGGGGTCGGCCAGCCAAGCAGAGTCATAAGCAAACAGCGTTTCGCCATCGGGGCCGAGATAAAGACAGCCGGAAATACGGCCATCCCACCAGACAGATAGGCGGTCGGTCATAAGTCGCCCGGAGGTGGAGCGCCCTCAGGCGGAGTTACGGTGACATCACAACCAAGCGTTGCCAGAACATGCAGCGTCTTTTCGAGCTGGAGCGTAGGCTTGCCCGCTTCGAGATCGACGATGAAGCGAATACCGACGCCAGCCGCCGCCGCAAGCTCCGTCTGCCGCAGCTTCTGCGCCTTGCGTTCGCGGAGAACGATCAATCCAAGTGACTTGCTATCCATATTACCGATCGGGACATTATCTAAGCATGCGGCCACTTACAAGGCAATTATTACCGATCAGGAATAAATATGCGCTTTATGGCAGCACGCGTAGCAATATTCCCGTTCGCGCAATTCTTATGATCGCACCCTACCGATTCAAAATTAGAGCCGCATTCTCACACAAACCGGGGTGCAGCGCCAAGACACAATTGTGTCCTGAAGTGTGTCCTTGACTGTGTCCTGACGATGATTCATAAAGCTGACCGAGAGTAAGAACCACCGATTTCTGCGGTTTTTTCAATCTTGGTGATTATCAGATTTTGCCAGTCGGGAATCCTGTCGTCCCGACCAAAATATTAGTTTCCCGTAAGTTACTGATTTTACTGATAAAAATACCCCATTTGTAGCCTGTGCAGAAACCGCGTAGAATATTCTTCGGTTAGCATAGCTCGCCGACTACGCAACGGTTCCTTGGCCTCCATGGCCTGCAAGCCGCGTTTGCCGTCATAGCTGCGTACTTGTACTCGTCTGCATTGGCGACGGTCGGCAGTTTATCGCCAATGAAAATACGGTTCGCGCCCGCTACGAAGCTCAGCGTTTGTGTCACCTCTACCATACTCACGCGGGTTTAATCGGTTTGAGTAGTCGTCATATCACTCCAGTTTTCCTTTGAGCCACATTGGCAAACCTGCGCTTATGAAGGCGACATGGGGAACATGCGCCGCGAAACGCTGGTTCATTCGGCCTGCTTCATCCCGAAACCTCCGGGCCAACGCGTTTTCAGGAACAATGCCAAGTCCGACTTCGTTCGCCACCATCAACACGGGCCCTGCCGCCGCCGCCAATGCCGCCAACATGTCAGTCGTGGCTTTTACAACATCATGATCCGCAAGCATTATGTTGCTAAGCCAAAGCGTCAGGCAATCAACAAGGACGACGGTATCGGCACGGCTGACATTAACAATTGTCGCCGGTAAGTTGATCGGAACTTCAACGGTATGCCAGTCCGCACCCCTGTCCAAACGATGCCGAGCAATCCGGTCGGTCATTTCATTGTCATGCGCTTCCGCAGTCGCGACATAGACACAGCGTAGCCCGCGCGACAGGGCAAGGCGCTCGGCAAAGCGGCTTTTTCCGGAACGCGCACCGCCCAGTATCAAGGCATGATTAATCAGCACTTGCGCCAAATGCTGCAATGCAATAGTTCAGTCAATGCTTAAGGTGCCTTTAGCCGGGCTTAATAGGGAATCCGGAAACGTGACATTACGTCGCCAGTCCGGAGCTGCCCTCGCAACTGTGATCGGTGAGTTTTGCCTTTTTACACCACTGGGTCCGTCATGGATTTGGGAAGGTATGGTAAGACATTGACCCGAGAGCCAGGAGACCTGCCTCAAGCAATCGTTCTTTCGTGCGGGCGAGGTGTACTGGGCGATGATCGAGGATTTCCTCGCGTGACGATGTAAGCTGGGTCGCGCGCAGGGGGAATTGCTCTCAACTGCATGCTTGCTGTCGTTCGGCCCTTTTGATGTTGATCAACAAGAGGTTCTTAAACGTGCAAATTTTCAAATCAATTCTTCTAACTGCGACAATTTTATCGCCCACCATTGTTTATGCCGACGACGGCGATAATGCCACTATCATCGTGACCGCAAACCGGGATAAAACCCCGCTGTCGCAAGTCGGGCAGTCAGTGACGATAATCACGGCTGACGATATAAAGCGCCGACAGGCTGTTGCGGTTGTCGAACTACTCCGGACTGTTCCGGGTGTTACATTCACGCGCAATGGTGGTATTGGAACGTCGACATCGGTCAACATCCGCGGCGCAGACAGCGACCAAACCGTTGCACTCATCGACGGTGTAAAGATCAACGATCCTTCGTCTCCGGGCAGCGGCTTTAAC
Organism: Sphingomonadales bacterium; assembly: GCA_043760355.1. Taxonomy (GTDB): domain Bacteria; phylum Pseudomonadota; class Alphaproteobacteria; order Sphingomonadales; family Sphingomonadaceae; genus Sphingorhabdus_B. The sequence goes on from JAYUPC010000004.1 coordinate 2,688, forward strand.
TTTGGTAATTTGCTGACCGGCAATATCAGCCGTATTGAAGTCGTGCGCGGCTCGCAATCGGTTTTGTGGGGCAGTCAGGCCATTGGCGGCGTCATCATCATCACGCGCGAACCTGCCGAGGACTTGACGTTCAATGCCAACGCCGAATATGGCTGGCGCGATACGGGGCAAATCGTCAGCAATGTTTCTGGCAAGTTCGGCCCGGTATTAGCAAGCGTTGGTGCTGGCTATTTAAGGTCGGACAGCATTTCGGCATTCAACGAAGCGCGCGGCGCGACCGAGCGCGATGGCTATAAAAATTACGGCGCAAATGCAAAATTCAACATTGCGCTGTCGGATGCGATTTCGGTTGATCTGCGTGGCTGGTATTCCAATGGCAAAGTTGGGATTGACGGGTTTGCACCACCAACTTTCGCCTTAGGCGATACACGGGAAACCGCTGAAACCGATGAACTGGTCGGCTATGCCGGACTGAATGCAGCATTCCTTGAAGATCGTTTCCGCAACCGGATTGCTTATGCCTATACCGATACGACACGGGAAAACCTCGACGTGAGTGGCGCAACACCGGTCCAGACCTTCGATGCGAATGGAAAGAACGAGCGGCTGGAATATCAGGGCAATTTTGAGATTGCGACGGGTTATGGTCTGACGTTCGGTGCTGAAACCGAAAAGTCATCTTTTCGCACTGCCAGCTTTGGCGGCCCGGTTTCTCGCGCACATGCACGGATTAACAGCTTCTACGGCCAGCTTATTGCTGCACCCGTGGACGGATTCACACTGACAGCAGGCGCACGCCGCGACGACCATGACACATTCGGCGGCAAAACCACATTTGCCGCAAACGGCGTTTTCAGCCCCAACGATGGGGCCACGACGATCCGCGCCAGTTACGGCGAGGGGTTCAAGACGCCTTCGCTGTTCCAGTTGTTCAGCAATTTTGGTAATACGACATTGCGGCCCGAATCCTCCAAGGGTTGGGACGCTGGCATCACTCAAAAGCTCTTAGATGGGGCCATAGAAGTTGGTGCAACCTGGTTTCACCGCAACACATCGAACCAGATTGTGTTTATTTCCTGTGCATTGCCGCTCACTGGAATTTGCGTCAATAGACGTTCTGGCACTTACGACAATGTCGCGCGTGCACGGGCAAAAGGACTGGAGTTCGGCCTGACGTTGAAGCCCGTCGAAGCGTTGACCGTGCAAACGAATTATAGCTGGATCGATGCCGAAAACCGGGCCAACGGATTAAAACTTGCGCGCCGTCCAAGCCAAAGCGTCAATGCGTCTATCGACTATCGCTGGGCCTTTGGTCTCGAAACCGGCGCGACGGTAACGCATGTCGGTGACAGTTTTGACAATGCGTCAAACACGCGTCGGCTCGACGGCTATGTGCTGGTTGACCTACGCGCAACCTTCCCGATCACGCAAGGAGTTTCGCTTTACGGACGCATCGAAAATCTGTTCAACGAGGAATATGAAACGATCTTCCGCTATGGAACGCCTAGCCGCGCCGCATATGCGGGTGTCCGGCTAAGCTTCTAAGCATGGATATGCCCGCCATAGCCGATCCGCTTCTCCAACATGGAGGGCGTATCGCTGTGGCGGCTGCGCGTTTCCCGTCTGCGCCAAAGCCGTGGCTTGATTTATCGACCGGGATCAGCCCATGGGCCTACCCGGTCGATGAGATCGATCTGACCGATTGGCAGAATCTGCCCTCGAATGACGATCTGACTGAGCTTGAAATGGCGGCAGCAAACGCGTTTGGCGGCGTTAGCCCTGACCAGATTGTCGCGGTTCCGGGGACAGATTTTGCAATACGCCTGCTAGCACAGCTTTTACCTGCGGAACGCACCGGCATCGCGGGGCCGACTTATAGCGCATATAAATCAGCTTGGCCCGACGCGAAAACTCTGTCGTTTGCGAAAGCGCGCGGAGCTGACCTTTTGGTATGCGCCAACCCGAACAATCCCGATGGTAGAGTAATTCCGAGGGCGCAGCTTCAGCGTTTGCGGAACCTGCGGATTATCGATGAAGCTTTTGCCGATGCGGTGCCCGCGCAGAGCCTGTTGCCGCATCGCAATGGCGCAATTGTCCTCCGCTCTTTCGGGAAATTTTATGGTCTTGCGGGTGTGCGGTTGGGGTTCGTCATCGCTGACCGGCCATTTGCAAAACAGCTTCGTGAACGCCTGGGTGATTGGCCAATTTCGGGACCGGCATTAACAATCGCTACAAAGGCCTACCGCGATACCGAATGGCAAAACGCTCAACGCGCGCGCCTGAATATAGCCTCAGACTGGCTCATAACGCTATTGACCGACGCCGGTTTGGCCAGTGTTGGCGGCACACCGCTTTTTCAGCTTGCCCGTCACGCTGGGGCATCAGCGCTTTTCACGCATCTGGCTGAAACAGGCATATTAACGCGGCCTTTCGCCGATCAATCCGACTGGCTTCGATTTGGCATTCCTGGCGCCGATACGAATTTTGAGCGCTTGGCCGCCGCCCTTTCAGATTGGAAAACCCAATGAACAATGACATTGACCACAGCCGCCACAATGAACGGATGAAGCGCCTGAAAGTCGCGCGCGACAAGATCCAAGCGCGCAAAACCATCGAACGCGGATTGCTGATCGTTCACACCGGCAACGGCAAAGGCAAATCATCCTCAGCCTTCGGCATGGCGATCCGGTCGATTGGCTGGGGGATGAAAGTGGCCATTCTCCAATATGTCAAAGGCAATTGGGAAACAGGTGAGAAGACTTTCTTCGCCGACCGCCCTGACCTGCTGCAATGGGAAGTGATGGGCGAAGGCTTCACCTGGGAAACGCAGGACCGCGCGCGCGATATTGCGGCGGCACAGGTCGCATGGGAGCGATCAAAAGCGCTAATCCTTGATCCCGATATTGATTTCGTGATTCTAGATGAACTTAACATCGTGCTGCGCGACGACACGCTTCCGATTGCTGATGTCGTTGCGTTCCTGAAAGCGCGTCCGATGGAAAAGCATATCTGCATCACCGGGCGCAATGCCAAGCCTGATTTAATTGAGATTGCCGATCTGGTGACGGAGTTCAACGAGGTAAAGCATCCGTTCAAAGCAGGGTTCAAAGCACAGAAAGGCGTCGAGTTTTGACACGCGCCGCCCTTGTCGTCCTGTTACTTTTGTCGGGATGCGCGCAGCCCAGACCGGCTGTGCCATCGCAAAACGCAAGCCCACAGCGTATCGTGTCGATGAACCCTTGCGTCGATACCATATTGATGGAGGTGGCAGAGCCTGCGCAAATCGCTGCCATCAGCCATTACTCGCACGACGCGCGCGCAACATCGGTGCCGCTGCAATGGGCAAAGCAATATCCCGCTGTTTCAGGTGCCGCAGAAGACATTATCGCGGCCGAACCCGATCTGGTCATTGCAGGCCCGCATGTCTCGATCCAGACAATTGCTGCGTTGAAGCGGCTGGGTATCCCACTGATGCAAGTTACGGTTCCCGAAACCGTGGAAGAGAGCAAACGCCAAATCAGTGACATTGCTGCGCGGATCGGACAGCAGCAATCGGGGGCATTGCTCAATGCCCGGATCGACACGGCAATGACTGCGGCAAACTCAGGTGCGCACGCGATACCGGCGCTTATCTGGCAAGGCAGCGGGCTGGTTCCGGGCAAGGGAACGCTGGCGGATGAACTGCTCACACGCACTGGATTTCGCAATGTCAGCGGCACGTTGGGGCTAAAAAAATGGGACATCGTGTCGCTTGAACAGCTGTTGTCCGCGCCGCCTGCCGTTTTGCTTGCGGGACAAGCTAATATGGGTGCGGGCGATGCTGATGCGAACCGCATGTTGTCGCACCCTGTGCTGCGCAAGGCCGGCGCACGCATTCAGGTGGCGCATTATCCTTCAAGCCTGCTGCATTGCGGCGGCCCGATAATCATCAAATCAGTCGCACGTCTGGCAGAAGCACGCCGGTCGCTGGAGCGACGCCCATGAAGCTGAACTTCGGCCTTGGTTTCGCGCTGCTGATCGTGCTGCTTGCTTCGCTGATGGCCGGGCGCACATGGATACCGTTTGGCGAATGGCTATCGGGCGATTTGCGGTCGATGATCGTGACGGAACTGCGCCTGCCCCGCGCCTGTATTGGGGCATTGGTCGGCGCAGGGCTGGGCATGGCAGGAGCCGCAATGCAGGGCTATTTGCGCAACCCGCTTGCTGATCCCGGCTTGTTCGGCGTGTCCTCAAGCGCTGCATTGGGGGCGGTTATTTCGCTTTATTTTGGCTT
>JAYUPC010000005.1:0-6944 GCA_043760355.1 Sphingomonadales bacterium
CCACACCCGCTATGACCGATGCGCACACACCTTCATGTCCGCCATCTGCATCGCTGCAACCATAATCTTCTGGATCAATCAATGAGTCCTGAGCCTAGGGCAAACAGGGACTGCGATAGCACAACTATTATTATTACTTTTGGGCTGGCTACCTCTGTTTGTGGGGTGGGTAGTATTAGGTGTTTGGCTATTCGTTGACTTGTTCCTGATTCCAGGGATCATTCAGAACGAGAACATGAAGTTAGTGAACACGCTGACTGGCCCAAGTAATTTTACACAGCGACAGCCAGCAAGGCGTGTGGTAGATTAAATATCCAGTTATTTAACGGCCGCATTATCCAGCAACCGTGCCATCAACGTCACAAACGTCGCTTCATCAACTGCCTTGGCCGGATTGTTCCAACTGCCGCTGACCACTTTCCACTGGCCTTTTGGTGTGACACCCAAAAAGCTCATGGATATCACGCCGGGCTCGGAGCCACCTTTATAGCCGAGATATTTCCAATTTGCCGCCGTGGCTGGTGCGACGCCAGCATTCACACCGATGATTTCCAGTGCTGTTTTGTTGTTGATGCGGTGGAGGTTGTTCATCAGCGCACCGATGTCTTTAGGGCTGGCAAACCATTCAAGTATATCGATAAAAGCCGGGCCATCCGCAAACGCTGCGGGATCAACCTGTTCAAAGCCAAGCTTTGATGCCTCGCTGGTCAGGAGCGCACGCTGCCCTACCTCATTGGCTTTCAGGAACCGGTCACGCAAGGCGGCACTGGCTTTGCTCTTCATCGCAAATGCTTCAACTGTGCTCAGAAAAGGCAGGGCTTTGTCCGGGTCGCTATGACCAATTGTTGCAAGTTTTTGCTCAACTGCACTTCGCCCCAAAACGGCAAGCAAGGTGTCTGCGGCACTATTGTCGCTGACCGAGATCATCATTGTTGCCAGTGTCTGCAATGTCATCGGAGTGTCTTTGGGCCAACCCCGCGTTGCGGTGGACGAAAAGGATCTTTTGGACAGCGGCACCACATCGCTCCATTTGCGCTCACTAGCCTCGATCTGGCTCGCGAGTTCAGCGAGGATGTAAAGCTTAAAGGTCGATCCAATCGCAAACTGGGTATCTGTGGCGAGGCCGCCGTTCACTTGGATTCCACCGTCGGATAGTGTTTCAATCACAAAACCAGCCTTACCGGGAAGTGCGGTGAAATCGGATTTGATCTTGTCGATGCTATCGGTTGCCGTTGCCGTACCTTTCATCACCGGCGGTTTGATAAGAAATTCGCTGACCTTGTTGGGCGCAGTCTGGGAGATTCGGAGTTCAACCGTTGCGGTGGCCTTTTCAAATTCAATGACCGCGCTTGCCATATTGGCGCCATAAGGTGTGGTAGATATTACCCGCAAAGGTTTGCCCAATTGTAAGCGCATTTGGCTCGTCAGTGCGATAAATTGTGAAGGCGAAACTGCGGTCAGAAAACTGTCGTCGAAATAATCGGGCAGCTTCATGCTGCTACCAAGCACCGCAGGAATTTGGTCAACGCGCTGCTGCAAAGGTGACGCAGCAATGGTTTTAACGACCTTGGGCGTTCTGGCAAAAGCGGGTGACGCAAACGCGGCCAAAGCAAGTGCAGAGGCCACAACAGGTAGATAGTATATCGGCAAACGTTTCATGTCATTCCTTCCCGCTTTTATGCGTCAATCGCTTCCCCGTCCAATTGCGCTGCATTTTCCTGAATGAAGTTGAACCGGTGTTCGGGGTTCTTGCCCATCAACCGTTCGACCAGATCATTGACCACCGCACGCCGTTCATATTCGTGCGGCAAAGTGATGCGGATTAGCGAACGGGTTTTCGGATCCATCGTTGTTTCGCGCAGCTGGTCGGGGTTCATCTCGCCAAGGCCCTTGAACCGGCCGACATCAACCGACTTGCCCTTGAACACGGTTCTTTCCAGTTCGGCGCGGTGCGCGTCGTCCTGAGCATAGACGCTTTTCGCGCCGGAGGTCAGGCGGTAAAGCGGTGGACGGGCGAGGAACAGGTGACCGGCTTTCACAATCTCTGGCATTTCCTGAAAGAAAAATGTCATCAGCAAAGTCGCAATATGCGCGCCGTCAACATCGGCATCGGTCATAATGATAACGCGTTCGTAACGCAGATTATCGGGGTTGCAATCTTTGCGGCTGCCGCAACCAAGCGCAAGGCCCAGATCGGCGATTTCGTTATTGGCGCGGATCTTGTCAGCAGTGGCAGAGGCGACATTCAGGATTTTGCCCCGGATCGGCAGGATCGCCTGTTTCTTGCGGTCGCGTGCTTGTTTCGCACTGCCGCCAGCGCTGTCACCTTCGACGATGAAGATTTCGGTGCCTGCGGGGTCATCTGACGAGCAATCGGTTAGTTTGCCGGGCAAGCGGACCTTGCGGCCTGATGTCGCGGTTTTGCGCTTAACCTCCCGCTCTGCCTTTCTGCGCAGGCGGTCGTCGACCTTTTCAAGGATGAAGCCCATAAGTGCCTTGCCGCGTTCCATATTGTCGGCAAGGAAATGGTCGAAATGGTCGCGCACCGCGTTTTCGACATAGCGTGTGGCCTCTGGCGAGGTTAGCCGGTCCTTGGTCTGGCTTTGGAATTGCGGGTTCCGGATAAAGACGCTGAGCATCAATTCGGCTTCGTTGAAGATATCTTCTGCCGAAATTTGCGCGGCTTTCTTGTTGCCGATCAATTCCCCGAACGCGCGTAATCCTTTAGTGAGCGCGGCACGGACCCCGGCTTCATGTGTGCCGCCATCCGGGGTCGGGATGGTGTTGCAATACCAGCTGTAAGAGCCATCGGAATAAAGCGGCCAAGACACTGCCCATTCCACGCGGCCCATTTTACTACCATCTGGCGTGTCGGGGAAGTCCTGCGTTCCGGCAAAGAAATCTGTAGTCGCGCAGGCCCGCGTTGCGAGCTGTTCACGCAAGTGATCGGAAAGCCCGCCGGGGAATTGAAATATAGCTTCGGCGGGTACATCCTCGGTCGCAAGTTCAGGATCGCAGCGCCAGCGGATTTCAACGCCTGCAAACAAATATGCCTTGGACCGGGCAAGCCGGAACAACCGTGCGGGTTTGAACTTGGCATCAGAGCCGAAAATCTCGATATCGGGTGTAAACGCAATTGTCGTCCCGCGCCGGTTGGGGGTAGATCCGAGTTCTTCAATGGGGCCCAGCGGATGCCCTTGGGAAAAGCGTTGACGATATAGCTGTTTGTTACGCGCGACCTCAACCACCGTATCGGTTGACAGCGCGTTGACCACCGACACACCAACTCCGTGCAGACCGCCTGAGGTCGCATAGGCCTTGTCCGAAAACTTGCCGCCCGAATGCAGTGTTGTCAGGATCACTTCAAGTGCTGATTTATCTGGATATTTCGGATGGGGATCAACAGGGATACCGCGGCCATTATCGCTGATCGTCAGCCGGTTGCCGGTGCCCAGATACACTTCGATCCGGTTCGCATGTCCTGCAACCGCCTCATCCATCGAGTTGTCGAGCACTTCAGATGCAAGGTGATGCAGCGCACGTTCATCAATCCCGCCAATATACATGCCGGGACGCCGCCGAACCGGCTCAAGTCCCTCAAGAACCTCAATTGCCGAAGCTGTATAATCATTGGAAGCCGCAGTCGCCGCCGCGCTCCCGCCAAAAAGGTCGTCATTCATGCAAAGTGTATAGGAGGAGGGGAGTCGAGGGCGCAAGCGCGGATTGCGGATTATGCACTGGTTTTTGGGGTTGAGTGATTTTGCGCAATAATTCGGCATCACAAAAATATCCCTGTCCCGGCGGGAGAGGATACGAAGCCTTGGAAGCGAAGCGACCTAGGCGCAGTTGGTGAGGCGTTGTGCCGTCTCGATAGCACACGCTCCTTTACCCAGCTTCAGCTAACTCGCACCGTTCTTAAGCTTGCGCAATCCTCTTCCGCCGGGAGAGGGAGAATGCAAGAGCAACCTTTACCTAACCCGCGGTCCGCCAAATGGCATTGGCGGCGGAGCGCGCCTTACGCCGCGCGGCAATTGTGCTTGATACGCACGGCCACAATGTTCGACGCAATACGGGAAGCCAGGATTGACGTCTGTTCCACAGAAATGGAAATCAGCTTCGCCGGGATGACCCATAGGCCAGCGGCAGACGCGTTCGTTCAGGTCGAGTAATGTAGTTTTACCAGCGATTTCGGGGCTGGGTTTGGCAGGGACCAAACGGCGCGGAGGTGCTGGCGGGATTGGTGCTTGCTGATCACCAGGACCTTGGCGCATAAAGCCGCCCGGGCCTATGGAAACCACGCGCGGCATCGACGATACTGGACGCTCAGTCTGTTCATGCGGCGCAGCCATCGTTGCAGGGCGAGGCGCGGCAGGCGCAGCTGCCGGACGAGGCTGCGATGGTGCAGAGAGGGGGGCAGCGGCCTTTACAAGCTTTTTAGGTGCCGCCGCTTTCTTCTCTCTGTCATTGGACTTCACCGGTGACGGGCGTGATTTCAAACCGAGGCGGTGCGCCTTACCAATCACGGCATTGCGCGATACGCCACCTAATTCGTCAGCGATCTGGCTTGCGGTCAAACCTTTTTCCCATAGATTTCTGAGTTGGTCGATCCGTTCGTCTGTCCAGGACATGCTTGCTCCAATTGCCTAAATTATTTAATTCAAAAAAGCTGCCCGCCCGTTCAACAACGCGCTTGCGGTATAAGCTGCAAGCCGATAGTCGAAATAGCGATGAGTATCCACACAAAAACGGGTCAGACCTTATCTGGTGACGACGCCCCTAAAATGCAACTGCAACAGGGCGCGCGGTTTATCAACAATGTTAACTGGATCGGCCTGCGCACGCTTTATATGAAAGAAGTGCGCCGATTCATGAAGGTGCAGCTGCAAACGGTTTGGGCCCCGGCCATTACAACATTGTTATTCTTGGTGATTTTTACCGTTTCATTGAGCAAAGTGAAAGCAACAGTGCTGGGTGTACCTTTTGCTACATTCCTCGCGCCTGGTCTGATTGCGATGGGAATGATCCAGAATGCCTTTGCAAACAGCAGCTTTTCTTTGCTGGTGGGTAAGGTGCAGGGGACAATCGTCGATTATCTCATGCCGCCACTGTCCAACGCCGAATTGCTTGTGGCGATGGTTGGTGCATCAATCACCCGCGCGTTTCTTGTGGGTGGCGCGGTGTGGCTGATTATGTTGTTTTGGCCCGGAGTATCGGTAACGATCCATCAACCTTGGGCTGTGCTTTGGTTCGGGTTAATGGGATCAATGCTGGTCGCCTTGTTCGGGATGATGACATCAATATGGGCCGAAAAATTCGATCATGCAGCCGCAGTTAGCAATTTTGTAATCGCGCCCTTGTCGCTTTTGTCAGGAACCTTTTATTCGGTGGATAAGCTGTCACCGGCGTTTCAGGCGATAAGCCACGCTAACCCGTTTTTCTATATCATCTCGGGTTTTCGCTACGGCTTTTTGGGCCGGACCGATTCGAATGTAATGTTGGGCGCAGGGGTGCTGCTCGTTGCAAATATTGTTTGCGGATTTATCGTCTACACTGTTTTGCGGTCAGGTTGGAAGTTAAAGAACTAGGGCCTACCGCGCAGGGGTCCAAGTCTGGCTTTGGCAAAACGGACCGATGCAACCTTTTACGATCAGGTTACCTGACGTGCCTTTATACACCACTGACCGGTAAGTTTTACCTGCTTTGGGATCGTAAATCTTGCCGTTCCATTGATCCCCTTTGGCGTTGAACCCGGACAGGATATTCATGCCCAACAAAGTGCGACCACGTAATGCTTTATCAGGATTGTTGACGTCTTTCTGACCCACGCCTTGCGGCGGCGTTACCAGAAATTTGGCAATTTTACCGCAGATCGTTCCGCCACAAGGATAGATTTCGACAACGGCGTTCTTTTCTGCCGTCACCCATTTGCCCGTGATCGGAACAGCGGACTGTGCGGCGCTTGCACACATTGCTGCGATTATGAACCCGATGGCAGCTTTTGATTTCACGGTCATGCCTGTTTCTCCAATTATTTATTAGGTCTTAGCAACACGGGAATTCTCTGCAATGCTTTTGCGATAGGGTAAGCCATGCTAGGCCGTGAACATGTCTGATATAATTCTTTATGACTTCTGGCGGTCCTCAGCCAGTTACAGAGTGCGCATTGCGCTTAATCTAAAGGGTGTGGCGTATGAACGTATTCCGGTCAGCCTTGCCAATGACGAGCAAAAGGCCCCTGACTATGTTGCACTTAATCCGCAAGGATTCGTGCCGATGCTGTCGATTGATGGGCATGATCTGACGCAGAGTTTGGCGATTATCGATTACCTTGATGCCAAGTTCGAAAACCCGCCGATGGTGTCGCCCGACCCCGCCAAACGATCAAAGATACTGGCGCAGGCTTTGGTAATCGCGGCGGATATCCATCCGGTGAATAACCTGCGTATCTTAAGGTATTTGCGCGATGTGATGGGTCAGGATCAGGGTGCTATTGATGGTTGGTACCAGCACTGGGTAATCGAAGGTTTTGCTGCGTTGGAGGCTATGGCACCCGAAACCGGCTTATTTGGTGGCGATATGCCCAATCTGGCCGATGTATGTCTGGTTCCACAGATGTATAATGCACGGCGGCTGGAAACCCCGTTGGCGACTTTTCCTAGACTCTTGCGGATTGATGCCGCGTTATGCGAATTGCCGGCGTTCAAGGCGGCGCATCCCGATAGCGTGAAGCCAATATGAAATTTGCGCTTCGGGTTTTGGTCTTGCTGTCGGCGATGTGGATCACTGATGTCGCGCATGCGCAGTCGGAGGATGAGTTCCCGGAAATAGTCGGTATAGGACTTATGCCACAAGACGCCGTGATCGTTGTGAACGGCGGCCTGCTACAAAAACCAATGAGCGATGATAGCATTAATATCGACGTCATTTCTGACCCGAACCAATCG
>JAYUPC010000006.1:0-21175 GCA_043760355.1 Sphingomonadales bacterium
AGCGCAGCGGCTTTCGCAAGGCGCTGAAGGCGGGCGTCAAGCTGAGCTACGGGACCGACGCCGGGGTCTATCCCCACGGGCTTAACGCGCGGCAATTCAAATATATGGTCCGCTATGGAATGACCCCGATGCAGGCGATCCAGTCGGCTACGATACGCGCTGCCGAATTACTCGGCAAAGAAGGTGAGCTTGGCAGTATTGCGCCGCGGCAATATGCAGATTTTGTCGCCGTAAAGGGTGATCCGATTAAGGATATCCGCATCCTTGAAAATATCACTCATGTGATGAAGGGCGGCGTCATAATCCGCTAAAACAAGTGCGGATGGATAGGGCAGACCCCTATCCATTCCACAATTTGCTGTCGTCAATCAGGCTTATACAAGCGTAACCGAGAACAAGAGGCTGCTGAGTGTAATCGCGGCAACCAAGCTAAAAAGCTTTTCCATGTTGACTATCCTTTATCTATGACAGCCCTTTGTCAGCGAGTACATTCGCGGTATGACAATTTGCTGCCGGAATATGCCAGGCAGGACATCTCTCTTTTCTTTTTGTTGTTACACTTACAGTAAACGTACAGATCATAAATTCAATTCAATAGGTAGAGAATAAAGTTGCAAAATATGCAACTGACCGCCGTAATTATCTTGCGCAGACCAAGCGGGTACATTAGCTTCCCGTAATGCAAAAATCCCTCACACTCTCCGTCGCCGTGCTTGCCCTTTGTTCCGCGCTCTCAAGCCCCGCATTTGCCCGTCCGATGACTGCTGAAGATCTGGTAACGATGAAGCGCCTTGCCTCGCCCGCTTTGTCGCCCGACGGCAAACTTGCTGTTTATCAGCTACGCGAAACCGACATGGCGGCCAACAAAGGGCGCACCGATCTGTATTTACTTAGTGTTGATGATAAGACCGCAGTTCCAGTTAAGATTGCGTCGAAGCCCGACACAAATGAACATGATCCGGTGTTCTCCCCCGATGGCAAATCGATTTATTATATCAGCAACGAAAGCGGATCGGATCAAATCTGGCGCGCCCCGACATCGGGTGGCAATCCGGTGCAAGTCTCAAAGTTCAAAAACGATGTCAGTGGCTTCAAAATATCCCCTGATGCCAAGAAGATTGCGATCTGGGGCGATGTTGCCGATGATTGCTACGGTCTGGATTGCGACCATGACGGTGACCGTTCCAAACCCGGCCCGGGGTCAGGCCGTGAATATGATGCGTTGTTCGTGCGCCACTGGGACGCTTGGGAAACGCCGGGCAATTATAGCCGTATTTTCACGTATGGGATCAACGTCGACGGCACATTGTATGGCAGCGGCCATCCGCTCGATGCGCAGATGATTAAGCCGGGTGAAGGCGAAAAACCTAAACTGGTCGGTGACGCACCCTCCAAGCCATTTGGTGGCGGCGAAGAAGTGGCGTGGAGTGCCGATAGCGAGAATGTCTATTATGCGATGCGGATCGCAGACCGTGACGAGCCACGTTCGACCAATCTCGATATTTACAGCTCGCACCAAAATTACGACACCGCAGCTAACGAGACGCCGAACAACAAGGCAACCGACACGCTTCCGGCAACGTCACCCGACGGCAAATATCTGGCATGGGCGGCCATGGCGCGTGCGGGGTATGAAGCCGACCGGCAGGTGTTGATGCTGCGCGATTTGAAAACCGACAAGGTGACGGCGCTGACACAAAAATGGGACCGCAGTGTCAGTTCAATCAACTGGGCGCCGGATAGCAAGAGCTTATATGTGACGGCGAATGAAGTGCTCGACAATCCGGTGTTCCAGATTGACCTGAAAGGCAAACCAACGCGGTTGACCGGGGCAGGGCATGTTTCGGCGGTGATACCGCGCGCCGATGGCAGCATCGTTTACGCTATGGACGGTGTACGAGCCCCGAGCGATCTCTATCTGCGTGATGATAAGGGCAAGGTTCGTCAGCTTACACAAGTCAACGCCGACATGGCAGCAGCACTTGATCCTGTGGCAGTGCAGCGGTTTAGTTTCAAAGGGGCAGGCGGTGACACGGTTTGGGGGCAGATTACCAAGCCCGCAGGCGCAAGCGGCAAATTGCCCGTCGCCTTCGTGGTCCACGGCGGCCCGCAAGGCAGCTTTGGCGACAGCTGGTCGTTTCGCTGGAACCCCCGCGTGATCGCGGCGCAGGGCTATGCCGTGGTTTCCATCGATTTTCATGGGAGCACCGGATACGGACAGGCCTTTACCGACAGCATTCAAAAGGATTGGGGCGGAAAGCCGCTCGAGGATTTGAAGCTGGGCCTTGCGCAAGCCGCAAAGATCGACGCGCAAGTTGACGATAATAACGCCTGTGCACTCGGTGCATCTTATGGCGGTTATATGATGAACTGGATTGCGGGCGTTTGGCCTGACAAGTTCAAATGTATCGTCCAGCATGACGGCGTATTCGACCTGCGCGCCATGGCCTTTGAAACCGAGGAATTATGGTTTGACGAATGGGATCATGGCGGCACGTGGTGGCAGCGGCAAGACCCTGAAAAATGGAATCCAGTGAACCATGTGACCAAATGGCAGACTCCGATGCTGGTCATCACCAGCGAGAAGGACTACCGCATTCCTTATACGCAAGGATTAGCCGCATTCACGGCCTTGCAACGACAAGGGATTGCATCCAAACTGCTTGTGTTTCCTGATGAGAACCACTGGGTGCTGAAACCGAAAAATTCGGTGCAATGGCACAATACGGTGTTTGCGTGGATGGCGAAATATTTGAAGAAGTGAGGCCGGTTAAGCCGTTGCTAATTTCTGGCGATGTATTATGCCTAAATTCTAAGGAATTTGATATGGCAAGTAAGGCACCAAAGATTCGTCCGAGCGATCTTCCAACGAAGATAGTACTTGGCAAAAATGGAGAAAAGATTCAAGTAAAGGTTATTCAATCTGAAAGCCCCACTTTGGCTTATGATTTGCTCGCTGCTTTTCGCTCCAATGTTCGTCGTATAAAGCAAGATCAACGCAAGCGCGCCCGTGCAGCAAACGACTCCGCGGAAGCCTGATCGTCCTGTTTTATGGATTGTCGCTGGTCCTAACGGCAGCGGTAAAAGTTCGCTGTACAATCGTTCTGATATTGAAGGTTGGGGTGGTTCGGTTTGGATTATCAACCCTGATTTGTTGACTGCTAAAATTGTTGAACAAGAAGAACTTAAACTCAATGATGCAAACCTAGCAGCTGTCGAGAGGATTGAGGCTTGGCTTGAAGCTTCAATTGAGGCCTACCTCACCATCGGAGTTGAAACTGTTCTATCTTCGCCAAAATATCGGCGACTTGTTCTCAAGGCGAAGGCTGGCGGATTTGAGGTCCGTATGATCTACGTCGTTTTGAAATCTGTGGAGCTACAAGCAAAGCGTATCCAGATAAGGGTATCCGAAGGTGGACATGATGTTCCTGTCGATAAAATTGCTGCTCGGCGTAAGAGATCCTTTGAACAGCTTGCCTGGTTCTTGGAGCATGTCGATAAGTGCTTTATTTTTGATAATTCAGATGGAGAACCTGATGTTATTGCGGAGTGGTTTGGTTCCGGTTTGAACTGCTACACAAAATTACCCGAAGATATGAAAACTGTTTTGATTAATTCTGGAATCTACATAATAGAAACTCCAGATTACACAGAAAAATTGGCATTTTGATACATACCCGCTATGTGCGGCCTCATGACTATTGACAAGAATTTCGACCCCGCCGCGATTGAGGCGAAATGGTATAAGCATTGGGAAAGCACCGGCGCGTTCCGTCCTGAACGGCCAGATGCCGAACCCTATACCATCGTCAACCCGCCGCCCAATGTTACGGGATCGCTACACATCGGCCATGCGCTCGATAACACGTTGCAGGACATTCTGATCCGCCATGCGCGGCTACAGGGCAAGGACGCGCTTTGGGTTGTGGGCACCGATCATGCGGGCATCGCAACGCAGATGGTTGTCGAGCGGCAGATGAACGTCGCAGGGCAAAAGCGCACCGACCTTAGCCGCGAGGATTTCATTGCCAAGGTGTGGGAATGGAAGGAAGAATCTGGTGGCGAGATTACTGGTCAGCTTCGCCGGCTTGGCTGTTCGATGGCGTGGGAGGTCGGTTCCGCCGGACCCGACGCGGAAGGCAAACACCAAGGGCAGTTCACGATGGACCCCGGCTTTGAAAAGGCCGTTATCAAGGTGTTCGTTGATCTGTATAAACAAGGCCTGCTGTACCGCGACAAGCGGCTGGTGAACTGGGACCCGGGCCTGAAAACCGCGATCTCCGACCTTGAGGTTGAGACGCGGGAGATTAACGGCAAATTCTGGCATTTCCGCTATCCGCTGGCAGACGGTGTGAAGACAGCCGACGGCAAGGATTACATCGTCGTTGCGACGACACGGCCCGAAACAATGCTTGCCGATATGGCTGTGGCGGTGAATGCCAAGGATGAACGTTATGCGTCGGTGGTGGGGTCGTTCATAACGCTCCCCATAACAGGCCGCCGCATTCCTATCATCACCGACGATCATGCCGATCCGGAACTCGGTTCGGGTGCGGTGAAGATCACTCCGGGGCATGACTTTAACGACTTCGAAGTCGGCAAGCGCGCCGGGTTCAAAGCGGCTGACATGCTCAACATGCTCGATGCCGAAGCGCGGGTGGTGCAAGTTTTTGAGGAGGTATACGGGGAGGATTCGATTGAATATCATCCGACTATACCTCAACAATTCATAGGTCTGCCCAGGTTTATTAGAAATGGCATTGCTGGCGCTCGCGAACTTGTAGTTGAAGAAATGCAGCAACTCGGGCTCTTGGTTCGGGTCGAGGAGCGCCAGATTGCGATGCCCTTTGGCGACCGTTCGGGGCAAGTAGTTGAACCGTGGTTGACTGACCAATGGTATGTCGATGCGGAAACTTTGGCGGGTCCGGCGATTGATGCCGTGCGGTCTGGCGCGATTGATGTTGTGCCCAAGTCCTGGGAGAAGACGTATTTCAACTGGATGGAGAATATCCAGCCTTGGTGTGTGTCGCGGCAATTGTGGTGGGGACATAGGATACCGGCTTGGTATGGGCCTTATAAATTCAACGATCCTGAAAGTTCAAATGTTTCAGAGCGAAATGCCCCTGAAGGATATAAAGCTTTCGTTGCTGAAAACTTCGCAGGTGCCCGTGAAGTGGCGATGGAATACTACAGCTGTGGTAATGATTTTGAAGTTATCATTACAGAAGCGATAGATGGTGACGATTCTGCACTGCAAAATACGGCACATATGGCTTTTTCGGGGCCGAATTCGCCGGAAGGTCAGCCAAGGCCTCAAAGATTTGCGCTAATACGAGACAACGACGTCCTCGACACATGGTTCTCCTCTGCGCTTTGGCCGTTTGGAACATTGGGTTGGCCGGAGGAAAACCCCTCTCCCCTTGCGGGAGAGGGACAGACGGAGCAAAGCGACGTCAGGGAGAGGGGGGCAGAGCAAGCGAATGCGAGCGTGGACGAGGCCTTTCCGGCAGAACTCCCCTCTCCCGCTGCGACTAAGGCTCCTGCGTCACCAAGTCTCGCTCCCTCCCCCGCAGGGGGGGAGGGGCTTAAATCCGTCTCCCTCCTAAATCGCCATTACCCCGGTGACGTACTCGTCTCGGGCTTTGATATCCTGTTTTTCTGGGATGCGCGGATGATTATGCAGGGGTTGCATTTCATGAAAGAAGCCCCGTTCAAAACGCTATACCTCCACGGTCTGGTCCGCGCTGCCGATGGCAGCAAGATGTCGAAGTCAAAGGGCAACACCGTCGATCCGCTTGGCCTGATTGATGAGTACGGCGCCGACGCACTGCGGTTCTTTATGGCCGCAATGGAGAGCCAGGGCCGCGATATCAAGATGGATGAAAGCCGCGTCGCCGGATACCGCAATTTTGCCACCAAGCTATGGAACGCGGCACGGTTTGCGCAGTCGAACGGCATAGGCGGATCGCACTCGATTAGCGCCCCGAAAGCCGAACTCGCGGTCAACCGCTGGATCATCGGTGAGGTGGTTGAAACGGTCGATAAGCTCAACAAAGCCTTCGCCGAATTCCGCTTCGACGGCATGGCCGATGTCATTTATCACATGGTCTTCGACCAATTTTGTGACTGGTATCTCGAACTCATCAAGCCAGCCTATGTGGACGGTGAAAAGGGCGAGATGGACGAGGAATCCAAGATCGTCGCCGGTTGGGTGCTCGACCAGATATTGGTTATGTTGCATCCGTTCATGCCGTTCATCACGGAAGAACTTTGGCACGCTTTGTCCGACCCCGCCCACCCGCGCAAATACGACATTATCCATGCAAAATGGCCAGAGCCAAATGCCAGTGCGGATCGAGCGGCAATTGACGAAGTGAATTGGGTTATCGAAACGATCAGTAAAACCCGGTCATTCAAAGCAGAGCTGAACATTCCGCCCGGCACTCGTCTGACTGCAAATATCGCCGATCCTCAGGTTGCGACGACCGGCATTATTGAACGACAAACTGCCGCGCTGTCACGGCTAGGTCGAATTGACCGATTTGTATACTCGTCGGTGGATACCAATAACGTCGCGCAGATTGTCGTTGGCGGAGATACAGTGGTCTATGCGCTGGACGGCATCATCGACCTAGACGTCGAACGCAGCCGCATCACCAAAGCCATCGAAGCCGCCACCAAGGAACGCGACGCACTCGCCGGGCGCCTCTCCAACGCCGCCTTTGTCGAAAAAGCCAAGCCCGAAGCGGTAGAGAAAGCCCGTACCGACCACGCGGAAAAGGCCGCCGAAGCAGAGCGGTTGAGCGCGGCGCTAAAGCGGTTGGGGTGAGGAGCAACTCCCGCGTATTCGTGTGAACCCGTTTTATCTCACACGAAGACACGAAAGGGGCAGCCCAAGTTTAACATGTTCACATGATATCTAAGCTTCCCTGTTTAGGGAGAGTTTTTTGTAGAAACATTTTCCTACAGGTCTCTGCTCCTGTAAGCAGATGGCGATGACTATCCTCCACCGAATCTTATTTAGTTTTTTCCTGCTTATTACAGCAGCTTCCGCTCACGCCCAACTTCCCGGCGCACCTTTAAACGTTCCAGCGACTTTGGATGCGGAGAGCGCGGCACCTGCACCGGGGCAGAAGGTAACACTCGCATTCCATTTTAAGCCCAAGCCCACATGGCATGGCTATTGGGAAAATCCTGGCGATGCGGGTTTCGGGATGCAGCTGAAATGGGTGCTGCCTAAGGGCGTTAGTGCAGGCGCTTTGCAGTATCCGGTTCCCGAGCCGCTCATTATCTCCGACCTGATGAACCATGTGTATGAACGCGAATATGCGGTGTTGGTTGATGTGGATATCGACAAGGCGCTGCCAGTTGGGATGCGGTTGCCAATCAAAGTACGCGGTGACTGGCTGGCATGTACGCGCGAGATTTGTGTGCCCGAAGGGGATGACCTGACCATAGAGCTGGTTGTTGGTGACGGCAGCGTAGATGCGGCGGACCAAAGTCGCTTTGATATATGGCGCGCCGCGTTGCCCCTGATGATGGATCAGAATGCGCTATATGCTATCAAAGGCAATGTGATCGATATCGCGATCCCCTTTGCCCGTGGTGCCGCACTTGACCGGCCATATTTCTTTGCCAAGACGCAGCAGCTGTTCCGCTATGCCGCCCCGCAAAGCGCAAGGCGCACGGGAAATTGGCTGGTGATTAGCGGACAGGTGGAAAAGGGCTTTGACGGACCTATCGAAGGTGTGTTGCGCATTGGTGAAGGGCAGGGGTTATCTGTGTTTGCCAAGCCCGGCAACATTCCCTTTGGCGGCGATGTCGTGCACACACAGGGGCAAAATGCCCAAAGCGAAAAACCGGATTCGAGTGTGAACTTGGGCGGAATAGCGGGACTTTTGGGGCTCGCGATATTGGGCGGGTTGATCCTGAACCTGATGCCCTGTGTGTTTCCGATCCTTGGGCTAAAGGCGCTTGCGCTTGCGAAAATGGGTGGGGATGAACGCGGGGCAAAGGTTGATGCGCTGGCCTATGCAGCAGGCGTTATCTTGAGTTGTACTGCGCTGGGTGGTGTGATGCTCATGCTGCGCGGGGCCGGCCAACAGGTGGGTTGGGCATTCCAGTTGCAGGATCCGGCCATCGTATTGCTGCTTGCGTTACTGATGGTGGCGGTGACCGCCAATCTGGCCGGACTTTTTGAGCTGCGAAGCGTGAATGCGGGCGACGCGCTGACCCGGCAAGGCGGGATAATGGGATCGTTCTGGACCGGGGTGCTGGCTGCGGTTGTAGCGACACCTTGCACAGGGCCATTTATGGCAGCAGCGATGGGGGCGGCGTTGCTGCTTCCTGCTGCGCCCGCTCTTCTCCTGTTCGCTGGACTAGGCTTTGGGCTTGCACTGCCCTTCCTTGCCATTGCCTTTATGCCCAGCTTGCGGCGGCGGATGCCAAAGCCTGGCCCATGGCTTGAGAAATTCCGGCGGGTGATGGCGATACCTATGGGCCTGACGGCGGTTGCGCTGCTGTGGCTGTTGTGGCGTTTATTGGGGGACAAGGCTTTGCTGGTTGGATTTGTATCCTCGGTTCTACTCATTTTTTGCCTTTGGAGTTTTGGCAAAGGTCAGCGAACCGGAAAACCAATGTTCAGAATGCCAGTTTTGGCAGGTGTATCGTTTTTGCTGTATATTGTTGCAAAAGCCGGGCTTGATTATCTTCCTCAGCCCGAGATTGGTGCAAAGGCAGCTCCTGATCTGCTCCAAAGCGAGGCTTTTTCTAAAAAGCTACTTGACCAGTATCGCGGAGAAGGACGTCGGGTTTTTGTCTATTTCACAGCCGACTGGTGCGTTACATGTAAAGTCAACGAAGCCGCAGCAATCGAACGCGAAGACACAAAGCGCGCCTTTGCGGGAAATGCCATCAATGTTCTAAAAGGAGACTTTACCCGCCGTGATCCGGAAATATCACGATTTCTGGCAGAGCATGGCCGGTCTGGTGTACCGCTATATCTTTATTATCCAAAAGGTAGAGAAGCGCAGGTTTTACCACAGATTTTGACGAGCAACATGCTGACAGCGTTACGATAAACGGGTTTGGGGACAGGCCGTAGTTGAGGTGATTTCCAAAAGGAAATCCGGCCTGTCCCCGCCCCGTATCCAACAAGTTGCGACCCTATAAGGACTCGTCGGAAATCTCGATCCGCTGGATCTGGTTTGCCCCAATCACCGAAATCCCCCGATTTCCAGTGATCCCAGCCAGCGGAATCGATCGCTCAAAGCTGAGCGATGCTTCTTGGGCGCCTGCGTCATCCGCGGCAGCCGGTACACTCACGATCGCAATTTCGATGCCCCAATAATCGGGACGGTCATGATAAAGACGCGGAGCTAATTTGGCTTCGAAACCGGCGTTGGGCATTGTGCCCTTCACCCACAGATACAGGCTGTCCTGAAAAGGTACCCGCCGTAATTCTGCTACTTCAAAGTCAATGAGCCGCCCGTTCGGCACGCTGGTCAGCGAGCCGCTGGTCGAGCTGTTCATATATTGCTCCAAAAGTTGACGTAATATTGATGCGCCATATTAATATATAACTGCATGTTCGAGTTATTATCTGTTCGATATACAGCAAATTATCAAAACGGGCAATGAACAGTCATGTAAAATATAGTAACAGACCGTAAACTATTGTTTCTAAGGTTATTTATCCGCGTAGTTCCAGCCATGAGTGTTGAAAATTGCAAACGCTTGCACTCCCAGTTAATCCCTCGGTGATATTTTTCCTTCAAATACACATGTATGCGAAGCGAATCAGGTTGATTCAGCAAATCGGTCACAGTCCGGTGTCCAGATTGCAACGCTTCGCAACAAATCGGCATCGCAATTACCAAAGCGCTTTATCTAAACCGCATTTCAGGATAATGGCGACGCACATGCAATTTCAGGAGTTACTATTATCGCTGTTCCACCCGTAAGACGCGCTTTAACACCACCCGTAAAAAGCGGACCGCGCCACAATGCTATGATTACTGCGGAAAAGGTCCGCGTCATCGATGACGATGGTGAAAACCTTGGGGTGATGTACACCCGTGAAGCAATCGAACAAGCCGCGTCGGTGGGCCTTGACTTGGTTGAAGTATCGCCCAACGCCGATCCACCGGTTTGCAAATTCCTCGACATCGGCAAATTCAAATATGAGGCCCAGAAAAAGGCCAATGCCGCACGCAAGTCACAGCGGACGCAGGAGATCAAAGAGATCAAGATGCGACCCAATATCGACGATCATGATTACCAAACCAAGATGAAGAAGGTACACGAGTTTATTGGTGACGGTGACAAGGTGAAGATTACTTTGCGTTTCCGTGGCCGCGAACTGGCACATCAGCAATTGGGTATGGTACTCTTACAACGCGTACAGGAAGACATGACTGAAACCGCGAAGATCGAAGCACATCCCAGGATGGAAGGTCGTCAGATGTTGATGGTATTGTCGCCGAAATAGTTTTTGGCAGGCACTACACCCTATTCCATTTGGTTGAACCAAAATGAGGGTCTAGTTTTCTTGTTCCCTGCGATTTCTTAACCATCAGATGCTTCCATCTAATTGGAAATCGCTCTAAAACAGTGATGGCCGGGTTTATGCCCCGGCCATTTTTTTACGGACCGCAAGCACATAGATAACCGCAGCGGCGGCGGCGAACAGAAACCATTGCAGGGCATAAGAGCCATTGTTCGCGATCTTGCTTCGTATTTTACTGAGCGAAGGTGGTTGAGCGGTGCGAAGACCGCCCAGGCCTTGGTTTGAAACCAGCATAGGACGCAATACGAGTTTTTGACCAAACAGCTTTGCTATCATCGATTGCCGGTCAGGCTCGGTTGTGATGATCCCTTCGACCTGTCCACCTTTCCAAGCAACCTGCACATTAGGACGGTCAGAAACGCCAGCGACGATTAATGCGCCAGGTCCCTCCGCCCCGGTAACGCATTCAGCGAGATAGCGGGTGCCTGACCTGCCTTTACTATCGCTTCCTGAAT
Source organism: Sphingomonadales bacterium (assembly GCA_043760355.1). Classification (GTDB taxonomy): domain Bacteria; phylum Pseudomonadota; class Alphaproteobacteria; order Sphingomonadales; family Sphingomonadaceae; genus Sphingorhabdus_B. The sequence goes on from JAYUPC010000006.1 coordinate 11,023, forward strand.
CCTCGCGCCAGCTAACTACACGCAAACAGGTGATCGATGATGTGCGGTGAAGTGAAGTGACGGATACTGGACCTAATTCAGGGTAGCTAATGCCGGGCTTTGAAGCATTGGCAGACACCTGACGCAACAGCACCTCATTCAAGGTTTTGCGTTGCAACTGCCACAGGCCAAGCCCGATCATCGTCGCCACCGCCAGCACGACTAGAATCGTTGGAATGATGGGGATACGCTTTATCATAGCTTACCCTCGCCAGCACGGTTGCGATATTCGCTTGCCAGCAATGCACCTTTGACCACACGGAGCGCGCCGATAACCATGGCAACTGTTACCGGTATCCAGATAATAACATGCACCCAGAAGGGAGGGTGGACTGCGGTGTCAAACAGCAGCGCCATGGTAATAATTAAGGCCCCGACCCCCATTGTCAAAAACGCAGCTGGACCGTCGCCTACATTGAAGCCATCGAAATCGAGATCACATGATCCGCAACGCGCGGCGAATTTGGTCGGGCCGGAAAACATCGTTTTTGCCCCACATTTGGGACAGAGACCAAAAAGGGCAGCTTTGGCTATGCCGGGCTGCCCTTCCTGAATCTTATTATCCGTCACAGAATCGCGATCAACCGTGGTACGGCGCGCCCCAGCCACCCCAAACATAGATGACGATGAACAGGAACAACCACACTACATCGACGAAATGCCAATACCAGGCTGCTGCTTCAAAGCCGAAATGCTGCTGTGGTGTGAAGTGGCCTTTGTAAACGCGGTACTGGCACACAGCGAGGAAGATGGTGCCGATAATCACATGGAAGCCGTGAAAACCGGTCGCCATGAAGAAGGTTGTACCATAATTCAGTCCCTTAAAAGGAAAAGGTGCTTCGCTATATTCAAGGAATTGTAGCGAAGAAAAGGCAACGCCCAAGATAATCGTTATCCAAAGTCCTTTTTTAAGGCCTTGGCGGTCACCGTGGATCAACGCATGATGTGCCCAGGTAACAGTGGTTCCCGAACACAACAGGATTAGCGTGTTCAATAAAGGCAGCTTCATCGGATCGAATACTTCGATACCTTTTGGTGGCCACACACCTGCAACAACATCTACTGTCGAGGGGAAGAGGGAGAAATCAAACCAGGCCCAGAACCAGCCCACAAAGAACATAACTTCTGACGCAATGAACAAGATCATGCCGTAACGAAGATGCAACGACACGACAGGTGTATGATCGCCGGCATGTGCTTCGGCAATTACGTCGACCCACCAGCTATAGAAAGTAAACAACACGCCGAGAAGGCCCATGCCAAGCACCAAGCTGCCATAACCAACCTCATGCATGAACATCACAAGCCCGCCAAACATAGTCAGCGCGGAAAAAGATCCTACTAATGGCCAGATGCTTGGCGGCAAGATATGATAATCGTGATTTTTGGCACCGGCCATAGTCTTATTCCCTGTAACTACTGGTTTGTTGCTTCTTAGCTTGGCTTAGCATCCGGGTCTACCGGATAGAAGGTATAACTAAGCGTTATTTCCTCAATATCTTTGGTTGTCGGGTCCTCAAGTATCTTGGGATTGACAAAATAGAGCACCGGCATCCGGATCTGCTCGCCGGGTTTTAATGTTTGCTGGGTAAAACAAAAGCACTGGATCTTGGTAAAATATTTCCCGGCCTGTTCAGGGGTGACGTTAAAGGTCGCTGTTCCGGTGACAGGCTCGCTCGACAAATTTTTCGCCGTAAAGATCGCCATATCTTTCGCACCGATACTTACCGTGTCGGTCGCCCGTTCAGGTTTGAATTCCCACGGTAGGTCGCTGCGGTGGTTGGCATCAAAACGGATGGTAATCGGCTTGGCTGTTTCCTTAATCGTTGCCGCATAAGCAACTTCGCTTATCCGCATTGGCGTGCCGCCAAAACCGGTCGTTTCGCAGAATATCCGGTAAAGGGGAACGGCAGCAAAGCCCATGCCGACCATACTGATGGCCAAACCGCCGGCAAGCATTGCTGTAAGAAGATTACGGTTTACAGCCATTACATAAACCCGATCTTCACCAGAGTGATCGTAAAGAACAATACGCACAGCGCGACAAGAATAACAGCCATCACTTTTGACCGCGCCGCTTGGCGTTCACGCACGATACGGCTTTCTTCAATCGTGTAAGGGCCCCGCCCAATTTCTGTTTCAGGTTCAGTCATGGCATTATCATCCGGTCAAAAGCAAACACGGCGAACAGCAAGAACAGGTAAAGGATCGAATAGGCAAACAGCCTTTTTTCCGCTTTCATGTCCTCGGCACATTCTACCGTATTTTTCCATACAGCAAAAGCGAGGCTTAAGAAAATTGCATTCAACGCAATTGCAGTTGCTCCGTACAGCCACGATGTTTGTCCTATAGCAAAGGGCGCGATCGCTGCCGCTGCCATCGGGAAGCTGTAGAGTAATATCTGGTTCCGTGTTGTTTTCTGACCAGAGACGACGGGGAGCATTGGAACGCCGGCGGCGGCGTAATCGGTCTTCATAAACAAGGCGAGGGCCCAGAAATGTGGCGGTGTCCAAAGGAATATAATTGCGAATAGTAACACGGGGACGAGGGTAATGTCACCGGTAACTGCCGCCCAGCCGATGACAGGCGGGAAAGCGCCAGCGGCCCCACCAATTACAATATTCTGTGGCGTGTTGCGTTTAAGCCAGACTGTGTAAACGACGGCATAGAAGAAGATCGAGAAAGCAAGAATACCTGCAGCCAGCCAATTTACAGCAACACCCATGATACCAACCGAAAAGGCGGCGAGACCGATGCCGAACTGCAGGGCCGATATTCGCTCCATCCGGCCATCGGGAAGAGGCCGTTTAGCAGTTCGCACCATTTTGGCGTCAATATCACTCTCATAATATTGGTTGAGCGCGCCCGATGCACCTGCACCAAGGGCGATGCACAAGATCGCCGTAAAGCCAATGACCGGATGGATATGGCCGGGTGCCGCAAGCAATCCGCAGAGTGCTGTAAACACCACAAGGCTCATCACCCGGGGCTTGGTCAGCGCCCAGAAATCACGCCAATCGGCGGGGAGGATGAGGTTGGTCGTGGTTGTTGTCATGTTAGTTTTCGGGCCGCTGTTTTTATCCAGCGGCCCGGGTATTCCAGTTACTTAATAACGGGCAATGTTTCAAACTGGTGGAACGGTGGTGGGCTGGACAAGGTCCATTCCAGCGTCGTCGCACCCTCGCCCCAGTAATTCCCCTCTGCGCGCCTTCCAGCGACGAGCGAGTAGATAACATTGACGAAGAAAATAAGCACACCCACACCCATGATAACATAGCCGTAAGATGCAATCTGATTCCAATAAGCAAAGGCACCGTTATAATCCGGGATACGACGCGGCATGCCTGAGTTGCCCAGGAAGTGCATCGGGAAGAACAGCACGTTCACACCGATAAAGAAGAACCAGAAGTGCAGATGACCCAGGAACTCGTTCAAATGGCGTCCGCTCATCTTGCCGAACCAGTAATAGAAGCCAGCAAATAGCGAGAATACCGCACCCAGCGACAGCACATAATGGAAATGCGCCACCACATAATAGGTATCATGCAGGTTATCGTCGAGGCCGCCATTGGCAAGTACCACGCCGGTCACACCACCAACGGTGAACATGAAGATGAAGCCCATCGCCCAAACCATTGGAGTTTTGAAGCTAACCGAGCCGCCCCACATCGTTGCAATCCAGCTGAAGATTTTGATGCCGGTTGGCACCGCGATCACCATCGTTGCGGCGGTGAAGTACATCTTCATATCGACGCTCATACCAGTCGTGAACATATGGTGCGCCCATACAACAAAACCGACCACACCAATAGCGACCATCGCATAGGCCATGCCGAGATAACCGAACACAGGCTTGCGGCTGAAGGTTGATACGATCTGGCTTACTATGCCAAAGCCCGGCAAGATCATGATGTACACTTCGGGATGGCCGAAGAACCAGAACAGATGCTGATAAAGTACAGGATCGCCGCCTGCTGCTGCATCAAAGAATGCACCGCCAAAGTTACGGTCAACAAGCAACATGGTGATGGCAGCGGCCAACACCGGAAGCGCCAACAATAGCAGAAATGCCGTTACCAATACCGACCATACGAACAAAGGCATTTTGTGCAGTGTCATGCCGGGCGCACGCATGTTAAAAATGGTAGTGATGAAATTGACTGCGCCCAAAATCGAAGCAGCACCCGCCAAGTGTAGCGAGAAAATAGCCATATCGACCGCTGGTCCAGGTGAACCCGATGTCGAAAGCGGCGCATAAACTGTCCAGCCGGTTCCTGCACCAAGTCCGGTACCACCCGGCACGAAACTCGATCCAAGCAACATGAGGAAAGCAACTACGGTTAACCAGAATGATACGTTGTTCATACGCGGAAACGCCATATCCGGCGCACCGATCATCAACGGTATAAACCAGTTACCAAAGCCACCGATGAGTGCGGGCATAACCATAAAGAACACCATGATAAGGCCGTGTGCGGTGATTAGGACGTTCCACATGTGATAAGCTTCGTCGAGCGAGGCTTCTTTACCTGCCATAAACGATGCCCAACTGGTCAGATGCTGAATACCGGGTTCAGCCAGTTCCCAGCGCATCAGGCCAGAAATCGAACCGCCAATAATCCCTGCGCAAATGGCGAAGATCAAATAGAGTGTACCAATATCTTTATGGTTGGTTGACATGAACCAGCGCGCAAAGAACGCTGGCTTATGATCGGCGTCATGTGCATGATCGTTAAAATTGGATGGGTTTGCAGCAATCGTTGTCATGGAAGCGACCTCTTACTTTGTTGCAGCCGCAGCAGGTGCGGGCGTTGCGTTTGTTGGCGTTGTGGCAGGAGCAGTTTGAGGGGCAGTAGCAGGCGCAGTCGCCGCAGGAGCAGACGCTTTCTCTGCCGCTTTCTCTCCGGGCATACTACCGCCTTGTGCTTTTACCCAAGCTGCGAATTTTTCGGGCGGCAGGGCCTCAACCGTAATCGGCATGAAACCGTGACGCGCTCCGCAAAGCTCGGAACATTGACCATAATATACGCCGGGCTTGGTAATTGTCAGCGCTTTTTCATTCAACCGTCCGGGCACCGCATCAAGCTTGAACCATAAAGACGGCACTGCAAAAGCATGAATCACATCTGATCCCGTTGTCTGTATCCGCAGCGGTACACCCGCAGGAACAACCATACGGTTATCAACTGCCAACAAATTTGGACCGTCATTGTCGGTACGAAAACGCTCCCCTTTTGCAACATCGTTTTTTTCTTTTAGCATGTTTGATACAACTTCAAACCCGCCATGGTCAGGGTATGTATAACCCCAATACCACTGATATCCGGTCGCTTTGATTGTCACTGCATTTTTGGGCGCAGGCTTGAACTGCTTTGCGAGCAGGTCAAGCGATGGATAAGCGATACCAAGCAAAATCAGAACCGGCACCAATGTCCAGACAATTTCAATGAAGGTGTTGTGCGTCGTTTTCGAAGGATTTGGATTTGCCGCACGGCGAAATCGAACGATGATCCAAAACAATAGTCCAAGAACAAAGAACGAAATCACAATGATAATGGGTAGTAAAATCGCATTGTTGATCCATTTGGCGTAGGCGCCGTTGTCGCTAAACTGTTCTTGGAAGTCGACTTCTTTGGATTGCGGCATGCCAATACCTGGCGTCGGCTTCATCGGCGTATAGCCCGGAAGCGATCCGTCCATCGATTTGGCAGGTGCTTTTGTGGCATCAACCGGCGCGGTTTTTACTACATCTGCTGTAACCGGGGCGGCAACAGGCACAGGAACACTTGCTGCAGGTTTTTCAACTGCCGGATTCGGGGCTTGTGCTGCTGTCATCGCCGGCAACAACATCAAGCCCAATGCGAAAATAATTTTCTTCAACATATTCATTGACATAACCCTGTAATTCTAAAGCGACGCGGGATGTTGCCGCGCAGTGCCGACATTGATTTGCTTGCCGGTCTTACGCGGTCTATAGGCGAGCTTTCCGTAAGCCTCAAGCAGTTCAACACAGTTTTTTATGGATTTATTTGCGCCATAATTCCACCTATTTATGATGCAAGATACTCTGTATGGATTGCAAAAAATAACAAAGGCCCTCCCAAGACTATGACCGAAGATGAAATTTTATCTGAATTCCGCGCTGCTGACGCCCTGTTGGAAGGGCATTTTCTGCTCTCCTCGGGGCGGCACAGCGCACATTACTTACAGTGCGCTAGATTGCTCATGAACCCCGAACGTGCTGGCCGGATTGCTATGGCGCTGGTTCAGCGTATTCCTCGCGAATTGCGCAGCGACATTCAGGCAGTTGTCTCGCCGGCTATGGGCGGCATTATCATAGGTCACGAAATGGGCCGAGCTTTGGGCGTTGACGCGATGTTTGTCGAACGGCCTGACGGTGTATTTGGCTTGCGCCGGGGTTTTGCGTTAGAAGCAGGCACCAGAGTGCTGATGATGGAAGATGTTGTCACCACGGGCCTGTCGTCGCGTGAGGCGATCAAGGCAATCGGGGAAGCAGGCGGTCAGGTTATTGTGGCTGGTGCCGTCGTTGACCGATCAGGCGGCACTGCTGATCTTGGCATACCCTTTTTCCCGTTGATCGAACTCAACTTCCCGACCTATGCGCCTGACGAATTGCCGCCCGAGCTAGCCGCAATGCCGGCGATCAAGTCGGGGAGCAGGAAAGAGTAATCACTTTGACAAACCATCTCCGTCTCGGCGTCAACATTGACCATGTCGCAACCATCCGCAACGCACGCGGGGGTGAGCATCCCGATCCCATGCGCGCCGTCCGCATTGTGGAAGCAGCCGGCGGGGACGGGATTACCGTTCATCTGCGGGAAGACCGGCGGCATATCCGTGACAGCGACCTTGATGCCATCATGGCCGAGGCGCATCTGCCGATAAATCTTGAAATGGCGGCGACCGAGGAAATGATTGAAATCGCGCTGCGCCATAAGCCCCATGCAGCGTGCATAGTCCCCGAACGGCGCGAGGAACGCACCACAGAAGGCGGGTTGGATGCAGCGGGGCAACACAATCATCTGACGCCGTTGATTACACGTTTACGCGACGCAGGCATCCGCGTCAGTCTGTTCATCGAACCCGATCCGCGCCAGATCGAGGCAGTGATGCGTCTCGGCGCTCCGGTGATCGAATTTCACACTGGTAAATATGCGCATTCACAAGGTGCGGAGCGTGAGGCAGAATTACGGCGATTAAGCGATGCCGTCGCGCTGGCGTCGAAAAACGGTATCGAGTCTCATGCTGGACACGGGCTGACGTTCGATAATGTGCAGCCGGTCGCTGCTATCCCGCAAATCGCCGAACTTAATATCGGCCATTATCTAGTTGGGGAGGCGATTTTTATCGGGCTTGAGGAGAGTATCAGGCGGATGCGCAGCCTGATGGATGACGCCCGTTGAGGTGCAAAGGTTCGCTCCCTCTTCCTCTTGCAGGAGACTATAGGTAAATGATCCTTGGTCTTGGTTCTGATCTCTGCAATATTGAACGGATTGCAAAATCACTCGACCGCTTTGGCGATCGGTTTGAAAACCGCGTATTCACCGATATCGAACGCGGTAAGGCTGCCAAGCGCCCTTTCACCAAGGCAGGAACCTACGCCAAACGCTTTGCCGCCAAAGAGGCGTTTAGCAAAGCCATAGGCACTGGGTTCAAACGCGGCGTATTTATGAAGGATATCGGTGTGGTCAATGCCCCGTCTGGCGCGCCGACACTCGCGTTAACTGGAGGAGCAAAAGCACGGCTCGACGCAATGATTCCTTCCGGCTATGAAGCATTTGTACATTTGACGCTGACCGACGATCACCCTTGGGCACAGGCCTTTGTGATAATCGAGGCAAGACCGGTAATTTGAGACGAGACCTATTTTGACAACGGATATTATGACCAGCAAAACTCCAGAAACTCCGGCGCAAGACGCAATTCCATCGCCAAAACCTGCACCCAAACAGGGCAAACTCGCTGCATTCTGGGCAGAGATAAAGGGGCTGTTCTGGCTGTTGCTCGCGGTGCTCGGTTTTCACAGCTTTATTGCCAAGCCGTTTTATATTCCGTCAATTTCGATGATGCCAACATTGCTGGTCGGTGACCGGCTGTTTGTTAGCAAATATGCCTATGGCTGGAGCCATGTGTCGCCGACCATTCCTAACCCGGTAGCGATCTTCAAATCTTATATCTTGGGCCAAGAGGTCGACTCGCTTGCCTTTGTCATGCCGGCAAGCAATGGCCGCATATGGGGCAAAATGCCCACACGCGGTGACATCGTGATCTTGACACCCAAAGGCAAATATCAGGACTGGATCAAGCGCGTTATTGGCATACCCGGCGATGTGGTTGAGGTTCGTAGTGGGCAAGTTTTCATCAGCGGCAAACCGGTCCGCCAAGAAACACAACCGACACTTGATCTCGCGGTTGACGTCAATAATCCATGCAGTGACAGCGATTTTCCCGGCGCGCTAAATAAGCTATCAAATGGGGAAATGGTTTGCTCGTTACCCATCGTTCGTGAAACGTTGCCCAATGGCGTTACCTATAATACTATTGACGCGAAGCGCACGCCGCAGGACAATTTTGGACCAGTTAAAATTCCTGCCGGTCATGTCTTCCTGATGGGTGACAACCGTGACAACAGCTCGGACAGCCGCGTGCCGGATTATCTAGGTGGACTCGACGGCCCGGTAACATGGGACCGTATCGGCGGCCGCGCAGAAATTATCACCTTTTCGGTAGATGGCAGCACCACGCTCAATCCGCTGACTTGGTTCTCCTCACTGCGTGGTGGCCGCGCCGGGACCAGCCTGCGTCCTGACAAGGCTCCGGCAACCAAGTCATCGGTGCCTACAGCAAAGCCTGCGCAATGAGCGCGGTGGTCAAACGCCCCCGCAGAACGGCAAAAGCAGCAGCGACGGCAATTGTAGATGCAATTACCCCGGCTGAAGAGATTTTTCAGGAAGAGGTCGGTCCGACCGAAATGTATGATCCGATCATACGGACAGAATTAAAGCGTGCCTCGGTATGGATTGGTTTGCTGGTTCTGGTGGCACTGATCGCATATCTTGCGCATCCGATATTACTCATTATTGGTGGCATAGTGCTCGCCTCCATGTTTGATGGCGGTGCGCGGCTGCTTGGCCGTGTGCTGCCGATACCGCGTGGGTTCAGGCTTGCGCTGGTGGTGATTGCGGTGGTCGGTTTCCTATATTGGACTGTGACACTTGCAGGTTCCAGCCTTGCTGAACAGGCGGCGTCGCTGCAAGCTGTGTTACAAGCGCAAGCCGAGCGTCTTGGCGTTTTGGCGCAAGAGGCCGGTTTCAAGGTTAACCCTGCTGATGTCAAAGAGATAGGCTCACAACTGTTAAGCTCGGTTGGCCGTGTGACAGAGGCCGTGTCTTCGGTTTTTGGAACGGTAGCCAATGTCGGTATGATGCTGATCCTAGGTCTCTTCATGGCGGCAGAACCGCGGTTATATGAACGCGGCATCGCATGGATGTTGCCATTAAAAGAACGCGAGCATTTCTATAAAACCTCTCATGCGATTGGCTATGCTCTTCGCCGTTTGATGGCGGGGCGTTTGGTGGGCATGACGTTTGAAGGATTCATAGTCTGGATATTGCTTGGCTTTTACGGCGTGCCGATGGCGGCGTTGCTTGGCGTGCTAACCGGCCTTTTAGCATTCCTGCCCAATATCGGGGCGATTGTTTCGGGTTTGTTGATGGTAGCGGTCGGCTTTTCTGGCGGCTTTGACATGGGTATCTACACAATCTTCGTCTATTTTGCGGTGCATACAATTGATGGGTATTTGATTGTGCCCATGGTCGCCAAGCGTGCGGTCGATTTGGCACCGGCTCTGGTACTTGGCGCACAGATTCTCTTTGGCGCATTGTTTGGTGTTTTGGGTTTAGCGCTTGCCGACCCGATTGTCGCAATGATTAAGGTTGCGCTGGAACGGCAATCAGAACGCAATGAAGAACGCCACAGCGTAAAGCCAGCGCCTGACAAAACATAATGTTCTACCTCATCATTTGTTTCTTTTTAGGGATTGCAAATTTCGCCATGCACAAGGCAGTGGTGGAATCCGGGCATCCTTTTGTCG
>JAYUPC010000007.1:0-6928 GCA_043760355.1 Sphingomonadales bacterium
CCCTCCTGCCCATCCTCCAGATCGAACACTTCATCCTTGAGGCGCAGCAATTGCTTGTCGCGCCATTTCAGATCAGCCTCAGCCGCTTCTTGCGCATCGGCGAGAATATTGTCATCGCCGGTTGCGGAAAGATCGACCAACGCCATGCGCGCCTCCACCCGATCTTTGAGTTTCAGATAGTGGTTGAGGTCTTGCGTTGGCCAGAAATTGACCATTTTGATGCTATCATTGAGGCTACCAATCCGGTCGATTCGTCCAAACCGCTGGATCAAACGCACCGGATTCCAGTGAATGTCATAGTTGATGAGCAGGTCAGCATCCTGAAGGTTTTGCCCTTCCGATATGCAATCAGTGGCGATCAGCAGATCAATTTCCCCGTCCTGCGGCATTGCCTTCATGGCCTTTCGGCCCTTGGCGCGCGGCGCAAAGTTGGTGAGAATATCCTGATAGCGGGCTTTCCCGAGCATCGCTTTCGTTTCGCCGCCACCCGTCACCAGCGCCGCGTTGATGCCCAATTCCTTGGCGAGCGGGACGAGCTGTTTGTAGAGATATTCGGCGGTATCCGAAAAAGCGGTGAAGACGATGGCTTTGCGGTTGGCTTCGCCCGTGCGGTTGGTCGTCGGGTTGACCGCCTTATTGGAGAGGAGTTTGCGCAAATCGGCAAGTTTGGAATCGCGTGCTGGGGTGACAGCCAATGCAGAAATCCGCAGGGCATCCAGCCGATCACGATCCGCTTGCAATGCCACCGCCCATTCTTGCCGCTTCATATGGGCAAGGTTGAATTTCAGCGCCCCGCCTACTTCAAAGGCGGCTTCCAGCTCCTCATCGCCTTCGCTTTCCTCCGGCAAGTCGCTTTCGGTCAGGGCCGTGGTTTTACCCGCTTCATATGCTGCAATATCGCGCAGTCGTGCATCAATCTTGTCGCAAAGCCGTGCCATTGATCCCGCGAAGGAGTTGACCGAACTTTCAAGGCGCTTGAGCAGTCCGGTTTTCATGATGCCGATCAGGAAGCGTTCGCGGTTTCCCTGATCGAAATTGCCACCGGGATCGTAGATATGTTTGTGCTGATCTTGGACGAAGCCCACGGGATTGTAGAGCGCGAGTTGCAGCGCACTGATCTCATCATGGACATGAGCGAAGGCGGGGAACTGTCCTTCGGTATCAATCTGCGAGAAGATCGAAACGGGCCTTTCGCGCGTCGGAAACTTCCCCATTTCATCAATAGCTGCGGCATAATGCCGCTCGACGTGCCGCCTAGAGCGAGCGATGGTCACGCCGTCCAGCAAGTTGAAAAGCGCAGGCGGCAAACGCCCAATGAGGGCGTCCTTGTCTTTACCCCCAGCCTTGATCCAGTCCTTAAACTTGCGGCGAGCATCTCCGATTACCCCACCTAGACTAGCAACCCCGAGGTCAGCAAACGCATCGGGCTTGCTGGCAACCATCAAATCAAGCTGGCTCTTCAGGTCAGAAAAGTCGTTATTCACGGGCGTTGCCGAAAGCATCAAAACTTTGGTTTTGATGCCCGAACGAACGACATCCTCTAGCAGCTTTTCATAGCGGCTTGGGCGCGCGGGATTGCCTTCGCTGGCAGGCCGCCCGCGCGACGCCATTCGGAAATTATGCGACTCGTCGATAACAACGAGATCGTAATTTCCCCAATTCACGGCCCCAAGATTGATGTCACCAACCTTTCCCGTCGTGCGGCTCAAATCAGTATGGGAAAGCACGGTATAGGAAAACCTGTCCGCCAGCAGCGGATTGGTTTCATGGTTGTTTTGAGCGAGAAACTCAGTCCAATTGTCTCGGAGCTTCTTGGGACAGAGAACCAGCACACGTTGGTTGCGCAGTTCAAACCATTTGATCGCAGCGAGCGCAATATAGGTTTTTCCAAGGCCGACGCTATCGGCCAGAATGCAGCCATTGTGCTTGTCCAGTTTGGACAAGAGCGCCCGAACGCCGTCGCGCTGAAACTCAAACAACATTTGCCAGATTGCGGTTTCAGTGAACCGCGCATCATTCAGTCGTTCTTCCTCAATCGACTGTTCCGTCAAAAACTTCCCGAACAGGTGATAGAGCGTTTTGAAATAGACAAATTCGGGGCTGTTGTGACGGTAAAGTCGTTCCAATTGACCCAAGACTTCATCACGGACGTCTTCGGTCAGCGTTTCGTCTGCCCAAATTTCATTGAACCATTTTAGCAAATCGTCGCGGTCACGATCACTATCAACCACAAGATTGAGTTCAATATTGGGTTCATCGGTGAAGCCCAAGCCCTTGAGGGTGAAATTGGAACTGCCCACCATCGCATGGTCACGGCGACCATCATGCACATGGAAGAGTTTACCGTGCAGCAGACCGGCGCGCTTTACGGATCGAACCTCAACCCGACTCCTAATCCAATCGGCGCATCGCTGCGCAGCCGAACTTTTGCGCATACCATCGGTAAGCGACAGCCCCTCTTCATCTAAAGAGAACGCGGGAGGGCACAACCCATCCGCGTCTATAGATTCTAAAAAGCGCGGCTCACCGAATAAAAAACGCAATCCTTTTATGTTATCAAGTGCATCGGCGACGCGATCATAAGCAAAGCTAGTAAAATAGGCGGATACGAATGATAGATTGCTACCCGGAGCTATTTTTGAATTCAGGAACTCATGAGCTGCGCCCCGAGTACGATTATCTCTAATTCCTGATCTCAAACTCGTATCGCTCATCTTAATCCCTGCTTTTGCCTCTCGGCGCTACATGCCCCTTGTGATACCTAGCGACAAAGCACCCAATCTGGAACCTGCTTTTGCTTTAATTGTGTACGAAGCGGTCGTGGATCGATGTCCGGCCAACATCGGCCAAATGGATGGCGCTGCCGAGCGGCGACCCGCTCTATCCGCTTCGCGAACCAAGCCTGTAGTCTTGGCCCTACGGGTGACGATCAGGAGCGCGGAACTTGAGCGGGATTTTCTAAGGTCGCACTCTTTCCCGCTGCGCTACTTGGGGGTGCGGAGCCCTTTGGCTGACCCGCTGGCACTCTCGCCTCTGTCCTTGCCGGTCGGGCGACGGGCGCGCTTTCGCGGGCACTTGCGGCGCTGCCCCTTTGGGACAACAGCCTTGTTCTCGCTTTGCTTGCCGCCACACCGCCCGTCCTCGTCGCGCCGTGCAAGGGTGCCGTTGCCCGTGCCGCATTGCGGCTGAGGGAGCCTGATCGGCTCCGTTTCCCGATTGGCGGGAACGCCAAGGGCTTTGCCCTCTCGTTTCCCGAAGCAGAATAGTTGCCCCCGTGTGGCGGTCGCTGCGCGCCCGCTGGCCCGCGCCAGGGCAACGATTCAGCTTTCCCTCCCCCTCCCATCCTCGCCGGAAGGCAGAGCCGCAGGTCGCAGAGCGATGCGGCTTTCAGCCTATGAGGAGGCAGGAAATGTGTGATTTGCAGTTGATGTATCGGGAATGCGGGGCCGAGACCCGCGACGATTACTTGCGCGGCATTGCCAATGAGAACGGCTTGCCGATTGCCTGTGTCCGCAAGATCGCCGACCGGCTTGGCGAGCGCGAGGATTTCGGGGCTTTGATCCTGATATGCGAAACCCGCAGGGGGCGGGTGCAATGAGCGCGACCCTTGCTAGCCAGCGCGAGCGGACGGCGCGGATTGCCCGATTGAATGATCGGGCGCGGCAGGCGATGGGGCTGGCCTGCACCGCTTTTGCAACAGTCGGGTTTCGCTCGCTGCCCGACGCCGACCAGTCCCGCGTCCGCGAACTGATCGAAACCTATGACGCCTTTGACGTGGACAACGACCCGCATGGCGAGCGTGATTTCGGGGCGATCTATCAGCTTACCGATGGCCGCTGGACAACCAAGCGCCCGCGATTGCGCGACGACGAGCGCGAACGGGTGTTCTGGAAATTCGATTATTACAACCGCGATTTGCAATTTGGCAGCGAGGACGCGGCAAACCCCACCATTACGCGGCGGGTGCTGACCATCATGCTTGCCGACGAATATTGAGCGGGGAAGGAACGATGGCCAAGCGCAACACCTTACCGCAGATCACGGCGCCCGACCCCGACCAGATTATGATGGCGGGTGTTGCGCCCGTCAGCATGGGCGAGCGGCTTGGCTGGCTAGCCGATCAGCCGATGCAGCCCCGCCGCGCACAGCGCCCGCTCGATATCGGATTTTGGAATCCGATGCGAAACCAGCTTGAGATGTTTTGAACCCTGACACGGGGGTTTTGCCGCAATTTTCGCTGCCCGTCCTTGCTGGACGGGCCATGACCGGTTGCATCTGCATCCGGCCAGCATCGGCGCGGCGGCTTATGGACGCCGCGCCGATGAGCGAAAGAATATGGATATTTATAGGTATGAATATGGATATCCGCAGCGAAGCGCCCGCATGGGAGCCGTGGATTATCTATTTCCTCAAGTCGCTGCGTTAGCAAAAGACCCACCTTGAAGTGAAGATCGTGCACGAGCGATTGATGGTCGAGCTGTTGCCTGAACTTTCGGTGCAGATTTCTCGAACTGGCGAAAGCGCATGAGCGGATCACCAATGGCCAGGTCGCCGATGTGACCGGGGCAAACCGCAACACGGTAAGGAAGCGTCTGCAGGCGTTGGTATCGGCCAGCCATTTTGTCCAGCACGGCAGCGGCGAAACGGCATGGTATAGCCGCGTCTGATAGCATCGCCCCGTCAGTCGCAAACGACCAAAATTCGCTTTCTGCACAATACGCCTCGACCGCGTATCAGCATCTGTCCTTGATTAACGGACGTTTGGCCGCTGGCACCGCCTTTATGCGCGCAAGCAAAAAACCGGCTCTTGGCCTACGGTTTCCACTTCGTGGAGCCTCCGTTTTTTGGCTGGCGCGCAGGCGGGGCGCGGCCCTTTAATGTCCGTCAGGACATTTCGCCTGACACGATCAGGAGACAGGCAGTGCAGAACATCGTCGAATTTCACATCATCGGACGGCTCGGCAGGATCGACGCCGCCAAGAAGGTCACCCACATTTCGGTTGCCACCAACTACAACCGCCGCGAAGGCGAGACGTGGAAGTCCGATCCGCAATGGCACCGCATCACCCTGTTTGACAAGATGCGCGACCGGCTCACCAACGCCACAATCGGCGATCTTGTCCGCATCACCGGGCGCATCGGCCAATCGAAATACAAGGTTGACGGTCACACCCAATACTCGGTTGACCTGATCGCGGACGGCTTTGCGATCCTCGCCAAAGCCAAACCTAAGACCGTCGAGGACGATATGCAGGACTGATCATCCAACGGGGCGGCTTCGCCGCCCCGTTTAATTGCGAGAGGTCTTCATTTGTCGGAAGAAATTTATGGTCAGCGACACGATTTCGCGGTGTGCATGGGATGTGCCTACCGGTCCCGCCATGCCTGTCCATCCGACAACGGGTTGAATCGTCGGCACGTCAGTGAAATCAACATGAAATAGTCCATGCAAGTAAACCACACGTGCTTCGCGGCTGTTGGATGCGGCGCGCGCGATACTCTCAGCTTGTGCCGCAATCTCATATTCGGGCCAGCCACCGGAGGCAGCACGTTCAGCGCGCTGGTCGGCGGCTGGTCGGGTGAGCCACAAAGCGGGTTGGTTTAATCCAGTATTAGCCACTGCAAAAGGCACTGGTGCATCCAGCATCAAACAGGCTTTGACTTGGTCGTAGCTCTGACATGCCTGCGCGGTTACGATCGCGCCGAGGGATACGCCCATGACTCCGATTCTCTCAAGGTCGAGCAGACCATAAAGCGGATGGCGCGGGTCGGCGTTAATCGCGGCCAATCGATCAATGACCGCCGGAACATCGGCGGCAAGATAAGGAATGATGCTTTTCTCAGGCATGAGACGGGCCGCTACTGACGGCGGCAAAGGCGAGGATCGATAGGACGGCGCAATCAATCCTACGGCCTCGTCTCGCGACATACCTAAGATAACGCGGCCATCCGGCAACAGCGCAGCCGCCACATTACCCGGCTGATTCAACGTAACGACTATGAATCCATCTGCCGCAAGTGCTGCGGTCTGGAAACTGCTCATTTCCATGTAGCCAGTCACACCGGGCAGATAGAGCACCACCGGAAATGGACCGTCAGTGCGAGGACGGGCACCTGCGGTCCACGGTGCCGTAATTTTTCCGATCCTGGCGAGCGCTGATCCTAGCCGCCCACCATTGCGCCTGAGAGCCGCGACCACGGGTTCGGCATCTGGGACATAAGGGACAGCGCGCGCCCCCGTTGAAGCAGGATAAAGAATCTGAAAAGGCACAGAGCGCGACCCGGTTTCCGCGAAAAACTCCCTCCGCGCGGAATCAGTGGCCGTATCGCTAAGCGCGCCAACCATGCCCGATGTCGGAGGGGGCACTCTGCTTAAAGGTAAGCCGGTGAACCAAACCAAGCCCGCTGACACCCCGAGTGTGGCAACAATTGCCGAAATGATTGAGATGCCCCGGTTCAACGATCAACCTTCGAACTGGAGCGGTGCCGATCCTGACCTTTTCTAAAGATCGACGTCAAAATTACGATGAAGGCTACACTCCCCATGATCACGCCATTGATCCGAGGGTCCCACCAGGAACCTTGGATCGGGAAAAGCTGCCAGCATAGATTATTGGTCGCGTGCACCACAACCACGGCAAACACACTTCCACCAGTCGCGTTAAACAGC
Organism: Sphingomonadales bacterium; assembly: GCA_043760355.1. Lineage (GTDB taxonomy): Bacteria > Pseudomonadota > Alphaproteobacteria > Sphingomonadales > Sphingomonadaceae > Sphingorhabdus_B. The sequence continues at coordinate 6,671 of JAYUPC010000007.1, forward strand.
CAGACCATAAAAAGGCGAAGGAAGATGGTCCCCAAGGTCCACCATGCGATCCAGACGCCTGACCGGTGGGCCTGTAAAAGCGCGGGATAATGCCAAACGGCCCAGATTGCACCAATCAGTAGCCCGGCGGGGATTGCGCCGACGCGCGTCTGAATTGGGCCGAGAGCGAAGCCGGTCCAGCCCATTTCTTCAGTTACGGCGAAAATCAGGAAAATGGCGAACAACATCACTGCGGGCAGAATATTGAACTGTGGGTTG
>JAYUPC010000008.1:0-21094 GCA_043760355.1 Sphingomonadales bacterium
GTTACTCGTCAAGATAAGGGCATGTTAGGGGGAATGCGCGCACTTCCAGATGATCGGTGGCGTGCAGGAGCAGATGGCGACTCGGTGCCGCCTTTTGCCGCTGATTGGGCTATGCTTGATACAATGGTGCAGCATGTGTTCACCCATTTTACCCTGACACTGGATATTGCCGTTACGTCAGGGCCAGATGCTTTGGACATGCAGGGCCAAGGCGCATATTGGCAGGTGAATTCGCTCGACAAGGCAGGGTTGCCGACCTTATTCTATAAAGTAGCAAAAGCCGTAATAGCGGCCAAATAACATTCGGGAGAGGATGACCATGGAACAGCAGAATTTTGGACAAGCAGCCGTTGATCGCCGCGGCTTTATCAGCATGGCGGGCTTGGGGGCTTTGGCTGCTTTTGTGCCACAACCTATCTGGGCATTGGCGAATGCGCAGTACCCGATATTGCAGGGCAAAATTGACAGCTATCTGGCGAGCAAGAAGGCAGCAGGCATTGTGGTGTCGATCGGGCGCGGATTTGCAGCAGCCGATGTTCTGTCAGGCGGTACTTTGGCATTCGATAGTAAGACATCGGTAGATACCGATAGCTTGTTCCGCATCTATTCGATGACAAAGCCGATTACGGGTATGGCAGCGATGATCCTGATTGGTGAAGGGAAGATGAAGCTAGACCAACCAATTTCAGATTTCCTACCTGAATTCAAGAATATGACCGTGTTGGTTGATGGCACCAAAAACCTTGATGCCGTGCCTGCGAAGACCGAGATTACGATCCGGCATTTGCTTACACACACTGCCGGACTTGGATATTCGATTATCACAAAAGGGCCGCTGTTAAAGGCCTATATGGATAACGGTATTACCCCCGGGGCTGTCAGCCGATTTCCTATCCCCGGATTTGAAGGCGGTGCACCAACGCCCGACCTTAAAACCTTTTCCGAACGTCTGGCCAAACTTCCACTGATCGCAGAACCTGGTACCAAATGGAGTTATTCGATCAGCCTTGATCTAATGGGGCGCGTGATAGAAGTCCTATCGGGCATGGAATTCGGCGCATTTTTGAAGGCGCGCATTTTTGAACCGCTACAAATGAATAGCAGCTTTTTCCAAGTACCACAGTCCGAGGTTAAGCGGTTCACGACCAACTACGGTGTTTTAGGGGACCGGCTTCTGCCTATCGATCCAGCGGCAAGCAGCGTGTATCTTGATAAACCCGCTTTTGCCTTTGGTGGCGCAGGGCTGGTATCATCCTCACATGATTATGACCGGTTTTTGACTATGTTGCTTGGTGGCGGTACGCTTAACGGTGTGCGCATTATGGCGCCTGCAACCGCCGCCCTTGGGATGTCCAACCTGCTTCCGAAGGGTATCGATATGGCAGGAACATTTGCCGCAGGTGCCGGTTTTGGCGCAGGCGGCCGGGTTGGGCTGGGCGACCAGACTGGAACATATGGCTGGGGCGGGGCTGCAGGGACCAATGCATTTGTCGACACCAAACGCAAATTCCGCGCCGTCGGTATGATACAATATATGCCCTCTGGCGCGCAGGACTTCCAAGCCGAATTTCCCAAATGGGTCTATGCCGATCTTGGTGCGCCGGGCGGTAAAGGCAAAACCAAAACCAAAAAGAAATGAGTGTAAGGATATGAGCCCCGGCTTCACAGGATCACCACTCGACCGCGTTGACCATATCCGCAGCGATGCGGCAGCTTATGGCGTATTGCTAACCGATTGGCGCGCGCGGGTTTTGGGGCTTGACGGGCTTGACCCGGTGATTGCTTCGGAAGGCGGACTGCATTGGGGCTCGCTTGCCGACATAACCGAGGATGCCGAACTGATCCTGCTCGGCCTTTCGGGGGATAAACCGCATTTCGTTCCCGTGGTACAGGGCGGCGAGGGCAATGCGTTTCGCTCACCAGCTGTATGGCGCGCACTCAGCATATTACCAGCCGGGGACGCCGCAATCTATGGCACCGCACGCAGCCTGATCGAATGGCATAACAAGCACCGGTTTTGCGGTGTTTGCGGAAATGGAACGACGCTTTTTCGGGCTGGATGGGGCCGGAAGTGCGACAATTGCAGTGTCGAACATTTCCCGCGTACTGACCCTGTGGTAATCATGCTTGCCGAATATGAGGGCAAGGCTCTGCTTGGGCGACAATCGCGTTTCCCGGTTGGAAACTACTCCGCACTCGCCGGATTCTTGGAGCCGGGCGAAAGTATCGAAGAAGCGGTGCGGCGTGAGATTAAGGAGGAAGCAGGCGTTGATTGCGGAGCCGTCCGTTATGTCATCAGCCAGCCTTGGCCCTTTGGCGGGTCACAGTTGATGATCGCTTGTGTAGCGCAGGCGCACGACGATGCCATCACGCTTGACACCAATGAATTGGAGGACGCGATGTGGGTAACCAAGGAGGAAGCCAGAGCATCGATTGCCGGTGACAAGGATCGCCGTTTCAATGCGCCACCCCCCTTTGCGATTGCGCATAGTTTGCTAAAAGCATGGGTAGCGGAGTGAGCGGCGCAACACCTCTGCGGATCGATATCGTTTCAGATGTCGTCTGCCCGTGGTGTATTATTGGCTATAAGCAGGTCGAAAAAGCTTTGGCCTCACTCGATCCGAATATCGAGGCAGAATTTTGGTGGCATCCTTTTGAACTGAACCCGCAAATGGTGCCCGAAGGGCAAGATATCGGGGAACACATTAAACAGAAATATGGCAGCACGCCCGAACAAAGCCAATCCAACCGGCAACGACTTGCCGATATCGGAAACGGGCTCGGCTTTGCCTTTAGCGATACCAAAGGGCGCCGGATTTATAACACATTTGCCGCGCACAAATTGTTGAGCGTGGCTGGCCACCAATATGGCTGGCGCAAACAGACCGAGTTGAAACTGGCGCTGTTCAAGGCCTATTTTCAGGATGACCGCGATGTGAGCGACGAAGATGTTTTGTTCGACGTGGCACAGTCGGTCGATCTTGATCCTGCCGCGTGCAAAGCCTGGATTGCTGACAAAGCCTTAACCCAACAGGTCCGGAGCGAGCAGGCGCATTGGCGCGATCAGAATATAACAGGTGTTCCGGCGATCATCTTTAACCAGCACTTCATGGTCCCCGGCGCGCAAAGTGCCGAGGTATTTGCCGATGTGATTAGCAAGGTGCTGGAGAAAAGTGCGCGTTAATTAACCCGGAAATATCCAGCTCAGTATCAATGCGGCACCATTGTTTATCATGTGCAGCAGGATGCTCACCTTGAGCGATCCGGTTCGGTAATACAAATAGCCAAATACCCCGCCCATCACGAACAGCGCAGGAAATGCATATAAATCAAGATGGATCGCCGCAAAAATAGCAGCTGCTAATAGGACCGCTGCAATCTGTGGCATCCGGTGCGAAAGGCTTTTTTGGAGGAGCCCGCGGAATAGCAGTTCTTCGGTCAGCGGCGCCAATATCGCAATAGTGACAAACAGCATGACATTGTTGGCAAGAGTTTTCGGGATCGATTCAAACAGGCGGCGCAAATCACCCTGCATCTCGACGCCGGGAATGACATATTCCGTATAGCCATAATTAAACGCAAGCGCGAAGCCGACGCATCCTGCCGACAACAACAGCGTTTTTTTCAAACTCAACCGGCTCCAACGGTCAAGATCGATCGCAGCAGCGCGGCTTTTACGGCGCAGATACAGCCAGAGCAAGAACAGTGTGAGCAAACTCGAACCGACAAGCGACCAGATAATTGGAGCGCCGCCAATGCTCGCCATAAGGTTTTCCGGCTTTATCGCGGCCATATCTTCACCCGCCAGAGCCCGCTGTACTATCACTATTGTGACCGCAGCTGCAGCACCAACGATCTGCAGTACAAAGAACAATATGATCCAGGCGATACTTGCCCAAATTCCGGGGAAAGGACGGACGGGTTCTCGGGTGATTTCTGTGGTCACTGCTACTGGCACTTTATCGGTCATTATTGCGTCCCCACATCCTTATCACTCATAATCACGAAATCGTTATTGACGTCTTAAACCAGCCCCATTTTCATCAAATCGCCAAGCATCTTGGCCGACATTTCATCGCGGCCATCGGCTTCGGCGCTATTCAGATCGGGCGGGGCATTGGCTTCTTCCAGATACCGCCAACCCTGATGTGCGCGTTTGGGGATGGACCGGACAGAAATGAGAACAGGCTCTAATCTGATCCAATACCGCCCGCTACCGTTTTCCATAAAGCCGCGTATCGGGCTGCGGCCGACAAGCGCATGGCCGTGGATCCAATATAGCGATCCGCCGGTCATTTCCTCAATGCGCTTGGGCAGATAGCGGGTGGTGAGGCGCGGTTCGCCAAATGGATTACCTGCCTGTGACTCCAACCAACGGCGCAGCGTGGCGGGGCTTTCGGCCTGAAACGCAATCTTCGTCATATTCAACGGCATAGCAGATTATGCCGCCAACCCGCTGAACACCGCAAGGCCCAGAAAAATCAGGAAGCCCATCGAATCGGTTATCATCGTTACAAAGATCGAACTCGAAACCGCCGGGTCCTGATCGAGCCGGTCAAGCAGAACCGGAATGGCGACACCGGACAAACCGGCGAGAGTTATGTTGCACAATATAGCCGCCGCAATCACTCCGGCGAGCACCCAGTTTTGGTAAAACAATCCCGCACCAATCGCTGCGATTACGGCAATCGTCGCTCCGATCAGCACGGCAACGCGGATCTCACGCCATATGGACCGCACGGTATTGGACTGCGTCAACTGGTTTGCGGCAAGTGCGCGCACGGTAACGGCCAACGTCTGCGTCCCGGCATTGCCACCGATCGAGGCGACTATCGGCATCAATACGGCAAGCGCAACCATTGATTCAATGGCGGCCCCAAAGCGTGATATGATGAACGACGCAACCATCGCGGTGCCGAGATTGGCGATTAGCCATCGGACACGCGCTTTGTAACTGTCACTAATCGGTTCGTTAATGTCGCCGTCACCTGCACCAGACAGGCGCAGGATATCTTCATCGGCTTCTTCCTGAATGATGTGGACGATATCATCGGCAGTGATAACGCCGACCAAGCGGCCTGCGTCATCAACGACAGCAGCGGAAATCAGGGCGTATTTCTGGAAACGCCGCGCAACCTCTTCCTGATCCATATCAACCGGGATCAACGTTTGTTCACGGTTCATCACGTCGCTGACCGGCACAGTGCGTTGGCTGCGCATGATCCAGCTGAGGCGGCAGGTGCCAATGGGCTTATGCGTAGGATCAACGACAAATATTTCCCAGAAATCCTGCGTTAAATCCGGGTTATCGCGCAGATAGTCGATCAGCTGCCCTACGCTCATATGTTCGGGCACTGCGACCAGATCGCGTTGCATGATGCGCCCGGCGGATTCGTCTGGATAAGACAGTGCATCCTCAATCGCCGCCCGGTCTTCGGGATCGAGTTCGGCGAGAACGGCTTGCTGCTCGTCCTCTTCCATATCCTCGATAATCGCGACCGCGTCATCGGTATCAAGCTGTCCGGCAAGATCGGCAAGCTGGCCAGCGGGTAGGGCGTCGATAATATCCTCACGGACATAGTCATTGACCTCGGCCAGCACCTCGGCGCTCATCAAGTCGCCAAGGCCAATGGCAAGCGCACCGCGCTTGTCCGACGGGGTTAGCTCGAACAGATCGGCAATATCGGCTTCGTGGAGCGGCTCGACCAAGCGATTGGCTGTAGCAAGATCGCCTTCCTCGATTGCATCCAATACGCGATTAACAAAATCACGCGTCAGACGGTTATCTTCGTCCAGCGTTTCCAAAATCTCAGGAACTTCAGTTTCGGTCAGATTGGGGTCGGCGATATCGCTTGTCATGTTCGCCTCCCGTATGATGTCTGCATATTCTGCCCTACTAAGCGCGTGGGCTGCGAAAGCCAACCCATAAAGGGCTTTCGCTCTGCCAATTGTTCGCCTATTGGCCAGCCCGACATTTCAACCAAAAAGGACCAAAGACATGGCCGACGAAACACTTACCCTTACCCTAGACACCGGCGATGTTGTTATCCGCCTGCGCCCCGATCTCGCACCTTTGCATGTGGAACGTATCAAGGAATTGGCGGGTGAAGGATTTTATGACGGTATCATATTTCACCGCGTGATCCCTGGCTTCATGGCGCAGGGCGGATGCCCCAATGGCACCGGCATGGGCGGATCGAAAAAGCCCGACCTGCCAGCAGAATTCAACGCGGAATCACACCAGCGCGGAGTATGTTCCATGGCGCGTAGCAGCAGCCCGAACAGCGCAAACAGCCAGTTCTTCATCTGCCTTGATGATGCAAGCTTTCTCGACAAGCAATATACCGCATGGGGAAATGTGATTTCGGGTATGGAGCATGTTGATGCGCTTCCCGTGGGCGAGCCCCCGCGTACGCCGGGTGTAATTAAGAAAGCAGCGATTGGGTAACGCTTAGCTGCGGACTGATCCGGTAAGTCCCAAAAATACGAGCAACGCCGGGTTGATCCGCAACATACCCGTATCACTTAAACAACCGATATATGTGCCAAGTTTCGATTTGGGAATAGACGTGAACCTTGTCGACCATCAATCGACAAGGTTCACGCAGCCCGTTGTCGACTGACGCCTCTATTTCAATTCGGACTATTTCGGTTCTGTTGGTTGCCCGCCCTCGGCCCGCATTTTATCGCGCATTGCCATTGCCGCGCGCACTTCGTCGGGCGACACCTTACTGTCTTTGTCGGCATCGATCATGTCAAAATGTTCGGCAAGCGGACCTTGCGCTTCGCTCTTCTGAAGGAAGCCATCCTGATCAGCGTCTAGAAATTGGAAAATCTGTTCAACTGTCGGTCCACTTTGCGCAGGCGGCGCGTCTTGCGCCATAACTGCGGGTGACAAAGCCAATAAGGAACCGGCGAAACCGGCTTTCAAAACATGCATATTAAAACTCCAAAAGAAACGGATATTTGCCGATAGGCAATGCTATCTGTATGGCAGATTAACTGTGCGCTGCAAGACTGCGGTGCAGTATTTGAAAGCATAAGAAGATCATGCCATCCAATCGCCCCTTCAAACAGGTGGATGTTTTTACAGCAGTACCATTGCTTGGCAATCCGGTGGCGGTTGTGCTGGATGGTGCGGGGTTAAGCGATGCAGAGATGCAGCGTTTTGCCAATTGGACCAACTTGTCCGAAACAACTTTTGTCACACCGCCAACCCAAAAAGGCGCGGATTATGCGGTGCGTATCTGGACACCGAAAAGCGAGCTACCCTTTGCCGGGCATCCGACACTCGGAACAGCATTTGCGGTTCTAGAGTTTGGACTTGCGCACGCAAAGAACGGAAAGCTGGTGCAGGAATGCGCGGTCGGACTTGTTGAATTAACTGTACCCGGTAACTGGCGCACAGCTGGCTTGTCGTTCCGTTTGCCACGATATTCGCAATTTCCTGCATCCGATGCCGATGTCATCATTGCCGCACTTGGCGGGGCAGCGGTTATCAAGGATGCACCGGTTATAATCGATGTCGGACCACACTGGGTGATTGCCCAGATGGTTTCGGCGCAGGCTGTAGCTGAACTCGTTCCCGATCTGAATGCCATCGGCGCGTATAATCTGGCGACCCATACAACCGGCGTTACTGTATTTGCCGAAGACGGTAGCGATATTATTGTCCGGTCCTTTGCTCCTGCGGACGGCCTTATCGAAGACCCGGTATGCGGCAGTGGTAACGGCGCGGTTGCGGCATACCGTTTGTTGCGCGGCGTTATTAAGGACGGGTCCTCTTATACCGCACGTCAGGGTGCTGCGATGGAACGTGACGGATATGTGCAGGTGCGGGTTGATGGCAGAGATATCCACATTGGCGGAGTGTGCGTTAATTGTATTGAGGGGATGGCGTATATATAACCAGATAGGCTCCATTTACTCTTTGAAGGCACCTTACAGGCTAGAAATGATGCTACCGGCCACCATGTAGCCAAAAGAGTATCGATGCGCTGTGGCATGCCTTAAAATGGCTCTGTGGGTATAATGGCTGTTTTGCGTAAGGTACTAGACTTCAGTGATGCCCATGGTCATGCGTCGCTTGCTGAACCAGAAAGCTGGTATCGTCTTCGTGCCCTTCTGGCTCAGGATGGATAAGTACCTCGACCCCGGGGAATTCACGCATCAGTTCGGCCTCGACCTCGTCCATTACGTCATGCGCGGCTTTAAGGGTCATTTCGGGGTCAACAAGCACATGAAACTGGCAGAAATCGTGCATCCCGCTGGAACGCGACCGGAAGTCGTGGATTTCCTTTAGCTGCGGATGGCGCGAAGCGACCTCTAAAAAGCGGGCTTTTTTATCTTCGGGCCATTCGCGGTCGAGCAGTTGATCAATCGCCATGCTCATGGCGCGCCATGCACCCCAAAGAAGCCAGGCGGCGATAATCAGGCCAAATGCGGCATCCGCGCCCTTGATATGCAAAATGGTATCAAGAACAATAGCGACAATGACCGCGATGTTGAGCAGCAAGTCGGTCTGGTAATGGACGTGATCGGCATGGATCGCGACTGATCCGGTGCGCTTAACCACCATCCGCTGATAGGCAAGCAGGGCAAAGGTAGTGACAATGGCGATCAGCGATACGCCGATGCCATATTCGGGGTTTGCGGTTTGCGCCCCGCTTGAGAGTCGCTCGACCGCGCGCCACGCAATGGCAACCGCGGAAACGGCGATCAGCATGACCTGAAACAGGGCAGAAAGCGCCTCTGCCTTGCCGTGTCCGAACCGGTGGTCATTGTCAGCTGGCATCGCAGCGTAGCGGACACTGAATAGGGTGACGAGCGAAGCGATGAAATCAAGGCCGGTATCGGCAAGCGACCCAAGCATCGCGACCGAGCCGGTTTCAACCGACGCATAAACTTTAATAATAAGCAGGAACAGAGCCATGCTGACACTCGCCATAGCTGCGCGCGCCGTCAATGTGCCGTGTGAATGTGCATGCACTCCGCTCATGGATACAGCATTCCGGTGCTCCAACCGTCGCCATCACGGGTATAGAGCCAGCGTTCATGCAGACGGAATTCGCGGTCTTGCCAGAATTCGATAGCAGCAGGTGTTACGATATGCCCGGACCAATGCTGCGGACGCGGGACATCCTGCCCATCAAAGCGCTTTTCCATTTCGGCAAAGCGCGCCTCAAATGTTTCGCGGTCAGCAAGCGGCCTAGATTGCTCCGATGCCCATGCGCCAAGTTGCGAATTGCGCGACCTAGTGGCGAAATAGGCATCGGCTGTTGCATCCTTTACCCGCGCAACCGGACCTTCGATACGGATTTGGCGGCGGAGACTTTTCCAGTGAAACAAAAGGGCGACATTAGGGTTCACCCCCAGATCTTGTGCCTTGCGGCCTTCCAGATTGGTGTAGAAAATAAACCCACCTTTACCCTCAAGCTCTGGCCCATGTCCTTTTAACAAGACCATGCGCGCGGACGGGCGACCTAGTCCATCAACAGTTGCAATGGCCATGGCATTTGGATCATTGGGCTCACTCGCCTGCGCCTGCGCAAACCAGTCATCGAACAAAACATAGGGATCGGCTCTTTCCATATCGCTGCGATAGGCTAGACTGCACAAAGACTAAAGAGGGAATGGGCATTATGGCAATGGATTGGGAGCTTATTTTTACAAGCGCTAACCGTTTTGCACTTGTTTGCTGGTTGGTACTGGCCTTTGCACCGGCGCGGGATAAGGTTTTGCCTTGGCTGTTTTATGTTGGCTGCGGGCTGCTCGCTTTGACCTACACCGTGTTGATTATCCCGATGATGGCCGGGATGATCGATGCAGGCGCACCTTCCGGGGCCGCAGGTGGTTCGCCTGATTTCAATACGCTTGCCGGTGTCATGGCTCTGTTCGATAGCAAAGGCGGGACAACGATAGGCTGGATCCATTATCTGGCGTTCGACCTGTTCGTTGGAACTTGGGTGTCGCGTAATGCCGACCGGCGCGGGATACGCCGGCTGATCCAGATACCCTTGCTGTTCCTGACCCTTATGTTCGGACCTATCGGGCTGTTAGTGTATCTGATTTTGCGGCAATTTATTGGGCGACCTCAAGAAAATGGACTTGTTCCGCATTGACTTGAAACCAAGAGAGCACCATTTAGATAGTGTAGTATAGACTTAACACAGGGCAAAAATGGCCGATCCATATTCATTACTGGGCGTTTCCAAAGGGGCGGATGAAAAGGCGATTAAAACCGCCTATCGAAAGCTTGCCAAAGAACTGCATCCTGACAAGAATAAAGACAATCCCAAAGCGACCGAACGCTTTTCACAAGTGACGCAGGCGTATGATCTTCTGTCTGATCCTAAAAAGCGGGGAGCCTTTGATCGCGGAGAAATTGACGATCAGGGCAATCCGCGTTCGCCCTTTGGTGCGGGCGGTTTTGGCGGCGGACGAGCTGGCGGAGCGCCGGGCGGTGGTGGATTCGACTTTGGCAGCGGCGGCGTAGATTTAGGTGACATTTTCGAAGGTATATTCGGCAGCGGAGGCGGACAGCAGCAGCGCGCTGGTGCGCAAGGAGGTCCGCGCCCTCAGCATGCTCCCCCGCCCAAGGGTGCAAATATTGCCTATCAACATTTGGTCTCCTTCACCGATGCCGCGACATTAGTACCGCAAAGGCTAGTCTTAAATGACGGTAAAACTGTTGAATTCAAGCTACCCAAAGGAGTGATTGCCAGCACGCAAATCCGCATACCGGGCAAAGGCCATCCCGGACCAGGTGGCAATGGCGATGCGATGGTCTCGCTCAAGCTTGGCAAGCATCCCTATTATGTCCGTGACAGCGATCATATCCGGCTAGACTTGCCGGTTACGCTTAAAGAAGCGTTGAACGGCGGCAAGATAAAGGTTCCTACAGTGGATGGCGCGGTGATGCTGACGGTGCCGGCAGGCACCAATTCTGGCGCGACATTGCGGATCAAGGGGCGGGGCTTTACTGGCAAAACGGGCGAGCGCGGTGACCAATTGGTCAGCCTGATGATCCATTTGCCAAGCGACCTTGCGGAACGGGCAAAGCTTGCAGAAATGTTGTCAGATGACGACAACATACGTGCGACACTAGGTGTCTGAACACTCCCCCCTATCGCCTGAAGCACGCGCGCATCAAGGGGCTGAGGTACCAAAAGACGAGAGTGAGGCGGAATGGTTCCATCATCTTGATATCACCCGCAAAGCCGTAGAAGTCGTCCGGCGCACCGTCGTTGGTGTCTATAGCGAGGGGTTTGTCCAATCTGGTAATTTCGCCTATCTCTCGCTCGTCGCGCTCTTTGCTTTTTGCATTGTTGCCGCCGCAATTGCCGGGGCCCTGGGGCAAACGCAATCGGGACTGGCTTTGATCGAGGCATTTTTCCAAACGGTACCGCCCGGCGTCGCGTCTGCGCTAAAAGGTCCGGTGGAAAGCGCGATGCAGGCGCGGTCGGGGCCGGTTTTATGGTTGAGCGCGATTGTCAGCTTGTGGACTACCGCAAGCCTGATCGAATCGTTCCGGGATGTTCTGAACAGCGCATACGGGACTGAGCGGCAACGCTATTTCTGGGAATACCGGCTCGGTTCGTTGATTGCGATTATCGGCGGCGTCATCCTCGCAATGATCGCGTTTAGCGCACAGGTGCTGATCGCGGGGATTGAGGAGCTGGTCTATCGCTTCATCCCGGCTGCTGAACATGCCGCTGGCTATTTTGCCTGGGGCCGGATCGTTCCGTTCCTTGCCTTGTTCATCTCCATATATACCGTGTTCCGGGGTCTCACACCGCGCACGTATCGCAGCAGGGCCTATCCCAAATGGCCCGGCGCTGCTTTGGTCAGCTTGTGGTGGTTGGGGTGCACGGCGACCTTGCCATTGTTCCTTGGCAGCGTGGCCAATTATGACCTGACCTATGGCAGCATCGCCGGTGTTATGGTGGCGCTGATCTTTTTCTATCTGATCGGTCTTGGTATGGTCAGCGGCGCACAATTGAACGCGGCCCTAGCCAATGCTGGTGGAAATGGATTAAGGGACAGTGATACAGACTGATTTGACGGAGCGACCCCGCATATGACACAATTAATGGCAGGAAAACGTGGCCTTATCATGGGCCTGGCCAATGACAAATCGCTTGCCTGGGGCATTGCCAAGCGTTTGCAGGCCGAAGGCGCTGAACTCGCCATCAGCTATCAGGGGGAAGTCATGGAAAAGCGCGTCCGCCCCCTTGCCGAGCAACTGGGGTGCGATTTTCTGATTAATTGTGATGTATCCGATATGGCCAATCTGGACGCCGCGTTTGAAACACTCGTGTCGCGCTGGCCAACGATTGACTTTGTCGTTCATGCCATTGGGTTTACCAATAAAGAAGCATTGCGCGGCAAATATTTCGACGTTGGCCTTGATGACTTTTTGATGACGATGAACATCAGCGTCTACAGCTTTACCGCAGTCGCCAAACGTGCAGCGGCAATGATGGTGCCTTTCGATCCAGAAACCGGCAAAGGCGGCGGATCGATGTTGACGCTTAGCTATTATGGCGCGGAGAAGGTTGTCCCGCATTACAATGTTATGGGTGTGGCCAAGGCAGCATTGGAGGCTTCAGTCAAATATCTTGCTAACGACGTCGGCCCGGATGGCATTCGTGTAAACGCGATTTCGGCTGGACCGATTAAGACTTTGGCCGCATCGGGCATCGGCGATTTCCGGTATATCCTGAAATGGAACGAAGTGAACTCGCCGCTGCGCCGCAATGTCAACATTGATGATGTCGGCGCATCGGCGCTCTATTTCCTGTCAGATCTGTCATCGGGCGTCACTGGCGAAACCCACCATGTCGATGCGGGATACCATACCGTTGGCATGAAACAAGAGGATGCGCCTGACATTGCTCTCTTATAGCCCCGCCCTTTTCGCGCTGTTTGGCTCGTGCACCTTTGCGATTGGTGTCTACGGCTATCTGCACGCACGGCGGTATTGGGAAGGGTTGCCTCCGGTTCTTGATGCCTTTGTATCGATGGTCAGTTTTGTAGCGATAGTCGCAGCTTTTGTTTTGGGGGAGCGGTTCGGTGCGGATTATGGCCATCCGCATGCAGCGCGGTTGTTAGCTGTGACTGTTGTTTTGATCCTGTCTCGCGCCGTTCGCACCTGGATCGGTAAAGAGCAAATCCGTTACCGCGCGGCCCGGGTGCGTAAGGCAGAGGAGAAGTCAGATTGAGTTTTGGCTTCGAGATTGACTATGTTCAAATCGCCATTCCAAAGGAAGGCGAGGATATTGGACGAGCGTTTTTTGGAGAATTGCTTGGGCTATCAGAGCTTCCCAAACCGGTGGATATGATAGTACGGGGCGGCTGTTGGTTCGCTGCGGGCGACCGGCAAATCCATCTCGGCGTGGATGCGGATTTCCGCCCTGCTTTGAAGGCGCATGTCGCGCTTAACACCGGAAAGCTTGACGAATTGCGTGCGCGGCTGGAAAAGGCGGGCTACAAGACATATGATGATACGGTTGTTGAGGGACGCTTCCGTTTCTTCACCCATGACCCTTTTGGCAACCGCATCGAATTTATGGACAGGAAATTTATGAGTAGTAACGGGCGGATATGAGTTTCAACACCTTTGGCCGCGTATTCCGCTTCTCTACTTGGGGGGAAAGCCACGGTCCTGCATTGGGCGCAGTAGTTGACGGCTGCCCTCCTGGCCTCCCGCTTTCCGAAGCCGATCTCCAGCCTTTCCTTGATAAACGTCGCCCCGGCACCTCGCGCTTTACCACACAGCGGCAGGAACCCGATGCAGTCCGCATTCTTTCCGGAGTGTTTGAAGGGCGTACCACGGGCACGCCGATTTCGCTGATGATTGAAAATGTCGATCAACGGTCAAAAGATTACGGCGATGTCGCCAAAGCCTATCGCCCCGGTCATGCCGATTATGCGTATGATGCGAAATATGGTTTTCGCGACTATCGTGGCGGCGGGCGAAGCTCGGCACGCGAGACAGCGGCACGGGTCGCGGCAGGCGGGGTTGCCCGGTTGGTAATTCCCGAAGTGCATTTGACTGCTTATGTCGCCGAAATCGGTGGTGACGCGATCAACCGCGATAATTTTGAATATGACCAGATCGATAAAAATCCGTTCTTTTGCCCCGATGAAGTGGCAGCAGGGCGCTGGGAAAAACTGGTCGATGAAGCGCGTAAGGCGGGATCGTCTTTGGGGGCTGTGATCGAATGCGTTGCAACCGGCGTACCGCCGGGCTGGGGCGCGCCTATATATGCCAAGCTCGACGGCGAACTTGCCGCCGCGATGATGAGCATCAATGCCGTTAAGGGCGTTGAAATCGGCGCAGGCTTTGACGCAGCACGGCTTTCAGGTGAGGAAAATGCAGACCGGATGCGACCAGGCGGGGAGGGCAGCAACCGGCCCGAATTCCTCGCCAATAATGCAGGCGGGATTGCAGGGGGGATATCGACCGGGCAACCGGTTCTAGTGCGCGTGGCGTTCAAGCCGACATCGTCCATACTCACGCCCGTGGAAACGATTACCAAGGACGGGGATGCAACCGAGATCGTCACCAAAGGCCGCCACGACCCGTGTGTCGGGATCAGGGGTGCGCCTGTTGTTGAAGCGATGATGGCGTTAGTCCTGGCTGACCAGAAATTACTTCACCGGGCGCAGTGTGGGTAAGTTTGTGACCGTACGCTAACCCTTATCTCATAACCGAAAGGTTGCACAAGGTTACGACCTTATTGCGTTTTTTAGAGCGGGCTGATGACGATGCCCACAGCCAAGGCAGGTTAGCGATTTCGTGGCAGATTGCTTGCAGGGTAAATCCTACATTGCAATGATTATTCGGAATATTATGACCTAGGTAGTGTTGACATTCAAAGCATAACCGAATGACAAAACCCTATTTTGCGAGTTCAATCCTGAATGTCAGCACGACCCGGTTTTCTCTGCACAAAGCTGCGTTGCAAATGCTGAAGTAAGGCAGAAGTTTACGCGATCTTAACCATATACAGGCAATAACCTGTTGTTGGCGTTTCAAGAGCGACCACTAACAACGGGACCAGAATATGGATAATCTAAAGGGATTTGATCCTTTCAGCGCAGATAATGACCCTCAAGAAACGGGCTATATCTCTTATGATACCGAAGAGGTGGTTGAAGATGCGGCTATAGAAGCGCCGCTCATGGTTTCGACCGATGAACGCCGGATGCAGGTGCGTGCCTATAATTTCTGGACCGATCAGCTGGACGGAAAAAATTATCCATGTATTGAAGAACTTGATCCAGAAGCTGTGGATGATTTCAAGGGGTTTAGCGTCTTGCTAGACTTCACTTCAGGCGTAGAAAACCCGTCTATTCAATATCTTGGCGAAGAATTGCGTATCGAGTGTGGTCTTGATGAAGATATCTCTTACCTCGATCAGGTTCCCGCCCGTTCATTGCTGTCGCGTATTACCGACCATTATTTGCAAATTATTGCCAACCGTGCGCCTATTGGCTTTGAGGCTGAATTCGTCAATGACCGCGACCTAAACATCATGTATCGCGGCATTCTGCTTCCTTATTCAT
Source organism: Sphingomonadales bacterium (assembly GCA_043760355.1). GTDB lineage: Bacteria > Pseudomonadota > Alphaproteobacteria > Sphingomonadales > Sphingomonadaceae > Sphingorhabdus_B. The sequence goes on from JAYUPC010000008.1 coordinate 15,574, forward strand.
CAGACGACGACACTATCGATTTCATTTACGGTGTAATTAACTGGAAAGAAGTCGCCGATAGCAGTTTTGCAGCAGCGCTAAACAACGAAGTCGAAGAAGCATTAGCGGCTGCTCCACAGCGACAGGAACATGTACCTGTGTGGGCCGATGGGCCAACGACAGGTTTGCTCGATGCCGAAGAAGCCGGGTTGGATAACGCCGGTGAACTTATGCTGGGTGGAGAATTTGAAGCGTTTGAAGAAGCTGCACCTGATGAAGATTCCTCGCTTTCCGATTGGCTAGTTGCCGCACGTAGTAGTGCGGACACGGCACGTGATGCTGATATGCGGACGCGCGAAGCTTTGTATCAAGCCGTTGGCCGCGCCTATGATTTCTCGTTAGTAGCGGAGCGAAATCCCGATGATTATGCCGATCTGCTTGTCGATGCAGGTTTGAAAATCCAAGAACGCGCCCCGATGACGCCGGTTGTGAAATTGATATTTGGTGCAGGTTATGACAAAACCCGACTAACCGAATTTGCAGCCGCGCTCAATTACGCACACCGCAACGCCGTGCCAATGGGCACGCTTTCTGAATTGCTTAGCGGCTATGCCGGTGGCTTAAAAGCTATTGTTGCTGCCGAACGTCGCGCAAAGAAAGTGGAAAGCGGCGCGCATGTTACCGTTGCACAAACCGATCCACGTAGCCGTTTGCGCAGCGCGCGCGTTCGCGATCTGACCGACTTTTCAGGTTCAGGTGACGAGTTTGTCATTCTGGTTGCCAGACGCGATGCCGATGGCACAGTTGCCATTGTCGGCACAGTGGAGGCCGATGCCGCTTTCACCGAAAAGGCGCTGCGTCAGACTGTTGTGTGACCGGATTTGGGACTATCGATACCGCTCCGGAAACAACCGTTTCAAATTCGCAACCTTGGGCGCATCCCAGCTCCTGATATATCCGTGGTTCGGGTTCTTCTTCATGAAATCCTGATGATAGGCCTCGGCAGGGTAGAATATGCCGCTTTCAAGTTTTGTCACCGGCTTCTTCCCCCACGGGCTTTTGGCCGATAGCTGCGCGAGATAGGCACGCGCTGCATTTACTTGGGAGGCCGTCACTGGCCATAAAGCACTGCGATACTGCGCACCACTGTCCGGGCCTTGCCGGTTCAACTGTGTCGGGTCGAGGCCTACGGAAAAGAATATCTGGAGCAGATCATTATAGCTGACCACCGATGGATCATAGGTCACGCGCACAGATTCAGCATGGCCGGTCGTTCCGTTGCTCACGGTCTCATAATCCGCATCTGCCTTGGTGCCGCCAGCATAGCCCGATTCCGCTCGGATTACGCCCTTTACATGTTCAAACACGCCCTCAATGCCCCAAAAGCAGCCGCCGGAAAAAACCGCAACCTGGGTTTTGCCGGTTTCGGTGATTTTGACTGCTGGTGCAGGGATACGAATGCCCTCTGCTGCGTGTGCCGGGCTAAATACGGGGAGGGCATAATAAGCGACGCCCATTGTCGCTAATAGAGCAGCAGCAAAAGCGGCCTTAGCGCTGTTTGATTTTTCCGTCATGGTCAAGTGCACTCACTGAAATTGAACGCGCCTCGAAATCCGTATTGCTGCCTGCGTTAGCGGGCTTGACCACTGCCATTCCTGCAACGCCAAGGGCAAAGCCCCCTATTATGCTTAGGAAAAGTTCTGATCGTACGAAGTTCAAAATGCGGTTCATGGTTTATCCGTCTCGTGCTCTTGTTCGGGAAAACACCTTGATTGGTTACTTTTCCCTCAAAAAAGACACAGCACAGCAACGGTTAAATCGTGATTAACAGATCGTTTCTACGCAGGATTTGCGACTAAATGAGTGCTGCACAAGCCGACTGGATTCGGGTGCAGGCTTCTTTGAGTATGTCGCTTGATGTCGCATAGCTGATCCGGAAGCCCGGTGACAATCCAAACGCACCGCCGTGCACCGCCGCGACTCGCCAATCATCAAGGAAATAGTCGATCAGATCGGCGTCCGTGTCGATTTTCTTGCCCTTGGCCGTGGTCTTACCCATCACGCCGCTGGCATCGGGATACACATAAAAAGCACCCTCTGGCGTCGGGCAGCTTAGGCCCGGTGCATCGTTCAGCATCGCTACAACCAGATCGCGGCGTTCCTTGAACTTGGCATTACGTTCTTTTAGAAAGTCCTGCGGCCCGGTTAAAGCGGCAAGTACCGCTGCCTGGCTAATCGAACAGGGGTTGCTGGTCGATTGCGATTGCAGCGCGCCTATCGCCTTTATGAGCCATTCGGGACCCCCAGCATAACCAATGCGCCAACCGGTCATTGCATACGCCTTTGACGCGCCGTTCATGGTCAGTGTGCGGTCATAGAGTTCGGGACAGACCTGCAACATCGTCGCAAAGGGCGACTGCGCATACCAGATATGTTCATACATATCGTCGGTCAAAAGCATGACATGGGGATGGCGTATCAGCACCTGCCCCAGCGCCTCAAGCTCCACTGCATTATACGCGGCACCCGTCGGGTTGGACGGCGAATTAAGGATTAACCAGCGCGTCATTGGCGTAATCGCGGCCTCAAGCTGTTCAGGCAACATTTTGTAGTCCTGCGCGGCACCGGCCATCACAATAACAGGAGTACCGCCGGCAAATTGGACAATATCAGGATAACTGACCCAATAAGGTGCCGGGATAATAACCTCATCCCCTGCATCGACAGTCGCAACAAGCGCATTGAACAGGGTATGCTTACCACCTGCGTTTACGGTGATCTGCTTCGGCGTATAATCGATGCCATTGTCGCGTTTGAACTTTGCTGCAATCGCGGCTTTTAATGGTGCAGTTCCATCGACGGCGGTATATTTGGTCTGCCCGTCACGGATCGCTTGAATCGCGGCATCCTTGACAAAATCGGGGGTATCAAAATCGGGTTCGCCAGCCGATAGTCCGATCACGTCAATGCCCTGTGCCTTCAGGTCAATCACCCTGCCCGACATGGCGAGTGTAGCAGACGGCGCAATGCGGCCAAGTGCGGAAGACAGGCGGTCGAGGGAAGACATGAAGAAACTTTCTTAGGCAAATAAATAGACATGAAGTTGCGTGATTGTCCCTAACCACTCACCCGAAGTTGCGCAAGGTTTAAGGAAGTATTTCAATCCTGCGCGGCAATGCGATGTCGATATTTTCACGCGGAGGCGCGGAGTTTGTTTCTCTGCGCCTCCGCGTCTCCGCGTGAACAAAATTTCTGGCTTAAGAAATCAGCTGTGCTGCAAACAAACCGCGCAACGAATTGCCAAGCAAAAACCCGCTACCTAAATCTTCTGCTCTAAGGTCGGCTTCCTCCGCCTTACCTTCGGCAATCAACTCGCCCCGCAGAACCGAAGGCAATAACCCGTGGGACAATCGCGGTGTCAGCAAAATTCCCTCGCGCTCGACAAACAGCGCGGTGATGCTGCCCTCGGTCAGATAGCCTTGGCTATTGGTGAACAGAACTTCGTCCACATTATTATGCGCCATCCGCGGCGCGTCATAAAACGCTCGGTCGCTCGTTTTATGGCTCAAACGAAAGTCGCCAGTGTCAACAGCCATCGGAACAATTTTCACCAGCCATGGTTGGGCCGGAACAGGTGGCGCATCTTTAATCTCTATTGCAATAGCCCCGCTCTTGGCGAGCAAGAGGCGCACTTTACTTGGCGCATCGAGATGAAATGTAACGGCATGAATTTGGTTGCGCGCCGCATGCCTGTCAAATTCGAAATCCAGCGCGCGCGCACTTTGTTTCATCCGCTCAAGATGTAGCTCCAACCGCAGTATTCCCTGTGCCGGTTCAAACCGCATTGTTTCAATCAGGTCAAATCCGGTGCCACCCATCCGCGCAAAATTCCCCTTGGCCAAACATTCGGCCCATTCATTCGCCTCATTTGAATCTGATACTATTCCAGAACCCAATCCCAGTGAGACCTTCTTCGCGGTTTCGCACAAGCTAAATGTTCGGATGGCGACATTAAATGCGGCGTCGCCCGACGGATCAATCCGGCCAATGGAGCCACAATACGCGCTCCTTGGGCTATGTTCGATCTCTTCGATAATCTCCATCGCCCGGATCTTGGGCGCGCCGGTGATTGATCCACACGGGAATATAGCTTCAATCAAATCGACTGCATCATGATCGTTTTTGAGCGTACCCGTGACCGTCGATGTCATCTGGTGCACGGTGGGATAGCTCTCAATCCGGAATAGATCCGGCACCTTTACGCTCCCTGCATCGCAGACCCGGGATAGGTCATTGCGGAGCAGATCGACAATCATCAAGTTTTCTGCGCGCTGTTTGGGATCCGCCTTTAGCTCGGCGGCCAGCGCATCATCCTGCGCTGGATCGGACCCCCGAAGCGCTGTGCCCTTCATGGGTTTAGTCGTAACCCGCCTGTCTTTAAGTGCAAAGAACAATTCGGGTGAAAACGATAGCAACCACTGTTCCCCCGTCCACACCACACCGCCATAGCCAGCCGCCGCATTTGGCCGGATCGCCGCATAAAGCGCGAGCGGGTCTCCGGCATAATTGGCGCTCGCCCGAAAAGTTAAATTGGCCTGATAAATGTCTCCGGCACGAATATAGTCCTGCACCTTTTGGAAGGCTGTTGCATAATCACCATAGGATATATCCGGGCGGATCGCGGTTAAATGCGCCCCCGCCGGATCTGGTAAATATGCAGCAACGGCATCGCTCGTAATGTCCTGATAGTCTTCAAACATACCGAACCAGGCAAGCGGCGCAGCTTCTTTGTCACCTGCCTCTGATATCTTCATGCCCTTTGCCGCCAAAGCAAAGCCTGCTGCATAGCCGATATATCCGGCCACTTGCAGCCCTTCCTTCTGCGCCGCTCGCAATGTCGTGAATAGCATAGGCAGATCATCCGGTGTCTGCGCCGTAAATGTGCGCACAGGGTGCGTATAAAGACGCGCCGGGGCTGCACCTGTCGAACGGGCATCATCAAGCAACACAAAGGGCGTATCAGCGGCGATCATCATACGCGGCTATAGCGCAATTTTGGAACAGGTGAAGGAAAAGCAGTTACAAACAGGCCCGTTACGCATCCCGCATCAGCCGAGTGTCAATGCAACCTAATGTACGAACCGCGCCACCACATCGCGGTAACTTCGCGATACCTTTACCTGTGCTCCGGATTCGAGCACCAGAAAGCATTCGCCATTGGTATGGGGTTTGACCTCACGGACTTGATCGAGGTTCACGATTGTAGAGCGGTGTACGCGCTGGAATGTGCGGGGATCGAGGCGTTTTTCGAGGTCCTTCATCGTCTCGCGCAGGATCAGCGAATTGTCGGCGGTATAGATGCACATATAATCCCCCGCCGCATCGATGCGTTCGATACTTTCGACGTCGACGCGGAAAATCTGTCCCCGGTCTTTGACATTGATCAGCTTTTCAAAACGGCTGGTTGCCATTTCCTCATCACTCGATGCCGGAATATGATCCGCGGCATCGGGCGCGACTTCGCTTATGACGTTGCGCAACC
>JAYUPC010000009.1:0-21090 GCA_043760355.1 Sphingomonadales bacterium
TAAATAGAATTGTAATTTAGGCGTAATGCGTAAAGGGGAAGCTTTAATAGACATCTACAAGAAATGAACGGCTTTGTCTTAAGAAATACCGTCAGCGCCATGGCCGAATCAGTGGCCTCCCTCTAGTAATCTTTGGTAGTCACTGCGCCGTTGATCGGGATAGCCTTACTCCTCGCAACTGGCACGCAAGCCCAAACAAGTGCTAGCACCACACCGCCAACTCAGACAGCTGACACCGCAACGGTCGCGCCAAATCCCGCATCTGTTGCGGCACGCAGGAAGACTGGGGGTCCAAAAAAGAAGACTAAAGCAGAAGTTGGTCGCACGGCAAGCCCATCCACAACGACTGATCCTGCCACTCGGCGCAGGCTGGTACGCCGGTCGCACCAATTGACACGCCGGAGACCGCGCGGTCGGGGCGTCCTAAAGTAAGGGATCAAACGCCCACTAATGATCGTGTGGCGAATCAGATCCCAACGACCGAACCAGTCGTCACTCCCGAGACGGCGCGCACGGGTCGACCGAGGGAAAGGGATGACACCCCGCGTGACACCAGCCGCAAGGGAGGACGCCCCAAAGAACGGGATGATGATCTATCCACTCGCACATAGAGGTTACCCGCGACGACTCCCCGTCGGGGTAGCCCTCTACTTCCCGTTCTCGGCGGCGCAGCAGCAATCGCTGCCATCATTTTGGTAAGGGGGGAAACGACGGGCCAACCGGTCCGTAAGGGATTCTAACTACTACGGGCGTTTATTGAACATCCGATCCTCTTTATGGTAATTTTTATGGAATTTCGGTACCACTGGTAAAGGGTGCGCTTGATAATTCGGTGTATGTTTAAATGCTTACGCCACGAAAACGCCGGTCCGGCTCCATTCCTGCTGTGTGTTAAGCCATTCCCGCTTTATCCTGTAAAGTATCAGCCTGATTGCAGAACTTGTTGTTAAGGCCCGTGAGTTTTCAATGTTGGTCTCAAAGTATACCGCAGTGTTAACCAATTCCAGAAACCTGATATCATTACGTCGCCCTTAACTGTGGCGGAATGTCGGAAAAGGGCAATATATGCGAAACACCACATCGCTCGTTTAGCCCTAGCTGGTTGTCAGGGCTGTCGACCTGTGCCTTGCTGGTGGCTGGCGCAATGCCTGTTGGTGTATGTGCGCAGAATTTGGTCGAGCAGTTTCCTATTCAAGAGTGCCAAGCTGATGATGCGAGTAAGGCCAGTCAATATACGCTGCAAATGATCTTGACGCCTGCACCTGCGGCAGGCTCCATGTTATCAACAAAATCTGATGCAATCCTTGGTGGAACACCGAGCAAATTGGACGAGATTCGTTTGGTACAAGCAAATGGTGCAGTCATGGTCGCACCTCAAGTTCAAGCCATCAACGCGCAAACGCCAAGCTTGGCCTTGCTTCCGATTACCAAGCAATGGCATTCGTCCATTGGATTGCATGATACCTGCGCTCAACGCACGCGCGACGCCCAAAACGAAGCGGCTATGATCCACCCTATGGATGTTCCGCAAAATACGATTCTAGGAAGCCTCTCGCTAGCAATCCAGCACACGCCTTTGGACGCAGCATGGGCGCGGGTTAATGGTCGGCAACCCTCGAGACGTCTGCGCCGGGCACTATTGGCCACAGGTGCGTTAGGTGTAGGTGACAGACAAAAGCAGATTGCAATGGTCAATACTTGGGTGAATGATAAAATCACTTATGCCGAGGACAGCAAACTCTATCGCAAGGCCGATTATTGGGCCTCGGCGCGAGAAACGTTGCAGCGCGGTGCAGGAGATTGCGAAGATTTCGCTATCGCCAAAATGGAGCTGCTGATGGCGATGGGAATTTCGCGCGATCAATTGCGGCTTGTCGTCGCCCGTGATCTTGTACGCAACGCAGACCATGCTTTGTTGGTGGTGAGCCTGCCAGAAGGCTCGGTATTGCTTGACAATGCGACCGATCGTTTGCTCGATGCACGAATGGGCAATGATTATCGTCCCATAATGTCTTTTACGTATAATCAGAAATTCATTCATGGCTACGCCCTTGCGGCACAACCCGTGCAGCTGCCAATTGTTACGGTAGCGATGCTCAGCGTTCCGTCAGCGCCTCTGACCTTGCCTTAAGGACTGGCTTCAAAAGATAGCTCAGTACTCTTTTACGGCCAGTCATAATCTCTACATCGCAAATCATTCCCGGGGTGATCGGTAATCGTTTGCCACGTGCAAGCAAATACGCCTTATCGGTTTCAACAACTACGGTGAAATAAGCCTTGCGCTCGACTTCGTCATAAATGCTGTCCGCCGACACCTGCACCACCCTTCCGCCCAAACCCCCGTAGACGGAAAAGTCATAGGCGGTAATCTTAACATTGGCACGGTCACCGACTTTGATGAAGGCAATATCATTTGGAGCAACACGCGCCTCGATCAACAATTTGTCGCCCATTGGCACAATCTGCATGATCTTTTCACCCGCATTCAAGAAGCCACCAACTGTTGTGACCTGCACATCATTCACTACGCCATTTACGGGAGAACGGATTTCGGCGCGATTGAGTCTTCCCTGTGCACCGCGCATTGTCTCCTTATTGACCGCAATCTTCGTGCTGATCTGGCTGCGTTCGTTGAGCGCATCCTGACGGAACTGGAACTGAGCTTCGGACACTTGTGCTAGTGCTTCATTGATCGACGCGGCGGCCCTCGAGGCAGCTTGGCGTGAAGCATCAAGACGTCCTCTAATGTCGATCATTTCACGTTGCGCGGTCAACAATTCGGTCTGTGGTACAATGTTTTTTTGTGCCAAAGGCCTCAACATTTCGACCTGTTCTAGCGCAAGCTTCAGGCTAGATTCAAGTGCGCCTATTGTGGCTTGCGCTTCGGAATAGTCCCGCCGTCTTTGTTCAACCGCTGCGTTGAGAGCAGTTACGCGGCTGCGCAGTGCGGAACCCCGCACTTGCTGTAAGCGCAATTCATCGGCGCAATTCTCGCCGCTACAGCCCCCACTGCCTCCGCCGCCTTCGCGGTTCAACCGGTCGGCACGTTCGGAAAGCCTGTTGGTTTCCGCCGACAATTGGCCTAATTCTGACGACGAACTGGTATCATCAAGTCGGACAAGCAATTGTCCTTTTTTGACCACTTGCCCTGATCGTACCAAGATAGTCGATATTGTCGAAGGCTCGGCAGCCTGGATCAATTGCACTTTGGACGACGGGATCACCCGCCCCTGCCCGCGTGTCACCTCGTCAACCTGTGCGAGACTTGCCCAGAGAAGGAACAGGCAAAAACCAAGCCCGCTAAAGAAGATTATACGTTCGCTGGCACTCAATCGAGCATACCATTTCCTAATGCTCATTGTGTGGCTCCAACTGTCGGTAGTGCAGAAGCATCTTGTTTGTTAGACAGATTTTCAAACGCTCCGCGGGTTTCATGAGGCAACGGGATTGACAGTCGCCACGTCTTTGCCGTGTCGATACGTCCGCCTGTGTCGCTGTCTGTCCGTCGATCGGTAACATCACGCGAAGCGGCAACGGGTATATCGATTGCACCGACTTGAAACTCAGTACCAGGTTGCGCTTTGAACGCGTTCATATTTGCCAAGCTTGATATCGCAGGGATGAATTCATTGCCGCTGTAAGCCCCCGAAAATGCGCCCCTCAACCCCCAGTTTCCGGGCCAGCGGTAGAAAATATGCGCCCCGATCCCCGTAATCTTGGTCAGTTTTGGCGCCCAATATGGCGAAACATAATTGGCGTGATAATGTGTCGCGGTGCCGACCGTCGATGCAACCGATCCGGAAAGCGCTTCGCTCGCTATCTGACGTGCTACCGCCCATGAGGCGGCATTTGGCGCACGGAGGAGTGAGCCATCGCAGGCAAAGCTGAATTGGCATCCTGCACGGTTGCTGCCCTGATAAATCACGCCGCAAACAGATTTGGGGAATGCGGGATGGCGCATACGGTTCAATATAACCTGTGCCACTGCACGGCGACCTTCGAGCGGTTCAAAACCTGCCTCATAATACACAGCCTGTGTCAGGCACCTTAGGGCCCGTTCGGCACCAGTCATATTAGCCAGATCCAGCGCAAAGGGTCGCGCTGCTTCAACAGGCAGCTTGGAGAACGGCAGGTCCGCATTCAGTTGCTCAGCCGCCGCACCATCAGCCGCCACCACGGTCTGGTCAGCCATGGTAGCAGCGACCAGTTCTTGCTGAACCGTTTTTGTGATTGTGGGCGCTTTGGCCCCACTCTGAAACGGCCAATAGCTATGCAGCCTTTCAAAATCGACGTTCGTTACAATTGCCGCAAATGCAATGCTGAGGCTAATAAGCAGCACCAGGATCAGCGGCAAATTGCTTTTAGGTGGGCGTATCGCAAGTTCAGGAAGTTCCTCAAAGGCAATCGGCTCGGCGCGGTCGGGATAATCATGGATCATGCAGCGGCCCCTTTTTCAAGCGCTTGTGCCATGATCTGGTCACGTGGACCGTCAGCGACAATACGCCCCCGATCCATTACGATCAGCCGGTCGCAAAGAGCAAGTACCGCATGACGGTGCGTCGAAACGATGAGCGTCTGACCCGGGAACAACGCAGATCCTAGCTTTTCGACAAATGCCTTTTCCGTGCGCATATCCATCGCGCCGGTTGGCTCGTCGAGGAAAAGCAGTTTTGACGGCGATGCGAGTGCGCGTGCCAGAATAAGGAAACCGCGCTGTCCTCCTGAAAGATTGCGCCCGCGTTCGCCTGTGCCCCGATCAAAGCCGCCATCATCGCGACCCAGAAACTCGTCAGCTCCTACCCGTCGGAGTGCGTCGATCAAGGCAGCATCATCGGCACCGGGTGCCCCCATTAGCAAATTATCCTTGATCGATCCGCTAAACAGCTCTGAGTCTTGACCCACAAAGCGCAATTGCGATCTTAGCTCGACTGGCCGGAATTGCCGGTTATCAAGACCATCTACAAACACCGATCCGCTGTCAGGATAATAAAGCCCGCATATCAAGCGACCCAGTGTTGATTTACCTGATGCCACACGGCCAATGATCGCAACCTTTTCCCCCGGCGCGATTTTTAGACTGATCTGCGACAATGCGTCACGCGTGGTGTCGGGATAGGCGAAACTTACTTCTTCAAGCACGATATGGCCGTCGCGTACTTCTGGCACAACACTATTGCTGCCAAAGCCGCGTTCGTCCACTTTTTCCATCAATAGCCCAAGACTATCCAGTACGGTTTTTGCCTGACGTCCGCGGGTTATCAGGAAGGCAATCTGACCTGCTGGTGCAAGCGAGCGTCCGGCGAGCATCACAATCGCAATAATCGCACCCATCGAAATCTGCCCCGCGTCAAACAGATAGAACCCGCCAATCACAAGGCTGATACTGGTAATCTGCTGACATAGGCTCGCCAGCGTCACCGATACGGCACCCAATTGACGCAGGCGCTCTTGTGTCTGCGCGCTCATCCGCGCCAGATTGCGCCAACGTCCCACCATCCGGCCTTCGGCGGTACAGGCCTTGATCGTCTCTGCCCCGCCAATCGCTTCGACAAGCAGTGAGTGCTGCAACCCTGAATCAATTTGCGCATCAATAGACGCCGTTGTCATCCGGCGTTGCAACACCATGCCAGCTACAATCATGAAAATGATAATCGCCAGCGGAACCATTGCCAGCCATCCGGCGAGAATTGCAATCATCACTACGAACACAATCAGAAAAGCTAAATCAACTAAGAGCAACACCGTCGTCGAGGCGAAGAAATCACGCACGATTTCAAATTCGGATACGCGGCGGGCAAGCTTTCCAGTATCGCCAATACGGTCAGAAAGCGGTAAATTGATAAGCTTACTAAAGATTTTCTCGGACAACTTTAGATCAAGCTTGCGGCCTAATTCGTCGAGCAAATTGGCCCGTGCGATACGGAGTGCGAATTCAACACCAAAGGCGATCAATACGCCAGCTGCCAAGACCCATAGGCTTGAGACTGCACGATTGGGGATGATGCGATCATATACGTTCATCGAGAATAATGGCAATGCGAAGGCCAAAATATTGATGAGGAACGCCGCCCAAAGAACCGGTCGGAACTCGGCACGCATCTTATTCATTTCGGCCCAGAACCAGTTGTCTTGTACCGTCCTTGGCCATTTGCCATCGGCACTGCGCGCTTGGGCGGCATTGCCGGAAATATGCAACGCTTGACCAACAAACATCGCATCAATTTCGTCAATATTCATCCAAGCCGGTTCATCATTGCCGGGCTGCCACACCAACGCTTCGCCTTTGTTGCGGTCATAGATGATGGCGACACCATCATTATGAAGGCGTAATAGTGCAGGAAATTGGTGCGTTTTTTTGGGCAGCTTGCCAGAGGGCAAAGCATCAACTTTCATGCCTGTCAGCTCAATCGCGGTTTCGGCTTGATGAAAAGATAGGCGCCCGGCCATATCGACCGGCATAGTCTTGAACAGGCTGGCAGGTGCGGATGCATCAAATTCCTTTGCAAGCCGGGCGATTGCGGCGATTAAAGGATCAGAGGACACAGCATCCTGCCCGACGTCGTTGCCAGCCTTATTATAATCGAAACGATTGGACACAGATTTTCCTAAACTAGATCGCTAGCTTTATTTTTTGCCACGCGGATAAAGGCGCCAGTCGGTTTCTGCAGGAGCAGGCGGGCCATAATCAAATTGTTCTCGCGCATTGGACGTTCCCCCCCCCGGTGGTTTCATCGCCATCGCTTCAAGCAGATTATTGGTCGCGGCCAAAACCTGATATTCGGCAAATTGTTCAGAGAACCGGGCGGTTTCGAGCCGCACTTGCACATTATAACGAGTGTTCTGCGCATCGAGCACGTCCAGCAAGGACCGCCTGCCAACATTGAACTGTTCACGGTAAGAGAGCAGCAGATCGTCGCTCACTTTGCTTTGCTGTTGCAGTTCACCAGAGATTTTGTCCTGCGTCGTCATGCTGTTCCAGGCACGCTGCACATCTTCTTCGGCGATGCGGGTTACTTCATGAAGACGGAAACGTGCTTCGCTCGCCCGGCGGATCATTTCCTGATATTTGGCGCGGTTGATGCCGCCGTCAAATATATTCCAACGCATGACAACGCGCCCTTGAACATCGTTGGTATGCCCTTCAAATCCGTCAATATCGTTGCCCACCCGGCCACGTACTTCAAGGCCAACGGTTGGCGCGAAATCGCCTTGAGCTTTTGCGATCATAGCATGTGCGGCATCAACATCGGCCATTGCTTCGCGCACTTTGGGGTTATTCTGCCGCGCGGCACTTACCGCTTCGTTAACCGAAGGGCTTGCTGATGCGCGAAGAGACTTTGGCATCAACGGCCCGTCAATGCGCAGGCCGGTTAGCGCTTGTAGACTGATTTGCGCGTTTATCAGCGCTTCCTCAGCCTCACTGCGCCGCACTATTGCCGCCTGTAGCCGTTCCTGCGCCTGTTGTTGATCGGCAATGCTGATCGAACCTTGCGTAACACCTTGCCCAAGATCATTCACCAGATTGCGGTGAAAGGTAACATTATCCTCTGATGCAGCAACAACGCGTTGCTGCAAAAGAATATCGAGATATTGGCGCGACACCAAAAGGGCGATATTTTCCGACCGTTCAACAACGCGAAGCGCTGCACCATCTGTGCGGGCTGCTTGGCGCTTCAATTCACCGCTACGCCGGCCAAAATCCAATACGGTCTGTTCAGCAATTATGCTGCCTTCGACAGGGTATAATTCATTATTATCAATGCCCTGCGCGCGTCTATTGGGGTTTTCGAGACGACGAATACCCGCAGATGCTTCCAAATTTACGCGTGGCAGATATAACCCTTGCGCTTGTTCGCGTTCAAATTCGATCGCTTCCTTGTTCATGATCGCTTGGTTGATTTCCGGATTGGTTTGCAGAGCCGCACCAATCGCATCCTCCAGCGACACATTGCCCGAAAGCACCACATCGGAAGCACCCGCCATAGTAACAACGGTTGCTGTTGAAGCTGTATCTGCAGCAAAGGAGGCATGCGCCGGTGCAGCAAGACTATCATTGTAGAATACGTAATTGGGTGCTTCGGGAATCAGGATCAAAGCAGCAGCCTTAGTGGCTTGTCCAACTGAGGGAACAGGCGTCGCAATTACGGTTACCGATGGCTCGCCCACAGATGCAATGTTAACCGCAGCAGTGACTGGCTGTGCTAAAGTTTCGGGCGCGGGCGGCACAATTGCAAGCAACGCCAGCTTGGTTTCTAAGGCAGCGATGGCGGGTGCTGCTTCTTCGACTATGTCCATTTGGCCGTCCTCTTTAAGCGGAGCGGGCACATTAGTAATGGCGGGCGCGGTATGGATCTCCGTTAGCGTCATTGTGCCCAGTGCCGGTGCCGGTTCGATAGCTTGCGCGACAGCAACGAATTCGGCGGGTGAGGCGACCTCAATTTTTACGAACGGTTCAACGGCAACCAATGCGTCAGTGGTTGTCGCTGGCACGGAGATAGCGGCTTCAGAAACGGCCAATATGTCAATGGCCGAAAGTGCAGCCGAAGACATTGCAAATCCGGTTGGACTTGCAGCCCCCTTCCCCAGGGACACAGGTGTTTGCTTTGCCTTCGACGGCGACACTGCCATATTGGCAGAGGATGTCGTGCCGATCGTGAGTGCAGGAGTAGCAGCATAAAGCGGCGTTCCAGAATCAAAATCCGCAGTCAGCGGACTCGCTATCGATACCGCAGAAACGGTAAGGAGCAGAATATTACGGGTTTTCATCTTAACTTCCCCCTCAATGACTTGCAGTTATTTCAACGCGACGATTGGTCGGATTGCGTTCGCCATCAGCGGTACTGACCTTTGGTTCAGCCTCCCCGCGTCCTGATACCGAGGTCGCAGAGGCAGCAATACCAGCCACCTGCATGCGCGCCGCAACAGCTTGCGCACGACGGAGCGACAGGGCATCATTATAGCTGTCCGTTCCCGAACGATCGGTATGACCAGTCACGACAAAGCGATTCCAATCGCAGGGCTGCATATTGGAAGCAACCGATGCAACTGTATCATCGACATTGCCGGGAAGGACCGCCGAGTTCCAATCAAAGAAGAAGGTAGCAGCCACTGATTCACATACGGCTTGTGTGACACGCGGCGGGGCAGGCGGTTCTGGCATGGCTATAACCGGAGGTGTATTCTGGTTGATATAGCGGTGGAACCGTTCACATTTTGACAAGCTTTCCCTGTCAATCGTTGACGATTTCAGGAAGCCGAGTGCGATGCCGCATTGCACCTTAGCCTCGGACGCCCACATGTAACTGCTGCCCTGTGATGCCAGAACTTCGGCTGATTTGGTTGCGGCCAGCGCTTCGTCAAAACGGCGCTGCACCTCGGGCCGGGCTTGGCTTACCGACATGGACGTCAGGTCAACCTCTTGGGCAAAGGCTGGCTGTGATGCCCCCAATGCGAGTGCGAGATAAAATGCTCTTTTCATGACTATAATGCCCTCCACTTATTTATTTGATGCTCATCCGTGAGCAGGCGTCATCTCTTGCAAATGCGCGGCATAGGCCGCCGCATCAGCAAAGGATGGCGCGATGTCGTTGGTAATTGCGTGATCGAGAACACCCTGTAACAACGCATTGTCGACGGGAGCCCCGATCTGGTCATTCGCCGCATGCAACGGTGCATCGCTCAACGCATCGAGTAGATGATCGATAACTGCATCAGGCAATGCATTATGAAGGATAGCACCGGTCAACGCACCGTTTGGTGCAGTCACGTTCGAAACTTGCGTCGTTGCTACACCGTCCAGCACCGCCTCCATCGCCGCACTATAAACCAAAGCGTTGCTCTGACCTGCAGTGTGGGCAGGTGCTGCACTGTCTCCGAGAAGATTCGCTACATCAGCTATTTTCCATTCCGCAAGCTCCTGCACCGCGTGCGCCTCGTCAAATCCATGCGCCACATATTCAGGCGTGGTGACATTCAAACCATCATGCACCGCGCCAGCGAAGAAGACGGGGTTTTCGCCAGTATCTTCAACAAGTTCGGCCTGCGTTGTGCTTTCGTTGGTAAATCCGGCTGTAGTTTCAGCGGCGGCATGGTCGGTTACTTGCAAGACACCGTTTTCTGCATGCGCCTCGGTCGCGACAGCAAACAATGATGCGGCAATTACAGCAGTATTCATGCCAAGACCGCGCTGTTGCTCTAAAGTGCGTTCGGTATTCGTCGAAAGCGAGGGAGCAGTTGCAAATGCAACATCGGCAACAATGCCGCTACTGCCATCAGCTCTTGTAAACAGCGCTTGCCCGGCAACGGCCACCTCACCATTTGCGGCTGAATACCCAATTCCATCAGCTACAAGGCCGATACTGGTGATACCGGCTTCGGATAAAGTTTGGAATTCGCCCGCATCGGTTATGCCGTTGCTGTTGGCGTCCTGCCAAACTCCAAATTGGCTAAATTGGGCGTCTGCCGCTGATAATTGGCCATCGCCATTTGTGTCATATGCTGCTGCCAGACCCTGAAGATCGCTTTGCCCGTTGATGCCAAAGACGATTTCAGAACCATCGTTCACTATATGATCGCCGTTCCGGTCAAGCGCGAGCAACCCGTCCCCTGAACTTATCCATGCAGTGCGTTCAGGTGATCCGTCACCAGCATAGTCAAAGGTGACGCCAGCTGATGTTGAAAGAAACTGGACGCCATTGCCATCAAGATCGAGCGCAATGGGCGGCGTTGGCGTATCAATAAATACGTTGAGTGTAGACACCGAAGTTACATCGCCGTCGCGGTCAGTTGCGCTGATTTGAAAATCAAGGCTCAAGTCTGCTGGCAGGACGGTTGTCGTCAAGTCCACTGATGTAAAACGAACGCCTTGGCCTGATCCGCCTGTCCCAACAATCGACAACAGATTGAACGAAATCGTTGGATCAATCAATGTTGCTGTGCCTGTAACCGCGGTTGTGCCAGTTTGTGTCTGACCCGTTACAGTATTTGTTGCAGTCCATGTAATCGTTAGCGAGCCATTTATATTATCGTTCCGCAGTGTCACGGCATCCACAAATTGCGGGTTCGTATTAGGGCTTTGATCGCCGACCTGGCCCGGATTATGGAACTCCATCGAGAAGCTTTCTCCATTACCAACAAACTGATTGCTAACGCCAAAGCCCTGAGTAGATGAATTGATCCCGCTGCCGCTGCCGGTGAATTCGATCCTGCCATCTGCAGTTTCAAGGAACGGTGTTGGTCCGCCCGCGGAAAGTCCAAGGAGCGATACCGTCGACGTTGATGCAGCCTGGGGCGTGACGAGGTTGAAGGCATATGTTCCATTGCTGTTCACCTGCAGCGTGAACACGGTAACGGGAGGCAAACCTCCGGGGCCATCCGGGTCAGCAGTTGCCGTTAACAATGCGCCAGCCGCGTTTTGAACGGTGGTATAAGTTATCCCTGTAATAGCAGGCGGTGTAATAGCAAAACTGCCATGGCCATCGGCACCTGTATTATAGACAAAGGTTCCGTTTACTACCCCGACTGCGTTGAGAATAATGGCATTGGTAAATGCGCCAAGTGAACCGATATCGTCCAGGAATGTAATCGCATTTCCGATATTAGTTGTGGCAGATGCGGTATCGCCATCACCATCGGTCAGCGTTGCGGTGAGTGTAACCAAATTGGCCGCTGCAAGCGCGATTGCCTGATTGGGGCCTGTATTGGGGCTATGGACAACTGCACGGATTTGATCGAGCGTTACCGTGCCTGTTGCGCTAACCGAGACAGTGAAAACAGCCGCCCCGCCCGCACCTGCACGGCCAACAATCTGACCCGCTTCAAGCGATAAAACAACTGCGAGGTTGGTTGCTATATCGACGATACCGGTAATGCCTGCATTAAATCCAAGTGCATAGGCGGTTGCGCCGGAAAGCGCTGCGCCGTCCGCGCCAAAGCTGCTGGTAAACAATCCCGAAAAGTTTGCCGTGGCATTGGTCGCTAATGTCGTTTCATCCACCGTTAGTATATTTGCGGCGGGTACAGACGCGGCAACAATCGGGCTGTCATCTTCGATAGTGATGGTTAGCGTGGTGCCGGTCGTTGCGGTACCGTCGCTAACGCTAACGGGGACCGTGAATGTCCTTAAATCTTCAGCATTGATGGTTGGATGGTCAATCGACTGTGACAATGTGACGGTATACGCACCTGTATTTGTGATGGCGACACGGATCACTTCTGTTGCACCAACCGAACCAATAAGCAGATTTGTGCCAATGCCGGTCCATGTAACCGGCAAGCCATCGGCGGTGAGCATAACACCCGGATTGCCCAATATGACCGTCGATGGTTCCCCATCAATGTCGGTTATTGAGATCGTGCCAGTGGCAATATTGCTGTTTGTGCTATCAGTTGGTGAACCCACGGTATCAATTATACCGCCAGAAAGACCTTCTTCAGAAACAACGGCAATGGCAGAACCGACTACTGGCGCGTCATTTGTACCAAAAACCGAAATGGTAAGCGTTGCGCTAGCAGGCGCTGTTCCGTCGGTGATATTATAGGTAAATATATCGGCCAGCGGCGCGTCGCCATTATCCAGTGCTTGGACAAGCGCAAAAGCAGCAGGGTTTTGAAGCTGTGTGTAGAGCGTATATGTATAGGCCCCGCTCGCTCCCAACACCAACTGGCCGTACAGGCCATTGATGGTACCCGGATTGGTAACAGTCAGCGTTTCGACATCGACATCGGTATCGGCAATGTCAGAGAATGTACCCGATGGCGCGCCGATATGCGGAAGCGTCTGCAATACGTTCCCGGTTGCAGCAGCTCCGTCTTCGATTACCCAATTGGTGTCGGCAACAGCTATCGGCGCATCATTTGTACCATTGACCGTAATTCTAAGCGTTGCAGTGACTGTGTCGCCATCACCGTCAGTCAGGGTATATGTAAATGTTTCAAACAGCGTTTCGCCGCTATCGAGGCCCTGAACGGTTGAATTGCCGTTGTTCAGAACGTAACTATAGCTGCCGTTTGCACCGAGCGTCAGTGTGCCGTAATTGCCAGCAAGTCCTGATCCGACCGTGCCATTGGTTGCGCCAAAAGCAATCGCCGTAATGGTTCCGCCGTCCGCGCCGGATACGTCAACAACGCCGTCAGTTATATTGGCATCGCTGCCGCCACTGCCCGTCAGCACATTGCCATCGGCGATTAGTGGACCGTCTTCGGTAACGCTGTCGATATCATTGCTGGCCGATGGACCATCATCCCGGAAGGTGATCGCATTCGCGATGTTGACAACCGAAGTCGCATGATCGCCATCGCCGTCAGTGATCGTGGCGCTGAGCGTGATGAGGTTGGAGGTGGCAAGACCAACGCCGTCATCGGGGTTGGCAGTATTGCCGTGCAAAACCGCGCGGATCTGGTCGAGAGTAACCTGACCCGTGGCTGCATTTACCGTGACAGAGAAAACCAGAACGCCGCCGGTCGTACGACCTTCGACCACGCCACCTGCCAACGAAAGTACAACCGCCTGACCCGTTGCTGTGTCAACCAAGCCGGTAGCTCCAGCATTGATACCGAGCGCATAGGTGATTGCATTGGCCGCTGCCGGACCATCGGCGTTGAACTGCGGCGTAAACAGACCTGCAAAATTGGTCATGGCGTTGGTTGCCAAATTGGTTTCGTCTACTGTCAGAGCGCCAACAATGGGTGCCGTTGAAGTGATCGTTGGCACATCATCGCTTACCGTGACATTGACGGCGCCTGTTGCCGTATCGCCATCGATATCGGTTGCAACCACACTTACACTACCAAGGGCAACAAGGTCATCGATATTGATGCCGGGATGGCTGGCATAATTGTCATTCAGCGTCGCAGTAACTGTAGCTGTCGTGCCGCCGATGCTGAGGTTAAGCGTCACGATGGTGGCGGCACCGGCGTTGCCCGTGATCTGATTATCGGATACCCGCGTCCAGACAAGCCCGCCGCCAAGTCCTGACAAATCCGCGCTAAAGACGATGGATGCAATACTATCAGATCCGGGTGTGAACAGGATTGAGCTTGATGCACTATCCGGCTCCAAAGGGGTTGATCCATCGGCGAGATTCTGGTCATCAAGCGCAAGTGTGATGGGTGCGCCTGCCCTTGGGCCAGCGCCATCGGTTACCGTTATTCCCTGGATCGCTGTTGCAGTATCGCCATCACGGTCGGTTATCAAATAGCTAAAACTGGCGTCAACGCCGCTTGCATTGTTGAGATTGGGATTAGGATCAAAAGTCCACAGACCACTCGCAGTAAATGTGTAGCTGCCAAATGCGCCATTTATGGTTGTTGTGCCAACAGCGTTAACTGACGTCGTTACACCGCCAATGGTTACCGATGTCACCGTCGCACCGTCAGCACCCGCGCTGTCGTTGGACATCACATTGCCGCCAACTGTACCGACCAGATCCTCGGCAACAATAACCGGTAAGTCATTAACAGCCGTCGGCGTGTCATCATCAACACTGATAGAAAGCGAACCCGTCGCTACATCACCATCTATATCAGTGACGGTGTAGTTGAGCGTGAATGGTTGATTATTCTCGTCTGCTCCGGTTGCATGGACAATGGGCGCATTCTGGTTGACGGTGTAAGCACCCGTCGCTGTATTTAGCGTGATCGTCAAAACGGTCGTCGCGCCTTGATTGACCAATATTGAACCGCCGGGTCCCGCTACATATGTGAAACCAGCAGGCGCGCCGATGAGTTGGTAGCTCCAGATCAATGCTCCGTCGCCGCCCGAACCACTTAACGTACCGCTGATATTCACTGCATTGGGATCGTCGCCAGTGCCGCCAGCATTGCCACCTGATAGCGCGTCATCATCAAGGCCAACGGCCAAATTTGCGCTAACGATTGGCCGCGCATCTTCGATATTAATGATCAGTGTGGCGTTCGACATGTCGCCGTCGCCGTCCGTAATTGTGTAAGTAAAGGTATCGGTTACATTGCCTGGTGTCCCGTTATTGCGGACATAGCTGTAACCGCCGTCGGCGTTCAGCGTCAGGATTCCGTAAAGCCCAGTGGTCGTTCCATTGACGGTACCGGCACCTGCGCCTGAAACCGCAGATACGACGCTTCCATCTGCGCCAATGCTATCCATACCGCCATCTGCTTCGACGTCTGTGATGACATTGCCTGTTGCTGGCGCGTTGCTGCCGCCTGCTATCGTATCACTGTCGTTGGCCGCAATAGGCATGTCATCAACGACTATTATGTCAAGGCTTGCCGTATCGGTCGAACCATCAGTGTCGGTTACTACAACAGCGAAACTGTCGGTCAGGGCGGCTTCATTTGGCCCCGTGTGCAGCAATGTGTTGTCATTGAGGGTGTAACTATAATTGACCGTTCCGCCAATAATTGAGCCATCGGGTGCCAAGTTTGGCGTATATCCGGTAACGGTTAATGTGCCATAAACGGTGCTGATCGTTAGGCCATTAGCTATTGCCTGTCCGCCAAGTGTTGCACCCGTGGCACCATCAACCGAATTGAAACTGAAGCTGCCGGTTTGGGTTAGTGCGGCGGCATTGGGTGCTGAGCCGTCTGCCAGATTGGTTTCGAACAGCGTTTCTTCGGCACCTTGGCCATCAAGTCCGTTCACAGTGACAATGTCGTCCGTACCATTGATGGTTATCGTCAACGTTGTGGTTGAAATGTCGCCGTCACCATCGGTGATAGCGTAGGTGAAGACCTCGCTCAAACTGTCATTGCCGTCCAATCCTTGAATGACTGGGCCGTAATTGGCATTCAGCACATAAGTGTAACTGCCATCGGCGTTGAGTACGAGTTCGCCATAAGCCCCTGCAAGGCCAGAGCCGATCACTCCGCTGGTTGCACCGAAGTTTACGGCTGTGACAGTCGCTCCATCAGCGCCTCTGATATCGGCAATCCCGTCGGTTGCGTTGGCATCAACGCCGCCTATGCCAGACAGAACATTGCCATCTGCCTGGGGATTTCCTTCTTCTTGGAATAGGGCATCTTCGGTGACGGAATCGACACCATCGCGGGCTGTTGGCACATCATCGATAATGTCGATTAATAATGTTGTGAGCGAATTATCGCCATCTTGATCGGTGATAACGACTGCGAAATCGTCGAATGTAGCATCACCAGATGTGTTGGTAGTGAGTGTATAGCTATACCCAATCGTACCATTCGCAATGCTGGTGATGGTTAGCGTGCCATGGCTGCCGGTAAAAACCTGACCGATGCTGCTAACGGCAACACCGTCAATCGTGACTGTCCCCGGACCATCGGGCGCGGTATAGGAAATCATTCCGTTGGTTGTTTCGCTGTTGGACGCTGCGTCCGAACCAGCCGGCAAACCAGCCTCGGCAACCAAAGTTCCGGCGGTACCCCTTGGCAGGACATTGATCGTGGTCGGGCTATCGGCAATGCTGATCGTTAATGTAGTGGTCGATGTATCGCCATCCGCATCGGTGATGGTATAATTGAACACATCCGAAACGCCGCCGGGTGTTCCAGCATTGCGAATATAGCTATAGCTGCCGTCAGCATTCAACGTCAGCACGCCGTAAGCGCCATCTGTTATGCCACCAACGGTTCCATCGGTGCTGCCGGTAATCGCGGTAACGGTAACCCCATCGGCACCTTGTGTGTCCCTGCCGCCATCGGATTCGCTATCGGTAATTACATTGCCTGTAGCAGGCGCATAGCTTCCGGCTGCAACACTATCGCCATCGGCGTGCGCAGTCGGAGCGTCGTCGATGATTGCAATCACCAGATTGCTGCTCGCAACATCGCCGTCGCTATCGATTAGAACAACCGTGAAGCTATCGGTTGTGGAGTTACCAAGTGTATTGTCGGTAAGCGTGTAGGAATAATTATAGACGCCCGCGCTAAACGTGACAGTCAATGTCCCTGATGCGCCGTTTACAGTGCCGCCAGCGGTCACATTGACGCCGTTTATAATCAGCGAGCCGACAGTATCGTTGCCCGTGCCGATATTAATCGTACCATTTGCAATTTCAGAATCGGCGGCAGTATCCGAACCCGCTGGTTCACTGCCACGTGCGGGCAGACCGGATTCAGCAACATCGCGGTCACCCGCAATCTCGATAAAAGGTATTGAATCCCGGGCAAGCGTGATTGTTACAGTCGCGGTCGATGTATCACCATCACCATCGGTAATAGTATAGCGGAAAGCAACCGTTCCTTCTTCGCCTGCAGCAGGAGTATAAGTGAAAGTTCCGTTATTATTGTAAACAACGGTCCCCGAGCCGATGAGTGATCCGGGCACGATTGCTACTCCGGTTACAAGATTAACGCTATCGGCACCCTGTGTGTCATTGGCGATGACATTGACCGTCACCGCTGCGTTTTCAGCTGTTTGGGTCCCTGCGTCGTTGCGTGCGGTAGGAACATCATCGACGATATTGATGACCAAAGGCGCGGTCGCGGTATCGCCATCAACATCCGTTACGGTAATCGTGAATGTTTGGTTTGTTGCGTCCCCTGACGTGTTGTCAGTGAGCGTGAAGGTATACCCAATCGCCCCTGGGGTCACGCTTGTGATGGTGAGCACGCCAGTTGGCGTAGTAATGGTTTGGCCAATAGCAGTGATCGTAACGTCATTTATCTGAACAGTCGCCGGGCCATCAGGTGCGACATAGGTGATCGTACCGCTGGCCGCTTCAACCAGTAAAGCTGGGTTGGAACCCGGACTTTCAGAACCACGTGTAGGCAGACCAACTTCGGAAACCACGGTGCCTTCACCAACAGTTGGAACAAAAGTGATTGCTGTCGGGCTATCGGCAATATTGATGGTCAGGGTCGCGGTCGACGTATCGCCGTCCCCATCGGTTAGCTGATATGTGAAAACGTCGTTGACACCGCCGGGCGTTCCGGTGCTGCGTGTGTAAGTATAGTTCCCATCCGGACCAAGCGTTAAAGTGCCATATTGTCCGTTGATAGTAGCACCGACGGCGGAAAAGTTAGCAGCATTGCCCGCGCGGAACCCGGAAACGACGGCGCCGTCAGCACCCTGTATGTCAACTCCAGCAGTACCGCTGATGGTGCCAATGCCGGTCACGACATTGCCGGTTTGCGCAGCGTAGGAACCTGCTGGAACGCCGTCAGTATCATTCCGTGCAGTCGGAACATCATCGATAATGTTGATCGTTAGATTGGCAATCGCCGTGTCGCCATCCCGGTCAGTGACCACAACAACGAATACATCGTTGGAACTTGCGGTCGTCGCGTTGTCCGTCAGTGTATAGGAATAACCGATATTTCCCGGCGCAATGCTGGTAACCGTTAATGTGCCAAGCGGCGTAACGATGGTCTGGCCAACCGCCGTAATAGATGTGCCATTCAGTGTAATCGACTGCAAACCGTCGGGCGCTGCAAATAGTATAGAACCCGTTGTGGTTTCGGCGTTCGAAGTAGCATTCGATCCCGCAGGTTCACTTCCTCGTGACGGCAGTGCAGCTTCGTCAACCGTTGCAGTTGCATTTGCTGAACCAGCGGGCTGGTTTGGCGTGATGATAATTGTGGTAGGAGCTTTATCATTCAGTCCAGGAACAACCTCACGCTCTTGTGGCTGACCAAATTCCAAAGCCGTTGGCGGCAATAAATCACCACGGGCAAAAGGGTCGCCGATATGGCCAACAGGGTCGGCGAAATTACCGCCCGAGCTTTGCGGACGGCCAGCGGCAGGTGCAATTTCTTGTCCAATCAGCAAGGCAGCTAAGTTAAGAGGCGGGACGACAATGCCACCGATAACGATCTGTGGAATGAAAACTGCGCCATCGGGTACGATCATTTGCGTACCATCGGGCATCTGGATAATCAGATCGCGGCCCGAAACTCTGATATCATCGAGCCCGACACCGGGCGGCAAGATAAGCTTTCCATCCGCCGTGGGGAGTAAGGCCCCTCGCGCTGGTATTACCGCTGTCGCAGCTGTTATAGCTGTTTCGACTGCAAAACTGGCACTGGATGATGCTTCCTCCAAGAGATGAGAAGCGGGTATGATATTTTTGAGTTCGAAATCCATGATGATATCCTATGCGTAAATGCGCAGCGCCAGCCGTTTCGAACGGGTCGCTTTGTTAATGGGGATCAGAGGAAAGACAGGGCCGTGCTGCAACAATGACAGCACGGCAGGGCTTACCGGAACATGGAGTTCCGCAGGTATATTTGAGGTTTTCGTCATGTTGCCCTTTTCCTTGTGCTCAACGTCGCACCCAAGTGTCCTTGGGTTGCGGCGTTGGCCATTCCGGTGGGCGACCCCAGAATAGTCCTTGCCGAATCGATACAATTACTAAACCACGTTTTTACACGATTCGACAACCATGAAAATAGAATTTACCAATATAATTCAGTTATATAACTATAGGAATATGTCTTAGGATATATCATGAAACTAGGATAGTTTGATATTATGGGGATAAATCGAGACAGGATGGGGCGGGTGTTAAGCAGCTATGCTGGCTTGACAGTGTCTTTGATATTGATCCTGGCACGCGTTCTCATGGCCATGATCATTTTTGACCATATAAGATTATCGGCAAATATACTGGGTTTTGTGTTTTTATATCTCTGGATTAGTTGGGCTGCGATCACAACAATAGCGGTGCTGTTCGCCCAACCGCTGCTAAGGTCGACTGTAAAGCTAGCGCTATTTATTGATATAGCTGCCATCTCGCTCAGTATTTTTTTCTTTGAGGGTATAGAGGGCGCATCCATTGCATTTGCATTCGGTGCATTATCCAATGCGATCGGCAATCGGCTGAAACTTAAATATGTACTGTTCACATTCGTAGTGCCGACCGTATCCTGGATAATGCGCGATGCCACAACAATATTCGGAGTTAACGCAGCAATCTTCCCTGACAGTTCTGCGAATTGGGCTGGAATATCGTCTTTGTCTGTACAAATTCTCGCTGCTTCTTCGTTATTGATTGTTGCTTCGCGCTGGATACAAATGGATAGCTTTGGTCGTGTGTTGGCAGATCTGAAAATGCATTTGCCCGTACGATCATCGGATTTTGATATTCAGCAACTGATCGATTCCCTGGCAATTCTCTATGCACCTGAAAAGGCAGTTTGTATCTTGGGTTCGAAGACAAAAACACTCGCCTTTCGGCATTATCAAAAAGATGCTGACAACTGGGATACACAGAAACACCAAGAAATGCTGCTTGATAGCATAAGACGGCTACCCAATCATTGGATACTTATCGACTGCGAACTTAACAGAGGTTTTGAACCGGGCAGCAATAAGCATCGGGATCTGAACGAAGAGGAAATGCAGCTGGGCAAATCGCTTAAACGGGCTGGCATGCCGCGGGCCTTTGTCAAGCCGATTGATCTTGGCCTCTGGCGCGGCGGTATCATTTTTGGCTTACAACTGCCAATCACCGCGTCGCTGCTTGCAGAACTATCATTTATCGGCGCGCAGATCAAAAGCGTCGCGGAATTTTTAAGCAATAAGTCAAGCGTGGAGCGCCAGTTTATTGCCGATGCGCATGACGTGGCGCGTCGCGATTTGCATGACGGCGTGTTGCAATCGCTCGCCGCACTTCGGATGCGGTTGCTGACCATTACCAAACGCAAGGAATTGATCGATAATCCGGCCCAGCTGGAAATTCGCAAGACCGTTGATATTCTTACCCTTGAACAGGCGCGCTTACGCGGTCTGTTGGAAATCAGCGAGAATGAGGAGAAGACAACGAACCTGATCACCCAACTCGACGTCTGTTTGCGCGGCATTTCTTTGCAATGGGAAATTGATGTTCAGCTAAAATCTGAAGAGCCGGCGATTCCCGTTGATCTGGAATCAGCGAGGAATATTGAGCATTTGTTGCGCGAAGTTCTGGCCAATGCTGCACGGCATTCCAAAAGCAAAGCGTTGTTGGTGATGCTCTCGCTCAATCATGATGCGTTGATGCTGGTTATCAAAGACGTATCACCTGTTTTACCCAAAGCCCAAAGCGGTGCCAAAGCTTCTCTGCCGCTAAAATCGGAATCGCTAAGACATCGCTTGCGATTGGTGAACGGAGTGGCCTATGCTGATGGCTTGGAGCAGGGGGCTCTGCTGGCAATAAA
>JAYUPC010000010.1:0-6864 GCA_043760355.1 Sphingomonadales bacterium
CGCATTGGCCTCCAAAGCTGCCTTGTCGAGTTTGGGTACCGCGTTAGCAGGCGGGGGATCAAGCAGGTCGACCGAGGGGAGGGTATAACTGCCAAAGAAGTCGCCTTGGCGCGCACCAGTTGAGAAATTGGCCTTCTTTGCAGGCAGACTGCGTTCGCTGATTTCTGGCGGCGCTCGGTTTTCGCGCTCAACGGTTTTGCGCGGCGGGGCGGAGGTTACTACACCAACGGGCATCGCTGATTCATCATCATCATGCGTATTTGCAGCGCCGCGTGACGGGAATTTTGGTTTAGGGATCGATACGGTTGGGATGCGGAACAAAGGTTCTTCCAGCTCCAACGACCGGATAACCAACGCGGTACCGCCGATCAAACCAGCAAGAATCAGTAGAACACGGAGTAGCATCTGCCAAGAGCTACCGATCAGGCCAACCAATGCAGATGCGCCGCTGCTCAGTAATAAGGCAAGCGTCCCGCCCCAACCCGCAGGCAAACCAATGTCGCTGTCATTTTGCCAATAGGCCATAGCAAAGCCGATAAACAGCATTCCAGCAACACAGAGCAGCAATTGCCGTTTCCATCGCGGTTGCGCCACATCGCGCCATAAACGCCACGCAAAAATCAGCATCAAAGGTAAAAGAAAGATCGCAGGTACCCCGAACAGGAACAAAGCGCCATCGCCCATATAGGCACCCGCCTGGCCCATCCAGTTATGTTGCAATTCGGCCGCCGCGCTATTGAACGCGGGGTCGGCGGGTGAATAGCTGAGTACAGAAAACCCGTAAAAAAGAGCAAACAGCCCCAAGGCGATCGCGCCAATTAAACCGGCACTGCGCAACAGCGATTGCCGCATCATTTGTCGCCAACCGGTAAGTTGGGTTTTCGGGGATAGTGTCGCCATTTTGAACGCGGTGCCTATGCTATACTTAGTTAATACACCCCTTTTGCGCCGAGGGAGGACTCGCCGTCAAGAGTCCTGCGGCAATTGACGCATTTGCAACTATAGTTTTACGTTTTGCAGCTTTCACAAAACGGCCAATGATTATAAGGTTGCTGTTATGGCAAAGCTACAACACGCAGATATCATTATCATTGGCGGGGGCCTGATCGGTCTTACGCAAGCACTCGCTCTCGCCGCACACGGGATCAGCAGCCACGTGGTCGACCGCGCCGACCCGGCTATGATGTTAGCGCCGGGTTTTGACGGCCGGACGTCGGCAATATCCAGTTCCTCGCTCAAAATGTTCGAAGCCATTGGACTTGGCGATGCTTTGTCGGGCAAAGGATGCCCCATCGAGCAGATATGGGTGAGTGACGGCCTGAAACCAGGAGCACTGGATTTTGTGCCCGGCAAAGATGACGGGTATCTGGGGCAGATGTTTGAAAACCGCATGCTCCGCCGGATATTATTTGAGGCCGCGACCAAAAGTGATCATGTGCATCTGCATATGCAGGCAACCATAATCGACAAATATCGCGGAGAGGGCGGGGTTCGCGTGACGCTGGTTGATGGCACTATCCTCGCCGCTTCGTTGTTGATCGTAGCCGAAGGGCGGCAAAGCCAGACCCGTGACGAAGCAGGCATTAATATTGCGCAGTGGCAATATGACCATGCCGCCATTGTCGGCGCGATTACCCACGAAAAACCCCATAACAAAGTCGCTTACGAAATTTTCTATCCCAGCGGGCCGTTTGCCGTTTTGCCTATGCTGGACAATGAAGCAGGGCAACATCGCAGCGCGATTGTCTGGTCACAAACGCGCGGTGATGCGCCTTCTTACATGAAGCTGTCCGGGCGTGCCTTTGCTGCTGAACTCGAAAAAGCGATGGGGCATATGTTGGGTACGGTTGAACTGGCTGCCCCCTTGGCCAGTTGGCCTTTGGGCTTCCACCATGCCAGTCATATTACAGGTGATCGTCTGGCGCTGATCGGTGATAGCGCGCACGGTATCCATCCGATTGCGGGGCAGGGACTTAACCTGGGCCTGCGCGATGTCGCGGCCCTGACCGAAGTGTTGGTTGACGGTATGCGATTGGGTCTGGATTTTGGTGATGTCCAATTACTGACGCGTTATGAACGGTGGCGCAGTATCGACACGTTGATGGTTGCAATGGCCACCGACAGCCTCAACCGCCTGTTCAGCATCCCCGGCAAAACCGCCTCTGCTGTCCGTCGTTTCGGCATGGGCCTTGTTCAGCGTACCCGCCCGGCAAAAGCGTTCTTCATGGCCGAGGCACGCGGCGAAAGCGGCGCTTTACCTAGATTATTACGCGGTGAAATTGTTTAGATTCAGAGCCTGCTGAGATCCAGAAATAACTACACAAAATATTACAGCTTAGTCATTCCCGTCTGCGTGGGAATGACTAAGTACGGAAATTAAAAGTTTCAGGTTTGGCTCTCAACAGACCCTAAGGTTTCGCCGTAGTTTCCTTTTCAAGCGTTCCTTTTGTGCCCTTTGCAGTGCGGTGCAATTCCAATCCTAAAGCCCAGCGCCGTTGAAATCCGCGCCAATATTTGGGTTGTGCGGCCCCCGCCATTGTTCCCCCAAGCTGCTCTTCGGGTTTTGATGGCCATTCGCCGTCACCGGCGATTTCACCGGCAAGCTCCAGATAAGCGGCTTTCGTCTTGTCGCCCTTCAACGCGCGGTCAAGAAAGGCGGTGACGAAATGCTGGTTGATCGCATTGATACGTTCGGTTCGCCAAACGGGCTCAGTAAAATATTCCAGTGTTTGAAAATCTGTCGTTGCCTTAACCGCAACAGGATTGTTGAAGATATTATGCCGTGCCTCCCGGTAAACCAACATCGAACGGTCAGCTCCGGACAGATTGTCATAAATCCAGGAAATACCGTGATCGAAATCGGCAACATCATCATGGTCCCCGCCTATCACCAATACCGGCATTTTGATCTGCGATAACCCGGCGGACGTCCATGAACGGTTATCAGGCTGACCTCCCCAAGGCGCAAAAAGAACGAGTGCTTTGATGCTGCTGGCGCTATCTGCGCTGCCATTTGCGATTGCGGTTTGTGCGGTTTTAGGAAGCTGGCTGATCGTCTTGCCGGCGCGGTCATAAGGGGCACCAGCTGTGGCGAGTGCACCAAATCCGCCCATCGAATACCCGATCAAGCCGATATTATCTGTATCGATTATGCTCGCATAACCGGTTTTGCTCGCTCCGGCCTGTTTGATAATTATCGACAATATTTGCCGTTGATCCTGCGCCCGGTCGAGCATCACATTACCAAAGGACAGCAGGAACGTCCGTGTGCTGTCAAACGGCATGTCGTTATGGTCAATCGCGGCGACAACATAGCCTTTGGAGGCGAGCGTTTCAGCCAAGTTACTCATGGCAGTATCCCATCCGTTGTAGCCATGCGAAATCAACACTAACGGATATTTTTGTCCGGCGACCACAGGCGCAGATTGCACCGCAATCCCCTGTGTCGTTACCGGAAACGGTTTGCCTGCGGGTACATTTACGATCCGGTCATACCGCATACGCGCGGCTTTTGGATCAATGGTTGCTGGATACCATAGCCGAACATTTAGTGCCCGTTCCTCAACTGGAAGGTTACCGGTAAGCGCGCCAACAGTCGATATCCGAACACGATTCGGGAGTGTAAATTTTTCGACCACGCTACCCACACCAAGCGCACCAATCCGGCCAAGTTCAGGGGCATCGCCCGGTGGGCCAGGCGATGCCGTGTTTGGCTGTAGCAAAGCCGCAGCGGTTGCTGTCGCGCCGAGCAAGCCGACGATGATGAGAATAAGGCGGGATCGTTTCATAGATATGGAGCCTGACAGCTGCTCCGTTCATCGTCAACAGGGCATCGCGCCCTAACTCGCCGTTACCGGAACCAACCGGATTTCGACACGCCGGTTTGCCGCGCGCCCATCTTCGGTGGTGTTGCTTGCAACAGGTTGGCTTTCACCATAGCCTTTGGTGGCGAGGCGCGCTTGCTGGATGCCGCGCGATCCCAGATATCCGGCGACCGAGCTGGCACGGCGTTCGGAAAGGCCCTGGTTGAAATCATCGGTGCCGGTGGAATCGGTGTGCCCCATCACATCGACATAGGTTTTTTCATATTGGCCAAGTGTCGAAGCCACCTTGTCCAAAGTAGCACGGAAATTGGGTTCGATATTCGCGCTGCCCACGGCAAAAGTGAGCTCGGATGGCATATCAAGCACCAGATTATCACCCTCGCGAACAACTGTGACGCCAGTGCCAGCTGTTTGCTGCCGAAGCTTCTTTTCCTGTTGATCCATATAATAACCAGCACCTGCACCCGCGACAGCACCGATGCCAGCACCCAGAATTTTTTCCGTACGGTCGCTGCGTCCACCGATCAGGTCACCTAGCAGATAACCGCCAAGTGCCCCGCCTGCACCGCCAAGAACAGCCTTTGATATGCGCTTGTTGCCGGTCTCCGGATTGGTAACGCATGCTGATAACGGTAATGCAGCCATGGCGGCGATAAGGGCAAAACTGTGGATCTTTTTCATGTGGTATTCCTTTTTGGTTCATCAGAACGCATTGCAATACTGTTATATTAACGGCACTGGACATGAACGGAAACTGATCAAACACATTTCTGCGGTAAATATTGGCAAATCAGGGCGAAGCGCGTTATGAAACGATCAGTTCTATGAACCTGACTCCCTTTCCTTGGCTTGACGCCACAACAATCTTGGCGCTAATTGCGCTTAATGGCCTGTTTTCGATGTCCGAACTGGCTATCGTTTCGGCGCGCACTGCAAAACTTCAGGCAAGAGCTGAGGGTGGCAGCAAGGGCGCGGCGGCGGCTTTGCGACTGGCCCGTGATCCAGGGAAGTTTCTTTCCACGGTGCAGATCGGAATTACCTTGATCGGTATTATCGCAGGTGCGTATTCCGGATCGACACTGGGCGGACCAATGGGCGAAAGGCTTACTGCCATGGGATTGCGCCCCGATTGGGCAGCTACAGCGGGATTTAGCGTTGTTATCGGTATCACCACCTATTTGTCGCTTGTGGTTGGTGAATTGGTGCCCAAACAATTTGCCCTTGTCGCGCCCGAACGGATTGCGGTTATCATGGCTCCGGTTATGGAGATGCTGGCACGGGTTACGGCGCCGATTGTGTGGTTGCTGGACCGGTCAAGCGCGCTTATATTTCGCGTGATCGGCCTGCGCCGCGATAGCCGGGAGGCGCTGACCGCAGAAGAACTCCGTATGGTTTTTGCAGAGGCAACGCATGTCGGCTTGATCGAGGAACATGAGCATAAGGTGATTGCAGGTGTCGTGCGTTTAGCGGACCGTCCGGTTCGCGAGGTGATGACACCGCGCACTGAAGTCGATTGGATATCTGTCGATGCCTCAGAAGACGAGGTCCGCGATGCGCTTGTCAATTCGCTCCACACACGGTTACCGGTTACCGGAGACAGCGCCGACAACATCATCGGCGTCGTCCAATCGCGCGACATAGTGGCGGCGCAGATTAGCGGCAAGAAGCTTGATATCGCGAGCTTGATGCGCAAGGCGGAGATCGTTCCCGATCAGTTGGACGCGATGGACGCGCTCGAAATATTGCGCTCATCCGAAGTCCCGATGCTGCTAGTCCATGATGAATATGGCCATTTTGAAGGGATCGTGACGCCCAACGATCTGCTATCCGCAATTGCGGGTGAATTTGCTTCCGATCAGGTACAGGGCAGCGCGCCCAATATCATAACGCTTGATGACGGATCCCTGCTGATATCGGGTAGTATGGCAGCGGATGCGATGGCCGATGCGCTGGAAATTACCCTTTCCGAGACCCGCGATTATGCAACTGCGGCAGGGCACGTTCTGGCCGTGCTGAGGCATTTGCCCGAAGAAGGTGAAGCATTCACAGATCAGGGTTGGCGTTTTGAAGTGGTAGATATGGACGGACGTAAAATCGATAAGCTACGCGTTCGTAAGGCCGCAATCGCCAAAGTTTAGGTAACAAACTCATAAAAATAACCAAGCGAGGAAGTCTTTATAACCATATAGGCTCTAAAACGTATTTTAAGGTACTGTACAGGCGTATAATTACCTCTCCGCTACCCAACTAGTCAAATGCAGTCCGCTTCGCTCTAAGAGGCCCTTACGGGGCTCACAGGACATGTTGGCAGATATGCGTCATTATACGCAAAACCCATGAGCAATTTTATGAGTCGGTGACTTTAGGGCATATCCTGATCGATATCATCACGCCGGAACAGATGCATGATATCGCCGCGGATGTCAGGAAAGGGCGGCGTGTTTTTCACCTTTTTGCGCCGCAATGCCCAATCAGCCCAGCGGCCATATTGCGGATATTGTTTTGCAAAGCGGGAATAACGCTTCTTTGCCCAGATGGAATTTTTAAGGATCAGCGCCAGGCCGATGGGCGCTAATATCAGCGGCCCTGGTCCTGGCAGAGGCCCGACGGCGATGGCACCTAAGATCAATATCCAGCCCAGCAATATTAGCACATATCGCACTGCATTGCTGTTACGCCATGATTTTCTTTGCAATCCCTGTGTCGGTTTCATTCCAGAAATGTGGGGCAGCCAACGTTCAACTACAAGGGCGAATGTCGGAACGGGATGTCGGTTGGTCGTTCATCTTGCTTGCGCAAGTTCCACCAATTGATCCGCGCACGCCCCCCAGCCACTGTCTACAGCTGCAGTCATATTTCCCCCCTCGTTTATGCGGATAAAGTGGCCATACGGCGGACGCTGCTGATGCTACGAGCTGTATTGTCTTCGTTGCCGGGGATTTTCAGGCGGGTGAAGCGGATGCCGTCTCCGGTATCTACATGCAGTTCCCGTGCCCCCAGTTTTAGCCGCTCTCCATTCAGATCGCGGCACCCGGCGATC
>JAYUPC010000011.1:0-20814 GCA_043760355.1 Sphingomonadales bacterium
CCTTGTTTTCGCGCGATGCCAGTCTTTGTGCTTCACGGTCAGAGGCCGTTTCGGACAAAGTATAGACGGTGCCGCCGTGTGCTTCGGCATTCTCGGCAGCATCGGCATGGATCGACATAAACAAATCGGCCTTCATCTTGCGCGCAATGCCGTACCGATCTTGCAACACGATGAAGCTGTCCCCATCGCGGGTCAGGGCGACACGTACGCGCCCGGTTTTGATAAGCTCGCTGCGGATCGACTTGGCAATAGCCAGCGTCACTTCTTTTTCACGTTTTCCGGTACGCGGATTAATCGCGCCAGGATCATGGCCGCCATGCCCGGCGTCAATCACCACAAGTGGTAATGAAGTATCAGCAGGGCCATAAATCTTGGGCATTCCGCGCAGCGCCACGCCGCGACCGATCTGGCCTGTGACTTCATAACGGCGCTTTGGTGGTTCAGCGCGAAACAGGGCAGGAGGCACGATTTCGGTGCGCGCTTTACCAAGGCTTATTGAAAATTCCGAAGCTGCTACAGGACGTAAATTCAAACGCAGGCTGCGGCCATCGGCCGAAAAAGTCCCGCCTGTGACGATAGCTGGGCTATTCAGATCAAGCACTATTCGTGCAGTATCGGCATCAAACTGACCTTGGCGTACGTTGGTAATTTGCCCGCCTGCCGAAGCCGAACTGCCCTTGGTTGCGCCAGCAATATCAACTGCAATCCGGTCTGGCCCCGAAAGCGCGAATACTGACGCTTTGTTTACTACATCGTCAAACTGAACGGTGATGCTGTTCTCGCTCGCAGCAATTTCACGGATTGTACCCGCCTCAAGCGGTGCCGCTGCAAAAAGCGCGGTCATAATTAAAGGCGAACACAGCATGGCCGTATTATGACGCAAGAGCCAGAGATCGGTCCAGATATTTTTTATGGCGCTATTTTTCACAATCATGCCAAGTCCCTCAATATGGTGAAAACCAAATTAGGCATGACACGGTAAAACCCGGTATCCAGACAGGGTTAACACTGGATTAGGTATGAATTTGTTGCATTTGCTTGTTCAGCATCCGCTCTATGCTTGCTGTATGTTGCTAGGGGTGCTAGCACATAATATAGAGGAGGCCGCTTTTGCGTTCTCGCTCATTTTTCCCCCGGCTTTCAGTTGAATAGCCGGATATTTTTACAGGTTGACGCTGCATGAGGCATGATATTCCCACCCCCGCCGCCTTTACAGGACATGGCGCATGGGTATGGAATGAAGCCAGCGCACAATGCGCCCGCTATGCGATTGCAGCAGAAGCATTTCACTTACACCCATTTTCCCGCCGAATCTGGACGAGCGCTTTTTGCGCGGCCCCCGGCGGTATCATCAACAAAGACGGCGGCCAAAGGCTGACACCCAAGTGGCCCGCTGCCTGGAGAATTACTAATGACAACGCGTATGTTAATCGATGCGCGGCACCGGGAAGAAACCCGGGTCGCGGTCGTCACAGGGAACCGGATTGAGGAATTTGATTTTGAATCTGCCGAACACAAGCAGATCAAAGGGAATATCTATTTAGCCAAAGTCACACGGGTCGAACCGTCGTTGCAGGCGGCATTCGTCGATTACGGCGGAAACCGCCACGGCTTTTTGGCTTTTGCTGAAATCCATCCCGATTACTATCAGATCCCCAAAGAAGATCGCGAACGCCTGCTTGCCGACGAGGCTGAGGCTGCTGCGGAAGAAGCGGCGCTTCGTGAACAAGAGGAGGATGACGGTTATAGCGCATCCTACCGCGACGAAGATGATGACGGTGATGCCGGCAACCACAGCTCGCAAGGTGACGATGGCGACTTAATCGAAGTTGATAGCGACGACAGGCTCGACACGATTGATGTCAGTGAAGGCGAAGAGCCCGATTTAGACGACGAAGACACCGAACAATCCGTTGAGCAAGAAAACGGCGAAGAAGGCGAACTTCAAGAAGGCGATGGGTCCCAAGACAACGGTCGCCGCAACCGCCGAACCCGCGGCAAGGGCCGCGGAGGCCAAGGCCAAGGCCGTGGTCGCCCAGGTCAGGCAAAGGCCAGCGACGAAGCGCGAGCCAAGCGCATGAACCTGCGTCGCCGGTACAAGATACAGGACGTCATTCACCGTCGTCAGGTTTTGCTGGTTCAAGTCGTCAAGGAAGAACGGGGTAACAAGGGCGCGGCACTCACCAGCTATCTCTCGCTTGCCGGGCGCTACTGTGTGCTGATGCCAAACACTTCGCATGGTGGCGGGATTAGTCGGAAAATCCACAGCTCGACCGATCGTAAACGTTTGAAGACTATCATTTCCGATCTGGCTTTACCCTCAACGATGGGCTGCATCATCCGCACCGCAGGCCTTGCGCGGACCAAGCCGGAAATTAAGCGCGACTTTGATTATCTCGCACGGCTTTGGGATGAAATCCGTGAAAAGACGCTAAAAGGTTCGGCGCCTGCGCTTATCCATACCGACAGCGATCTGATTAAACGCGCGATCCGCGACATTTATAACCGCGACATCGATGAAGTAATGGTCGAGGGTGCCGAAGGCTATAAGCAAGCCAAGGATTTCATGAAGCTGCTGATGCCCAGCCATGCAAAGCGTGTGCAGCAATATGCCGATCCGGTGCCGCTGTTCCAACGCTATAGTGTTGAGGATCAGCTGAATGCGATGTATCATCCGATCGTACAGCTGAAATCGGGTGGCTATATCGTCATCAACCCGACCGAAGCCTTGGTATCGATCGACATCAACTCTGGCCGGTCAACCAAAGAACACGGTATCGAAGCAACCGCTTTGTCCACCAATCTGGAAGCTGCGCGTGAAATCGCCCGCCAATTGCGCTTGCGTGATATGGCTGGCCTCGTCGTCATCGACTTTATCGATATGGAGCATCACTCAAACGCCCGCAAGGTTGAGCGTGCGATGAAGGATGCGCTGAAACACGACCGTGCCCGTATTCAGGTGGGGCGTATTTCGGGCTTTGGCCTGATGGAAATGAGCCGTCAGCGTTTGCGTACTGGCGTTTTGGAAGCATCAACCCGCGAATGTCCACACTGCGAAGGTACGGGCCTTGTCCGCACCGCGTCATCCTCTGCCCTGTCAGCCTTGCGTTTGGTCGAAGAAGAAGCGGCGCGTGGCACTGGCAACCAGATCGTGTTGCAGGCGAGTCAGGAAGCCACCATATATGTGCTTAACAACAAACGCGGTGAGCTGGCAGAAATCGAAGATCGCTATCATGTCCGTGTGGCCGTTGTTCCCAATGGCGAAATTGAAGGTGCAAAGCTTGCAGTAAGCAGTTCAGGGCCGCGCCCCGAACGCCCGGCTGAATTGCCGCCGATCCTGATTGCCGATGATGACGATGATGATTTCGATTATGAGGACGAAATCGAAGAGGAAGAAGTCGTCGTGCGCGAACCTCGTAGGGAACGCGCACCGCGTGAACCCAGAGAACCGCGTAACACTGAACCCCGTAATGCCGAGGGCGCAGAAGACGGGGGTGAAGCAGGGGAAGCAGGTGAAGGTCGTCGTCGCAAACGCCGTCGTGGACGTCGCGGTGGCAAGGGCCGTGAGCGTGAAGCCGGCGCAGAAGGCATTGCTGCTGATGTGACCATCGAAGGCAATGCAGCTGCCGAAATGGTCAGCGAAGGCGGTAATCCCGAAGGTGTTGCACCAATTGAAACAGGTGCAAACGAAGATCGTCCAAAATCCCGGCGTGGACGCCGTGGTGGTCGGCGTGATCGCGGACCAGATGCCAGTAATCAGGCTGTTTTAGAAACGGTTGACGCACCAATCGAGGTTGCAGCTGAACCCGTTGTCGCCGAAAAGCCAAAGCGTGCCAGCCGTGCCAAAGCAAAGCCGGAAGTTGCGCCGTCTACCCCTGTTGCTGACGCACCTGTAACCGTGGAACCCAAGCCCAAAGCGAAACGCGCAAGCCGCGCAAAGCCTAAGGCAGAGGCAGCTCTTGAAGTGGTAGCTGAAGCTGAAACGCCCATAGCCAAGCCTGCAAAGGCAAAAGCTGCGCCGCGTAAGAAAGCTGCGGCTAAGGTGATTGAGGAAACTGCACCGGCAACTGCTGACTCTCCCGAAACCGGTGAAGGTGGCCGTACGGGATGGTGGCAACGCACATTCGGGTGAGTTTATCTAGCTGATCGAAAAACAAAAACCCCGTCTACCTAATGGTTGGTGGGGTTTTTGTTTGGAATGATTATAGTCTAAAAACTGACTTTGGGCGGTGCGGCAATCACATTCCTGTCAGCACCGTCAAGTTCCCAAAATGCCTGTGCGCCAAAACCGAAATTGTTCGCAAACATCACCGCAGGGAAACTTTCGCGTGCGCCGTTATAATCCGCGCTCGCCGCATTATAGGCCCGCCTGGAAGCAGCGAGTTTATCTTCGACATCGGCCAATTCGTTCTGCAGCGTCTGGAAATTCTGGTTGGCTTTCAAGTCGGGATAGCCTTCAGATAGCACAAACAGGTTTTTAAGCGCAGCCGATAATCCAGTTTCAGCTGCCGCTGCTGCCGCTGGATTGCTCGCCGAAATGGCCGAATTGCGCGCCGAGATTACCGCGTCGAGTGTGGTTTTTTCATGGACAGCATAACCTTGCACAGTGGCGACAAGATTGGGGGTCAGGTTATGGCGCTGGCGCAATTGCGCGTCGATATCGGCCCAGCCTTGGCGACAATTCTGACGCAAACCAACAAGGCGGTTATAGATGAAAATCAACATCAGGCCGGTTACGGCGACCCCGATCAATAAAATCACCATTATCATCGCTTTACTCCCCGTTAAATACTGCCAGGTTACGATATAATTGTTAGGCCCTAACCTTAGGCAAAGCATAGCATTGCAGAACGGGGATGCAAAATATGATTTCTTTACCTGACGTCGATACGCTGTTGGCGGGGGGCTTGTGCATCCCGCCTATTGCGAGCGCTTGATTAAGCTGGAGCGCGAATTCAACGGCGCAAAGCTATCGGCGCTGTTTACCGGCGGCGATGTGATCGTCACCATCCACGCCGACGATATGTTCGAAAGCGCAACGCTCAACCCGGACGAGGACCGCGAACGGCTGGGCATGACGATAGGTCAGTTCGGGTCTTTGGTGAAGTTGATCACGTTATTGAATAAGCGGTCACGCAGGTGGGCGTAGACAGGGCACCGCGCCGTTACTGAAACTAAATAGCGGCGCACAGGATTTCTGCAAAAACGGCAACCGGAACTCCAACCCGCCGAAACCCGCAGTATACAGTGAAAGGTCACACCAAAGTCTCACCTGAACGGTTTTGATGAAGGCCAAAGCCAAGCGTTCCTGCTGTCACATACGCTAATGGCAAGCCCGGACAGCGATGGGGCGGTTGACGATGTTGGATGGGTAAGATGAAACGACCGGAATCGTTGAGGTTTCGGTCGTTCATTATGCTAAGCGCGTCCTTAATAGCTGATCTTCATTGACACAGCTTGGATGATAAGGTTTGACCGGGACTGGAACAGACGGTTTGTTATAAATTGTCTGAAAAGCGGCGTTCTAATTTCGAGCACCATGAAACATCGCCGCAATCTCAAAAATTCGTTCTTGTTTGCGTGCCAGCTGAGATATGCCGATCCTTATGCCATCTGACAAATTCTCTTCCAAAGGCCTGAGCGTCCCGAGCGGACGACTTTCCCGAATTGCGCGCTTTGGCAGCATGGCTGGCGGCATTGCGGGTGGGATGTTGCTGGATGGCGCGTTGCAGCTGGTATCGGGTAAGCGCCCGTCGCTCAGTGATTTGTTGATGACACCCGCCAACGCGCTGAAGGTGACGCTGCAATTGGGGCAGATGCGCGGAGCGGCGATGAAGTTGGGTCAGCTGATGTCGATGGATGCGGGTGATCTGTTGCCGCCTGAACTGTCCGACATTCTCGCGCGGCTGCGCGCCGATGCGCAGCATATGCCCGAACGGCAGCTGACCGCTCAACTGACCAAGCATTGGGGAAAGGATTGGCGCGGTCAGTTTGAAAGTTTCGACATGCGCCCTCTGGCCGCAGCATCCATTGGGCAGGTGCACCGCGGGATGACCAAGGATGGCCGCGATATCGCAATCAAGATTCAATACCCGGGTGTGCGACGCAGCATCGACAGCGATGTTGATAATGTTGCGACGCTGCTCCGTCTCTCCAATCTTCTGCCCCGCACCCTCGACATCGTGCCCGTGCTTGGCGAAGCGAAACGGCAGCTGCATGAAGAGGCAGATTATGCGCGCGAGGGGAAATATCTAAAGCGCTTTGGAGCGCTCCTCGTCGATGCGCCGGATTATGTTGTGCCGGTGTTTCATGCCGATTTGAGCGGCAAGGACGTGCTTGCTATGTCCTATGTTGAGGGCGTAGCGATCGAGGAGCTGGTCACCGCGCAGCAAGCCGAACGCGACCGCGCAGCGACGTTGATGATTGATCTGGTGTTGCGCGAACTCTTTGAATTTGGGTTGATGCAAACCGATCCCAATTTTGCCAATTACCGATATGACCCGGCGACGAAGCGCATTGTCCTGCTCGATTTCGGCGCGACCCGAACATTACCAAAAGCAATACAGAAACACTATCGCGGCCTATTAAAGAAAGCGCTGGCAGGAGACGTCGATGGCGTGTTTCAGTCAGCACTCGATATCGGCTTCTTCAACGCGTACACCGCAAAGAAGCACAAAGCCCTAATCGGTGAGATGCTGACTTTAGCGCTTGGGATGCTGCGCACCGATGGACCATTTGATTTCGGGAATAACGCCTTTGTCAGCCAAATGCGCGATCAAGGCATGGACATCGCCGCAGACCGTGCCAATTGGCATATCCCTCCCGTCGATACACTCTTTGTACAACGCAAGTTGGGCGGCGTGTATCTTCTCGCCAGTAGGCTCAAGGCGCGGGTAGATGTGTGGGCGATATTGGCGCGCTATGTTTAGGGTCCTGACCCTAGATCATCGCCCAGCATTTTTCCGCCGCAAATCCCCCTTACAGCGTTCGGAGCACGTCTTTACATTGTCCCAGTCACGTGCCCATTTCTTGCGCCATGCAAAGGGCCGCGCACACGCCTCGCAGATTTTTTCTGGCAAGTTGGATTTGGTGTAGCGCTTGTCGGTCATAGCATTTCCAAGAACGATGCTGCGCTGGCGGTGATACGTGCGCGCTCATCATCCGCGAATTTGTCATAGGTCCGCACCATCTGCGCTATACGCGGGTTGTTGCCGATTTTATCTCGGTGGCGGGAGATGAAATCCCAATAGAGCGCGTTGAACGGACAGGCTTTTGGTCCCGTACGCTGCTTCACATCAAATCGGCATCCGCTGCAATAATTGGACATGCGGTTGATGTACGCACCGCTCGCGGCATAGGGTTTGGATGCGAGCAGGCCACCATCTGCAAACTGGCTCATTCCGACGGTATTGGGCAGCTCCACCCATTCATAAGCGTCGGCATAGACGGATAAATACCATTCATGCAGCTCATGCGGGTCGATGCCTGCGAGCATTGCGAAATTGCCCGTCACCATCAGGCGCTGGATATGATGGGCATAGGCCTGTTCCTTAGTCTGCGTCACCGCCGCTTTGATACACGCCATATCGGTATCGGCGGTCCAATAGAAATCGGGCAGAGGGCGGGTATGCCCAAAGAAATTCGACTTTTCATACCCGGGCATTTTGAACCAATAAATCCCGCGCATATATTCGCGCCAACCAATAACTTGACGGATATAACCCTCGGCAGCATTGATCGGAACGTTGCCAGCGCGATATGCCGCCTCAACTTCTTGGCATATTGCAAGCGGATCAAGGAGTCCGCAGTTGAGATACTGTGAAATGAGGCTGTGATAGAGAAACGGTTCGCCCACCAGCATCGCATCCTGATAATCGCCAAAATGGGGCAGCGCATTTTTGACGAATGCAGTGAAGGCGGACTTTGCCCCTTCGCGTGTAACGGCATACCAAAATGGTTCCAGATCACCGAAGTGATTGCCAAATCGCGCGGCGACCAAGCCGAGGACGTCGAGTGTCATCGTATCGGGCGCTGTGGCCTTCGGTGTCGGCATGAACAGGTCTGCGGCAGCGGCCTTGCGATTGTCGGCATCGTAATTCCACTTACCCCCGATGGGCTGATCCCCGTCCATCAGCAATCCGGTCTTACGCCGCATGTCGCGGTAGAAATATTCCATGCGCAGCTGTTTGCGGCCCTCTGCCCAATCCAGAAATTCGGGGATAGATGCAATGAAGCGGGTGTCGGGGAGAATCGTGACCGGCAGGCCAAATGTCGTCTGCCAGCCCTTGAGCATCTCTGCCACACGCCATTCTCCGGCATCGGTCACGATGATCTTCTCTGGCGCGTGGGCAGCAATAGAGTGCGCGACTTGAGCTGTGAAACTACCTTGATTATCAGGTCTATCAAGCGTCACATAATCAACCGTCCAGCCCAGCGTGCGTAGCTCATCTGCAAAATGACGCATCGCGGAAAACAGGAAAGCGATCTTCTTTTTATGATGGCGCACATAGGTTGTTTCATCATGCAGCTCGGCCATTAGAACGCGGTCTAATGCAGGATCCCCAGTGGCAAGACTGGAGAGGTTGGGCGTCAACTGATCGCCAAGGACAAGGATGAGGTTGCGGTTCTTGGTCATTAGAATTCCATCGTAATCTGTGCGTTGTTCACCGGCTTAGGTTTCGTGCGCCTGCTTTGCCCCGTCATCGGCATGCCCGTTTTGCGACTGCCATGCTTATCAACAATCTTGCGCGCGCTGGCCTTATGATCCGGGCTTTTGCGCACAACATAAAGCGCATCGCGAGCGGCCTTTGCGGCCATTGCACAATCGACGATGGGCGGCGGATAGGGCAGCGATCCTGCACCGGGCCACAGCCAAGGTTCATGAATGAACGCATCGGGCACAGCCGCAAGTTCGGGAACATAAGTCCGCACAAACACCCCTGTCGCATCGTGATCATATCCCTGTTTCACCGGGTTATAGATGCGCATAGTGTTGATGCCGGTCGTGCCAGATTGCATCTGCACTTGTGGCCAGTGAATGCCAGCTTCATAATCAACAAACTTGCGCGCTAAATGCAGGCCACTCTTTTGCCACGGTAGCCACAAATGATAGCTGGCAAAGGACATCAGCATTGCGCGCATGCGAAAATTTATCCACCCATGCTGATTGAGTGCGCGCATACATGCATCGATAAAGGGATAGCCGGTGTTGCCAGTGCTCCATGCGTCCAACCGCCCAGAATCTGAGGTGTCGGGGCGCAAACCATCATAAGCGCGGTGCATATTCTCAAACTCAATCCGGGGCTCATCCTCCAGCTTTTGCATGAAGTGGCAATGCCAATGCTGCCGTCCTGAAAAGGATATCATTGACGCCCGCCACGGCTTTGCACCCGGCGCATCATCAAGTTTCAAATCCCGCATACGCGCCCATGTTGCCTGCGCAATTTCCCTCAGCGATAGCGTGCCCCAGGTGATGTGCGGGGAAAGGCGCGAGCTGGCATCGAACGCTGTAACCGGGCTCGACATTTGATAACGGTACTCGCGGCCACGTTTATTCAGGAAACTCTCAAGCGTCTCCAATGCGGCCATGCGTCCACCCGGCTGGCGGTCCGGGCACGGATCTGGGGCAAGGCCAAGTTCGAACGGACTTGGAATATCCGTCGGCCAATCATGTTCTAACGCAGTTAGTAAAACCGGCGGCGGGGTAACGGCCTCTGCCATATTGCGGTCCCATGCCTTGGCCCAACCATTGCGAGATTTTATGCGGCGGATCACGCCTGTTTGCCGTTCTTCATGCCAACGGATGCCTAGCGCCTTTGCCCAAGCCGCAACCTGCAGATCGCGGGCGTAAGTCCAGCTATTGCCGGTTTCCTCGTGGCTCCACAGTGCCCCTATCCCGTGCGTTTCCTGGATATGGTCAAGCACACTGACTGCATCTCCCTTCATCACACATAATGCCTGACCCAGTTTGCTGAGCGCTTGCTGGAGCTCGTCCAAACACTCGGCTGCAAATTCCCATTGCCGTGCGGAAGCATCTTGCTGTGCCCATAGGATAGGCTCTGCAATGTAGAGCGGCAGCACCGGACCTTGCGCGGCGGCAAGCGCGAGAGGGCGGTGATCCTCAATCCGCAAGTCACGTTTGAACCAGACGATCTGAAGCGGTTGCTTCATCGCGCGGTAATGCTTTCTTCAGCCAACCCCGCCGCGATATGCTCCTTAAACGGGAAGAACCCCTTTTTGGCGTGGGGCCAAAAGCGTGTGTCCCATGACCGCTGAATTTGGAGCAGCGAGATGCCCTCACTGGCGAGCAATGGCGTCAGAGCGTTAAGGGTATCGGCGGCAGGGCCTACAGGCGCGTAGGACGTTACAATCTGACGCGCCTTGATCGCTTGCGCGCCTTCGATCAAGGTCCCGGCATTGAGGGTGTTCGCGACGCTGGTGGCGCAACGATACTGCGCTTTGTTCCGTTCAGCAGTGTCTTTTGCAGCGTCCGCCGCAAAGCCCGCCGACCGGCTCCCGCATGACAATGTTTCTGCGGTGACGACCATAGCTGCACCAATTGTCGCCGAGGCGGGAAAGAGCGTTTCCGCGCTCATATCGTCTGGTGTTACCAACAAAAACGCAGGCGAGTGCGGATCAAATTGCTGCGTATCAGGAATTTGCGTAGGTGCCTCAATCGGCGGTTCGATTAGTGCTGTGGCTTCACTTGCCAATCCCTTGGGTGAAAACCGTCCTCCAGTAAAACGAGCGATGTTATCCGCTGTCGCCAGATAGGTCTTCCCCGCCGTCTGCAGTCCTGCAACCCACCGCCACGATAGCGTGTTGCTCGCCGCGTCGGAATCGATCAAATGGCGCAGAAAGAAATCGGCACCTAAAGCCCACGGCAATCGC
Organism: Sphingomonadales bacterium; assembly: GCA_043760355.1. GTDB lineage: Bacteria > Pseudomonadota > Alphaproteobacteria > Sphingomonadales > Sphingomonadaceae > Sphingorhabdus_B. Next base: position 10,891 of record JAYUPC010000011.1, read on the forward strand.
AGCGTGAAAATCCAGATCGACGCAAACCACATCCGTGCATGATTGTGCAGATAGCCTGTTTCAACCAATTCCTTTGCCCAATCATCAAAGCCTTCAATTCCGGTCATGCCGGTTTCGGCGGCAGTAATTGCGCGTGCGTTTGGAAAGTTCCCCCGCATGTGATCCCGCTCTGCGGTAAAGCGAGTCCATACGCCGGGCCGCATTTCCAACCAGCCCTTCCAATATGTGCGCCACAGCACTTCCTGCACGTATTTCTCAGCATTGGCCAGGCTGTGAGTGGTGAGCACAGATTGTACCACCTCGCGCTCCGTAATCAGCCGGTGCCGCAGATAGGGCGACAAGAGAGAAACATGCGCATGGCCGTCCGGGCCATTATCGGTATTGCGCCCCGAGGCATAATCACGGCCCGCACGCGGTACAAAAGCAGATAGACGCCTTTGTCCCTCACTTCGCGTTGCCGGGAACAAAGTGGTCATGATTGTCTTGCCCCCATCGCGGCTTGTATCCTTGGGCGGGCGCGCAGAAATAAAAGATAGAGCCATTCTAAACCCTGCAAGACAAAGCGGTTGCGCGCCAGCAATCCCAATGGCCGTAGCACCGGTATCACACGCCACATTGCGGCGAAGGCGGCTGCCCCTGACACCATATTTCCATTTTCAGACGCATGTAAGCGTGTCAGCATTACCCTGCGATCCACCGGGCAATGCGTGGCATCATCTATCAAATCAACAAAGCTTATTCGCGCACTCCAATCGAGCCGCCTCATCAAAGCGATCTCGCGCATACAAAGCGGACAACTGCCATCGTACCAAACTATAATTTGTTCCATATTTGTCCGTTAACAACCGTTTCTCGTGCTGTCATTACGGTATTTGGGATAGCTTTCGTTAAAAAAGGTTTCGTCTAGTAAACATGATAACGATTTAAGGCACATTATTGCAATCATGCGTGATGAGGGTTCTTTACCTGTTGTCGCGCCAGTCACCAAACGGCTGCTTTGCTGCTCTAATGGCGTCAACCACGGTAATAAGTCCCAGGGTTGGTGACAAGGCCGCATTTGATCGTCCCGTCCTCCCAACTATCATCGGCGCGACACTTTTGGGTAACCGAATGGTCGAGACGTTTCCCGAATAGCTACCGTCCATTCGTACGTTCAAGCTGACGCACGCAACGGCTCTTAATTGTCTGTACCCACAGAGCTTCAAACGTGCTAATATGTTATCATTGTATGCCGAAAGAAACTGCTATGGCACTAACGAAATTACCGCAGCTCGATAGCGTCTTCCTTACTGACGCTGGTCTTGAGACTGACCTAATTTTTAACCATGGCATCGATCTTCCTCACTTCGCCTCAATCACGCTACTTCAGTCAGAAGAAGGCAAGCTTGTTCTTGAAGAATATTTTCGCGGCTTTCTCGAATTGGCCGCACGCAAGCGGTGCGGGTTCATTTTAGAGAGTGCAACTTGGCGAGCAAGCAAGGATTGGGCTGAACCACTAGGACTATCGCTGGCAGAGCTTGACGCGCTGAACATTGGCGCGATTGAAATGCTTAAGCAATTGCGCAGCGAGTTCGAAGCGCTCATTCCTTCAATCGTCATAAGTGGATGCCTCGGCCCTAGAGGCGACGGATATGATCCGGGCAAGATTATGCATGAAGACGACGCCGAAACCTATCATAAGCGTCAAGCCAAAGTTCTTGCTAATGCCGGTGCAGATCAATTGACCGCCATCACCATGACAAACGTGCCCGAAGCGATTGGTATTGCTAGAGCCGCGAATGGTTTAAGGATTCCGGTTGCAATCAGCTTCACTGTTGAAACCGACGGACGCCTGCCTACTGGTGAAAGTCTCTCCGATGCAGTTAACGCTGTTGATAGCGCAACGGATTCCTCGCCGGCCTATTACATGATCAACTGCGCCCATCCGAGCCACTTCACTGCGGCGCTCGAATTTGGATCCGATTGGGTAAGCCGAATTAGAGGCGTTCGAGCTAATGCTTCTCGCTGTAGCCATGCTGAACTCGATGCTATGAATGAGCTTGATCGAGGCGATGACGCAGAACTGGCGGCGCAACACAAAGAACTGCGCCAGCGTTTTCCCCACATTAACGTGATTGGTGGCTGCTGCGGCACTGATTTGCGCCACATTACAGCGATTGCAGACGTTTGCCTCTGAATGGAAACATGTGTCCGCAGTCGACAAGAATTCGGTCATTCATTCAATCATTGCAGTGACTTGAAAGCAGGCGTTGGACAGTCAGGGGCTTGATGTGTCACAGAGAGTGGTCTAAATTGCCTTAGCTAATTGCCGGAGCTTTAATGCGTCTATTTTATTGCCTTGTTCTGGTAGTTGCGCTGTTCCTGAACGGTTACGAAAATGAAGTCTCAGCTCAATCGACGACAATCGCCCACCCCGACGATCGCCACGCCTCTGTTGAATATTTCACCGACCATCCAACAGGCTCTGGCCCTTGGCCGACGGTAGTTTTTCTTCACGGATACCAAAACCCGACCGATCGGATCGGCGGACGGGCTTTCGTGAATTGGGGTGTACTAAAACAGTTTGCCCAAAAGGGGTATCTTGCTGTTTCGGTATCACTGCCTGGTTATGGCGGGTCGAGCGGCCCAGCAGACTTTGCGGGACCTTTCACCCAACATGCCGTGCAAGCCGTTTTGGCGAAGCTCAGAGCCGAGCGACAGGCAATTCCGAACAAAATTCTGATTCAAGGGGTAAGCTTGGGTGCGGTCACTGGCGCTCTGGTTGCTGCCCAGGACAAGGACATTGCGGGCTTGGTACTGATTTCTGGGCTTTATGATCTGCAAGCTTTCTTCGCTGATCCGAAATCGCTTGGTGCACAGATGGTGAAGGCTGCCGCTGTCCGGCAAACCGGGGGAAGCGAAGAGGCCTTTCGCTTGCGTTCCGCGATGCTACTGGCGTCAAACATTAGGGCTTCGACCCTAATCCTGAACGGCGCCAAAGATGAACGTACCGATGTTAATCAGGCGCAACGGTTTGCCTTAGCAATTAACGCGAATGGTGGGCGTGCTGTCGTCCACATCTTTCCCTTTCATGAGCACGAGATTCCTCTCAAGATACGAGAAGATGAAGTAAACGCGTTCATCGACGCAACCTTACTTCAGTAAACAGTTGAGAGTCGTTATAGCTTGTTTTCGAGAACAAAAACCACCTATCAGCACCCTCAACATTGCCGCCATCCCATCGCCCCAATAAAAGCGCCCACTTCGCGCCCAAACCAGCAGCTTTCTAAAACGCGACCTTGGCCGTTACCCGCACATCGCGGCCCGAAAGCGGGGCAAAGTCTTTCAGGAAGCTGGCGTGGCGGCGCGCTTCTACGTCGAAGATATTGTTCGCTGATACAAGGATGCTCGTCTTATTATCCTTGCCAAAGGGCTTGAATGACAATGAAGCATTGACGAGGGTAAAGCCCTTGGTCGGGGTTTCAAATCCGGCGACGCGGGTTTGGCTGTCGGTCCATTCGGCTTCGACGCGCGCCTGAACGCTGTCTGATTGTAACTCCAGTCCGCCAAGTAGCCGTAAAGGCGGAATGCGCGGCACAGGGCCAACCGATTTTACCCGAGCGCGGACCATGTCGGCCAACGCATCGGCATTGAGTGTAAAGTTGCCTATGGTTGCAAGCCGCGCCGATCCTTCAACCTCAAACCCGAAATAAGTGGCCGGTGCCTGGTTAAACTGAAAAACAGGCAAGTCATTCTGAACCGCGCCGGTTTGGGTTTCGTAAATATAGTTTTTGAACTTGGTGTAATAAAGCGATGCCCCAAAGCTGTAACCACCGCCTTTACCGTTCAAAGTGGCTTCCACGCTTTGGCCGGTTTCTTTTTTGAAAAGCGGATTGCCGATTTCAAACGCTTGTGTGCCGGCATGTGGGCCATTGGCAAACAATTCCTCAGCGGACGGTGCGCGCTGGGTATAGGCGGCATTCAAGCCCAAACGTATGTTTTCAGCAAGGGCATAGCTTGCGCCAAGTGAACCAGATACCGCGTCAAAACTGCGCACATAAGCTGGATTGCCAATGATTGCGTTGGGTTTGGCACTTAGCTTGCTGTGTTCAAACCGCGCACCGCCCTCAATCTTCAAATCGTTGATACTTACTTCCTGCAATGTGAAGACGCCGAATTGTTTGGTCGTATTTTTGGGGACAAAGGCTTCATCGCCAATCACATTAAAATCGCGGATCGACATCTGGAACCCGCTTGCGCCCTTCCAGCCATTTTTCTCGGTTTGAACCAGTTCTAGCCGTGCTTCGATACTATCGTTCAGGAATGTTGTGCCGATGGCTCCGGTATCATCAATTTCATTGTGTTGGTAATTGGCGTGGCCAGCGCGAAATTTGATCTTGTCCAGAAACCCGCCGCCGGTGTTAACCTCGGCGCGTAAATCTTCGCGGGTTTGCTGAACATCCAGACGTACCTGCTCGCCCTCAATCGCGGGGTTGAGCGAGAAGCGGATGGGAACACCGTATAAACTGTCATAATGACTGACCGAAAATCCGATGGTTCCGTTATCATCGATATAGGCGGCGGCGCCTGCGACTTCCCATGTTCGTGCAGCACTATTTGGCAATTTGCCTTTTAGCGATGCCAGCGCACGGATATCTGCGTCTGGACTGGCTAAAGCTTGCGCGCGCAGTGGGGCGCTTAAGAGATTGCCTCCGGTGCGCAGATCGCCGGTTTTGGAATAGCTGCCGTCAAAATGAACAACAAATTTGGAAGCAACGGGTACGTCGATTGCCGCTGTGCCGGATCGTTCATTGGCGGCACTGCCATAGGTGCCCAGCGCGGAGATGTGCACGGGTTCATCAGGAACTTTGCGCGGTATCCGGCTGCTAAGCACATTGACGACGCCGCCAGCTGCTGCTGATCCAAACAGCAATGCCGATGGCCCACGCAGTATTTCGATGCGGTCCGCTGTCAGTGGATTGATGATAACAGCGTGATCGACCGATGTATTCGATACGTCGATGCTGCCGATACCGTCGGTTAAAATCCGTACCCGGTCACCTTGAAAACCACGCAGTACAGGGCGAGACGCATTGGGGCCGAATGATGTGGATGATACGCCGGGCTGTCTGGATAACGTATCGCCGATGGTCGTACGGATTTCGCGGGTCAATTCGTCCCCGGTTAGGATCGTGGTTCCGGCGAGACGTTTGCTTGCGTCTTGGGAGAAAGGCGCGGTGACGACGATCTCGGCAGAGGGTTCATCATGAAAGCCACCTTCTTGCGGTACTTTATCCTGCGCAAAGGCGGGACTTGCGAACATAATTAGTGTGACGGAGGAGAGGAGCAATTGCTTTGACATGGGAAGCCTTATTCTATGTTATATTATCTCCTTAGCGTTGATGTTATAATATATCAATGCTATTTATCGCATCGACGTGTCGGTTCGTCAAAAAACCCTGCCTTTGACTTGAGGCCAAGTTCGGCTAAGACGCGGCATCGTTTTATATGTAATGGAGTTTCCCCATGCGCGCCGACGCAGAAGGCTATGTTGCCCGCATTGATGCTGCCCTTGATCTGGTGAAAATGTCACTCGATTGGGACCGTGCCTTGCGCCGTCTTGATGAACTCAACGCCCGTGTCGAGGACCCTAAGCTGTGGGATAATCCCAAGGGTGCAGAAGAAGTGATGCGTGAACGCCGCCGTCTGGACGCGGCGATCACGACGGTGCGGGATATTAACGCCGATAAGGATGGCACGGTCGAGTTGATCGAGCTTGCCGAAATGGAAGGCGACGGCGCACTTGGCGACGAAGGCGCCGCAGCCCTTAAGGCACTGGCCGACCGCGCAGACCGTGACAAGGTCGCAGCACTTCTCTCGGGTGAAGCAGACGGCAATGACTGCTTCATCGAAATCCATGCAGGTGCGGGCGGAACCGAGAGTCAGGACTGGGCTGAAATGCTGCAACGCATGTATTACCGCTGGGCTGAACAGCGCGGGTGCAAAGTCGAAATGGTCGATTATCAGGCGGGGGACCAAGCCGGGATCAAATCGGCAACTATGCAGATCAAGGGTGAGAACGCTTATGGCTATGCCAAGACCGAAAGCGGCGTTCACCGGCTCGTGCGGATTTCGCCTTATGATAGTGCGGCCAAACGCCATACCAGCTTTTCCAGCGTCTGGGTCTATCCTGTGATCGACGACAATATCGAGATCGAGATCAACGAAGGCGATTTGAAAATCGACACCTACCGCGCGTCAGGTGCAGGCGGGCAGCACGTTAACACCACTGATTCCGCTGTACGTATCACCCACAAACCCTCGGGCATCGTCGTCGCCAGCCAGAACGACCGCAGCCAGCACAAGAACAAAGCGACCGCGATGGGGATGCTAAAGGCGCGGATGTACGAAGCCGAACTGCGCAAACGCGAAGAAGTGGCGTCGGGCGAATATGCGGCTAAGACCGAAATCGGCTGGGGCCACCAGATCCGCTCCTATGTCTTGCAACCCTATCAATTGGTCAAAGATTTACGCACAGGCGCGACTTCGACTTCACCCGGCGATGTGCTTGACGGTGACATCGATAACTTCATTGCTGCTGCTCTGGCGCAACGAGTTACGGGTGAGGCTGTTGCGGTGGATGATGTAGATTGAGTTTGAACCTAGACCCAAATTCGATCAGGTTTGCACACTTCGTCATTGCGAGCGTAGCGAAGCAATCCAGGGTAGTCTTCACAACACTGGATTGCTTCGTCGCTTCGCTTCTTGCAATGACGATTCAACTTGATCGAATTCAAGTCTAAGCCGTAACTGGATCGACATCACGGCGGGTGATAGTCAGGAAGCTGACCAAAATGAGGATAACTATCAAGAACAACGCACTTGTTCCGATCGTACCCAGACCTAGTCCGCCATTGGCACTGGGTTGCGACAGCAAATCCCCGCTCGATGCGCCAAAAGGGCGGGTGAGAACATACGCGATCCAGAATGCCCAAACCGCATTTAGCTTTGCCCACATATGGGCGGCGGCAACAGCGGCGATTATGCCAGCAAAGATCATAGCGGAGACCGCATAGCCCAGGTTCATTTTCTCGGCGACCAAATCGCCCGCTGCGGTTCCGAGCGCAAAGGTGAACAGGATCGCGCACCAGTAAAACAGTTCCCGCCGCCGGGTAAAGATTGAATGGATTGAAAGCGTCTTCTCGCTCGCATACCAGCCAATAAAGGTCGCGATCAGCGCAAGCGAGAACAGGATTGTTGTGGTGATGAGCGGCACGCCGAAATTGTCGCTCAGATTATCGGTCACGAGTGTTCCGAATATACTCAGAAACACCACGGCAATCCAATAACGCCAGGGCACATATTCCTGCGCCACGATTTGTAGCAACAGGGCAACAATCAATAACGCCCCCATGATCCAGGAAGTCATGACCAATCCCATATGCAAATTAAAGCTCAGGAAATCAGCGGCGGTTTCTCCTACTGTGGTTGCCATGATCTTGATGATCCAGAAATACAGAGTGACCTGTGGAACCTTGTTCAGCATTATGTATGCGCCTTTGCCGTTAAGCTATGTAGAATATCTGTTAAGACGTTTCTGCTCAAGACAAACCGCATATGTATCGCGTGGCACTCATCCTAATCCCCAGGCGATGCCGCACTACCTGCAAGTAACCCGCCGTCTATCGTCAACTCCGCCCCAGTCATATAGGCGCAGTCGTCCCCAGCCAGCATCAGCGCCACCACCGCCACTTCTTCCACCGTACCGAAGCGTTTCATCGGGGTGTCGGCGACCATTGCGGCCATGCGCGCCTCGCGGTCTGGTCCGCCCCCTATCAGCGCCTCCCACATGGGCGTCAGGATAGCTGCCGGATGGATCGAGTTACAGCGGATGTTGAGGCCTTGTCCGGCGCAATAAAGTGCAACCGATTTGGTATGGTTGCGGATGGCGGCTTTGGAGGAAGCATAGGCGACGGCTCCCGGAATGCCGACCAAGCCCGAGCGTGATGACATATTGATGATCGATCCCGCGCCCTTTGCCCGCATCGCGCCTATGGCATAGCGGCATCCGAGGAAACAGCCATCGAGATTGACGGCGTGGACGCGGTGCCATTCTTCCAGACTTGCATGTTCGGGATCGTGCGGGCCGGCGCTATGTTCAAAGCCTGTGATACCGGCATTGTTTACGACGATGTCGATTGCGGGATACCGGGCGGAAAGAGCGTTCCAGTCATTTTCGGACGCGACATCAAGTTCGAAAAATTCGCCGTTAATGTCGTGCGCGACTTTCCCGCCAACTTCGCCGTCTATATCGGCAATGACGACATAGGCACCCTCAGCCGCAAAGGCGCGGGCAATGGCTTCACCAATTCCGCGAGCGCCACCGGTTACAAGCGCGTGTTTGTTGGTTAGTTTGGGCATGATGGTTCCTGTTCAGAAGTAAAGGCATCAGAGATGTCCGCGGAAATCGCTTGTCCCGATGACATCGGTTTTTGATCTTTATCCTTGAATCACGCGGCCTACTCCATCAGTAATGTTCACTACGATAGAGCAGAGGCCGCCTGCTGCCAATGGAGAGTTGATAGATGTCCGACATGGTTCCGATCCCCGCCGATGCTATTGCCGGGACGCACACAACCGCTGCGGATTATGACCGGTTATATGCGCAGAGCTTAAGCGATCCGGATGGTTTTTGGGAAACCCAGGCCAAGCTGATTGATTGGATTACGCCGCCGACCAGGATTGGCAATTGGTCTTATGATCCTGTGTCAATCAAATGGTATGAGGACGGCGTTCTGAACCTTTGCCATAATGCGGTGGATCGCCATGTAGCGGCGGGGCGCGGGGATGCCATCGCCTTCATTTTTGAACCAGACGATATCACCAATGTTGCGCGCCGCATTAGCTATGCCGAATTGCAGGCAGAGGTGATCCGCATGGCAAATGTCCTCAAACAACTCGGCGTTAAAAAAGGTGATCGCGTTACCATATACATGCCTATGATTGTTGAAGGCGCGGTTGCGATGCTTGCTTGTGCGCGGATTGGGGCGGTGCATAGTGTTGTCTTTGGCGGCTTCTCTCCCGAGGCGCTGGCGGGCCGGATTGAGGATTGCGAAAGCCGTTTCGTGATCTGTGCCGATGGTGGCCTTCGCGGCGGCAAGAGCGTGCCTTTGAAGGCCAATGTCGATGCAGCGCTGGATAAGGTCGCAGGGGTCCAGGCTGTGCTGGTGATCCGGCATACGGGTGAGACGGTTGCCATGCTGGACGGCCGGGATCACTGGTATCACGATGCTGGTGCAGATGTCGCAAACACATGCCCCTGCGAACCGATGAATGCCGAGGATCCGTTGTTCATCCTCTATACCTCGGGCAGTACCGGCAAGCCCAAGGGCGTGCTGCACACAACCGGCGGCTATTCGGTGTGGACCGCGAGCACATTTCATTATGTGTTTGATTACCGCGCCGGTGAAGTGTTCTTCTGTTCTGCCGATATCGGTTGGGTTACCGGGCATAGCTATGTGGTTTACGGCCCGTTGCAGAACGGCGCGACAAGTGTGATTTTTGAAGGTGTGCCCAACTATCCCGACAATGGCCGCTTCTGGGATATTATCGACCGACATCAGGTCAACATATTCTACACCGCGCCTACCGCTTTGCGGGCGTTGATGCGTGACGGCGATGCACCGGTTAAGGCACGTAGCAGGGCAAGCTTGCGCCTGCTTGGAACCGTTGGTGAACCGATCAATCCAGAGGCCTGGCGTTGGTACCACAGCGTTATAGGTGAGGGAAAGCTGCCCATTGTTGACACATGGTGGCAGACTGAAACTGGTGGCACGATGATTACGACACTTCCCGGCGCGCATCCGATGAAACCGGGAAGTGCCGGGCGGCCATTCTTTGGTATTCAGCCGCAATTGGTGGATAGCGAAGGCGGAGTATTGGAAG
>JAYUPC010000012.1:0-52103 GCA_043760355.1 Sphingomonadales bacterium
GAAACACCGGTAAGCTTTAGCAGAAGAGGAGCTGCAATAATGAGCTATACCAGTCAAAAATCCCGTCCTAACCGTATGACGATGGCCGCAGCCATAATGCTGAATGGTTCTGTAATCATAGCGGCCATGCTATCTCCAATGGTGGCTGAGTTCATTCCAGATAGAGGGATAATGATTGGGGAAAATATCCCGATCAAAGATCCCCCACCGCTGGATAAGAAGATCGAAAAAACCATCGAGGCAAAACCGCTCGATCCGGTTTTCACACCGAAACCGATTTTCGATACCAAAAGTGATTCCGAAACACAGATCACCGTTGGCGACAAACCAACTGGCGAAACGGTAATCGCACTAAACGGTAATGGAGTGGATTTCCGTTCGGTCATCAAACCTGTCGATCTGCCCGTGCCGATCTTCAAGGCGGCAGTCCGCGACCCACGCTTTGCCAAAAGATTCCAACCTGATTTCCCGGTCGGTCTCTTGCAGCGAGAGATTGAGGGCATTGTTAAAGTCAAGGTGCTGATCGGCACCGATGGCCGGGTGCGGCAGGTGGTGATTTTGGATGCCACCGACCCTGATTTTGCCAAAGCGACACAGCGTAAGGCGCTATCTTTCTGGCGCTTCACCCCCGCTACACGTGGCGGGGAGCCGGTGGAAGATTGGCAGGTGTTGACGGTGAGGTTTAATATAAACTGACGATATGCCTCTATCGGGCTGGCAAAAGCCGTTCGTGATGATTATTAGGGGGATATGGTATCTTTACGTGACATATCCCCCACCGAGGCTGCAGGCGATTTGGTTTCCTATCTTCGGGAAGCCCGTCCTTACCGGGTCCCTATGTTTCTGCTTGCTTGCCTGCCGCCTGCGATCATGATTTCTATGGTTTATTATGACGCACTCGATAAAGCCAAGCCACCGCCACCAGAGGTAATGTATTTTGAAAGTTGGCCGCTGACCCGCAGTATTGAGGAAAGCAGGGCGGCGATTGCAAAGTCGGGTGTTGAAAAAACCAAACAGATTGAAGCAGCGCGGCAGGCTTATAAGGAATTGGGCCGGGCATCGGGCATGGATGTCGACGCTATTGAACGCGAGGTAATTGCCGAACGTAAAGCCGAAGAAGCGGCAAAGGCATTACAATCCGTGTCCGGAGCAACCCAATAAACGTTTCCTTGGCAGACCGCCGGTTTATGGCGTTGGCGCTGGCTTTGGGCGAACGCGGTGTCGGGCGGACAGGGAATAATCCAAGCGTAGGTTGTGTAATTGTGCGAGACGGTCACATCACCGGTCGCGGCCACACACAGGCAAGCGGGCGTCCCCATGCCGAGGCTGTGGCACTTGCACAGGCCGGGGAAGCTGCTTTTGGGGCGACTATCTATGTCACACTAGAACCCTGTGCGCACACAAGTGGCCGTGGTCCATCTTGCGCAGACATTTTGGCGACAGCACAGCCCAAGCGCGTGGTCGTTGCAGTATTAGACCCTGATCCGCGTACATCGGGCAAAGGGATCGAGCGGCTGCGCGCTGCTGGTATTGATGTCACTATTGACGTCATGAAACGTGAAGCAATTTCTAGCATGGCCGGATTTTTTAGCCGCATAGAAAGAGGCAGGCCGCATACCACACTAAAGCTTGCGACTTCGCTTGATGGTGCAATTGCCTGTGCAGATGGAAGCAGCCGGTGGATAACAGGCGAAGCATCGCGCGCCCACGCCCATGTTGAACGCGCACGCTGCGACGCGATACTCGTTGGTGCTGGAACTGTGCGGGCTGATAATCCTGCGCTTGATGTACGCCTAGCCGGATTGGAAGACCGCAGCCCGCGCCGTGTAATGTTGGGCAGCGGTGATGCACCGGACGGATGGGAAGTAATCCGCACGCCAGAATCTGTATCAGATCTGGACTGTAATACTGTACTGGTTGAAGGGGGAGCGCAAACAGCATCCGCATTCCTTAAGGTAGGGCTTGTCGACCGGTTGCTGCTTTACCGCGCGCCGTTACTCATCGGGGACGGCAAAGCCTGTCTTGGCGACATCGGCCTCACGCATTTAGATGACGCACACGGTGTGTGGCAGTTGATGGACAGCAGAAGGCTTGGCAAAGACCGGCTGGAAGCATATGTCAAAACAGATCAACACTAAGGTATATTCATGTTCACAGGCATCATCACCGATATCGGCGCAGTTGAAACCGCAGAACAGCGCGGCGATCTACGTTTGGTTATCAATTGCAGTTATAACATGGATGATGTCGCCATTGGCGCGTCAATTGCCTGTTCTGGCGTTTGCCTGACCGTGGTTGATAAGGGTAACCGGGAAAATAGCGGCTGGTTTGCGGTTGATCTGTCAGGGGAGACCGTCGCCTGTTCGGCAAATAACCTGTGGAGTCAAGGCACCAAACTGAACCTCGAACGCGCTTTGAAGGTTGGCGATGAACTTGGCGGACATATCGTGACCGGCCATGTCGATGGCGTGGGTCATGTGGTTAGCATTGGCAATGAAGGCGACAGTTGGCAGATCACAATCGCTGCGCCTGCTGCACTTGCCCCCTATATTGCCGCGAAAGGATCGATCACCCTTGATGGCGTTTCGCTGACCGTCAATGCGGTCAGCGACCAGAAGGATGGAACTGCGCATTTTACGTTGAACATAATCCCGCACACCGCAGTAATGACAACATTAGGGCGCTTGAAAACTGACCAGCATGTCAACCTGGAAATCGACGTGCTGGCGCGTTATCTCAAACGCATGGAAGATTTACGCGTTGCCTAGCTCCTAAAGTTCAGGGCCTAAAACGGCAGCCAACGCTGTTTTTCCGAAAACTTCATATAACCAACATTGGCTCCAAGCCGAAGCCCCGCACCAACACGGATCGGAATGAGGACAACATCACCGCGCCGCAAATAGCTCGCGTTAAAACCGCCGACCAAATATGCAACGCCTTCAGCCGAAGGATAACGCCTATAAAGGTCCTGGCTATCATATAGATTATAAACGAGGATAAAAGTACTTCCAGCATTGGCGCCAGCATCAAAGCCGATGGAAGGGCCAGTCCAATAAGCTGGTTTTTGACCTTCTACCTTGTGGAATAACGTACCTGAACCATAACGCAGGCCAACAACAAATGCGCCTCCGCCTTCGCGCCCGACGATATAACCATTGGGCTCACCCTGTTTTTTCAGGATGTCTTGCATTAGCTTACCCAAGCCTTGCGCGCCTTTACCAAATACACCCTCGGCTGCACCGATCAGGTCGTCTTCCTTATACGTCGTGCCATCCCCGGCTTTTGGCATAGGCATATTGTCATTAGGTGATGGTGCGGTTTCGCTGCCCGGAACTGGATCGGTAGGAACGCCGTCATTCATGGTGCCGCGATCAGCTTGCGGGGTTTTAACGGGTGGCGGCGTGCCAAGATCGGCATCAATTGCATCATTGGGGTCGATCGTACCAATTTGCGCCATGGATGGGCCTACAACCATAATCGCCGCTGCACAGGCCATCATGATCCGCATCCAAATACCGGTTTTCTCTAATCCAGTCACTGTCAGCATTCCTCACAAATATTTACAAAAATCTATGGCCGCAGTTATGTGGTGAACAATGAACCGGCGATGACCCGACTCTAATTTGCGTCCAGACGAGTCGAAACACAGCATCAGGTGATGCAAACTCTGTTCAGAATAAACATTGCCCCCGTTAAAACCCGACGCTATAGGGCGCTCTTGCCAATCGCGCTGGAGACGTGGGTGAGTGGCTGAAACCAACGGTTTGCTAAACCGTCGTAGGGTGTAAACCTTACCGAGGGTTCGAATCCCTCCGTCTCCGCCATAGCAATAAGATACTGATAAACAACAATATATTTAATATTACTCATGCCGTTGAGCTAATGAGATGTCTCTTAGGTATCTTGGATTACGGGGTCATTGAGTTGACGCGACGAGTGTACCAATAGTATCTATTGCGTGTAAAAAATTGGCATTGCCTTCTGTTTATCAAAAGTGGCCGATGTGATTCTAATACAAGTGGAAGCCATAGCGGACTGGGATTTTTAGATCGCTAAACTAAATGCGGGTCACGTTTAGTGATCGGATAATGCATATTTATTGTTTAGAACCGTTGTGTTTATCTTGGTATTTCGGGCCCAGTTTTCGCAGGATGCGTATTTTCCGAATCTTATAATTCATATTACGAAGAGCTACCAATATAGTTCCCGCAGTCCCCGGGGACTTTCGATTGAAAATTGGAACTATGCATTAGGGTGATTAGTCGGCGAACAATTTTACTGGGTGGTGGTGGTTTGGCGTTGGCTGGAGCTAGCGCTGCATATTTTGGTGTTCACGGCATGGGTTCAATGGAGGAGTACAACGCCTCTGTCGTTTCGACGCGTGAAGCATTGAAAGAAGCGCCTGAGGCGCTTGACCTCATTCGCTATGCAACACTCGGAGCAAACAGTCATAATAGCCAGCCATGGCGGTTCAGAATGAGGGACGGCGGAATTACTGTCCTGCCTGATATGGCGCGAAGGCTTACAGCCGTAGATCCTGACGACCATCATCTCTTTGCAAGCCTTGGCTGTGCAGCCGAAAATTTGGCGATTGCGGCTGCGATGCGGGGCATGCCGGGAACTGTGCATTTCTTACCGGAAGGACATGGCCAGGTGCATTTTGATCGGGGCGGTGGCGTCTTAGCGGAACCCGCGCTATTCGCGGCCATCCCAGTGCGGCAATCCACACGCGCGGACTATGACGGAAAACCTGTCAGCGCCGCTGATATCTCCACACTCAGAACCGCTGCTGCGGTTCCCGGCGTCGATCTTATCCTCATTACCGATAGGCTAAAACTTAACCAAATTCGTGATCTCGTGGTTGCAGGTAACAGCGTGCAAATGGTTGATAAAGCTTTCGTCCATGAACTTAAAGCATGGCTGCGGTTTAACCCCGTCCAAGCGTTGAAACGGGGCGACGGCCTGTTTACTGCGACTAGTGGCAATCCAATACTTCCTTCATGGCTTGGGTCAACTATGTTTGACCTTACGTTCAAAGCGGGCGCCGAAAACGACAAATATGCGCGCCAGATTGAGACATCGGCTGGCATTGCGGTTTTCGTTGCGCAGGGTGAAGGCCCCGAGCATTGGGTGCAGGCAGGCCGCGCGTGTCAGCGTTTTGCACTTGCTGCGACCGCACTTGGCCTCAAGCATGCGTTTCTGAATCAACCCGTCGAAGTCGCACGACTGCGTCCTGAATTGGCGGCGCTAATTGGAATGCCCGGCCGCCGTCCTGATATATTGATGCGGTTTGGATATGGTGCGGCGCTTCCCTATTCGGCACGGCGGCCCGTCGCGGCAGTTCTGGCGTGACCGATTTAGCCGCGTATTCCGACTCTTTGGTTCGTTTTAAGCCGGTTTATTATTACCCTGCAACGACGCGAACGTCATGCTGACGCTTTATCTGCTTCAAACGTGCGTGCCGTTTGTTCTGATCGCGTGGCTGGGTCTCTTCCCGCCGAGCAGTGTCGCTGGATTTTGGATGCAGGCGCTGGCGATTGCGCTTGACCTTTTGGCGATTGCTCTCACAGGCAATTTGACGTTTCCGCCTTGGTGGGGGCCCTATGCTTTCGCGGCATTGTTGGTCGCGGCGATCATTGACGGTCTGGTACGGCGGCGCAAGAAATCCATTTGGCCCTCAGGTTTTGGCGCTTGGTTGTCTTTTGCTGCATTCGCAGTATTGGCAGGATATACCGCCAACGAATACCGCATGGCCGTTGCTGCCCACGTGCTTCCCAAAGGGCGTTCAGTCAACTTGACCTCGCCGCTAGGCCCAGGAACCTATCTTGTTGTCAACGGCGGCACGGGCGTTTCCGTCAACGCCCATGCCGACGCCCTCAATCAAACTGTTGCCGCCCACCGGCCTTACCATGGCACTGGCTATGGTGTGGATTTAGTGGCAATTGATCGCTTTGGGTTGCGCGCCGATGGTATAATGCCGGCAGAACCGCGCCGCTACCGCATTTTCGGGTTGCCGGTTGTTGCACCTTGTGACGGTCTAGTGATTGCTGCGGTAGACGGGCTTCCTGATATGCCGGTTCCGAAAGCTGACGAAGCCCATCTAGCGGGCAACCACATCATTCTGAGGTGCAGCGGCCTCGACATTTTGCTGGGCCATTTTCGGGAAGGTTCGGTACATGTGATCATGGGGCAAAGTCTCAAGAAAGGCGATGCCATTGCAGCTGTAGGGAATTCCGGCAGCAGCAGCGAACCGCATCTGCATATCCACGCACAATTGCCCGGAACAGTTACCGCGCCCTATTCCGGCGCACCAATCCCGATGCGGATCAATGGCCAATATCTTGTTCGTGGTGACCGCTTTGTTGGGCGTTGAAGTGCTCTTTCGGAGACGACCATGATTTCCACGAGGTCTTGGAACTTTTGCGACTGTACGGGGTTATACTTGTTTACCGCAAAAAGAGGCCGCATGAGCCATTATGTTGAAACATGAAAATCTCAAACGCGCTCTAACCAAGCGCCTTGATATAATGCAAAAGCGGGTCGGGCAAATCGAAAGCGATATTTGTACGCCTGAAGATGCCGATCTATCGGAACAAGCATTGTTTGATGCTGATGATGAGAAGCTTGAGGCCCTTGACGAAGCGGGGTTGGCAGAAACCTCTGATATTAAAGCAAGTTTGGCGCGGATTGAGCAAGGTACATATGGCGTATGCACCAATTGCGGCTGTGTTATCCCTGCGGATCGTTTAGAAGCTATGCCTATGGCGGCGCGATGTATCGAATGTGCCGAGGATTTTGACCGGTTGCATCACCGGCTTTGAAGGCTGAGGACGCAGAGATATGGCCGAACAAGCATTCGCTTTTCTTATTCTGATCGCTTTGATCTTTGCGTTGAATGTTATCCCAGTATTTGCTCCGCCGACATGGATGGCGCTTGCGTTTGTGGGTTTCCAATTTCCGCAAACCAACCCTTGGGCTTTGGCTTTGGTGGGTGCAGGGGCTGCCACTTTGGGGAGGCTTACACTGGCACTTTTATCACACAAGATTGTCGGCAAGAAGCTTTTGAGTAAGGTGCAGCGGTCAAATATAGATGCGATTAAACAGCGCCTTCAAAAACGGACGACACTGACGTTCGGTATTTTTCTGTCTTATGCGTTTAGCCCGCTGCCATCAAACTTCCTGTTCATCGCATATGGTTTAACCGCTCTTCCGCTTGCCAGAGTTATACTGCCCTTCTTTCTTGGACGTTGCGTCAGCTATGCGTTCTTCATTGTGAGCGGCCAAGCCGTAGGAAGGCGCTTCCAGATCGATTCCCTTGAATCGACACTTTACGCCAGCGGCTATTTTATCGTTACCCAGCTTGTTGTGATCGCTGCGCTTTACATATTCACACACATCGATTGGGCTAAGCTGATTGATGACCATCGCATAGTATGGAGCCGCTGAGTGGGGTTCAAGCCTTTTTGATTGTATCGGCATCGCTGCGAGCGAGGCTGGCTGACAACATTGCCTTTTCAGCTTCATCGACACCGGCAAGAGCTACCACCAAAGAGGCATCTGCGTAACGTTCAGCCCGATCAGCACGCGCATGCAACATGTTGCTATCAAGCTTGGCTTTCCAATCGGCAATAGTTGTTTTGGCATCTTCCGCCCATGATCCCATTTCGCTCCGGGCGTGGTCCAGCGATTGTTTTGCTTGATGTGCGCTGTCTTCAAGAGTTGCGACATGCGCGCGGATGGCTTTTTCAGCATGTTCAGTTTGCGCGACGGTGCTGGCCTTCAAAGTTTCAAGACGCTTTTCAACTTCCTTCATCTTGGCCTGCATCTTGACGTTAAACTTAGTCATATTGTTGCTCATCGTAAGTTCCTTTTCATCAATGAATAAGCCCGGCGCTCCTCTCGGGGGAGGGGGTGAAAGGAAGATGCGCCGGGCCTAAGATGGTCAAACGACGACCAAGTCGTTTTCAACTGTTGTGGCACCGCGCGCAGCCCATGCTGTCGATGCTGCTGTGCGCCGTTCCGTCCAAGAACCGACTGTTCCAGTTAGTTTGACGTTGCCACCTTCCGCTGAAACGTGAACATTCTCTGGCTGGAAGAATATAGAACGATGAAGTGCATGCTGGATATCGTCCTGAAGGTTTTCGGTATTGACCCGAGGTTTGATAGATATCTGGTTTGAAACGCCAATAACTCCCATCAGGTTTCTGACCTCACGCACGGCGGCTTCCTTCATGTAATGCCATTCGACCTCTCCGGTAAGTGTCACCCACCCCTTTTCAACTTTGACCTTCACCGTGTCATGCACCGTATTTGTGTCCCAAGCGAGGCGGTTCACAGCGGCCGTCGCTATGTCAGCATCATCTCGTTTAATCTCGAAAGGGAGACGAATTTCGATTTCCTCGGCAACAGCTTTGACACCCTTAACGCGCCCCGCCGCCATTTCGGCAGCGTGCTTCTGACCATAGCTTGAGACGTGGCCAGTCAAAGTAACCGTACCATTTTCAGCTGTTACACCGATATGAGCCGCAGTAATGCTCGGCTCCCATTTGAGTTCGGCTAAAACTGCTTTTTGTAATTTGTCGTCATGTGACATGATCATCTCCGTGTTCGAGGGGTGGAATGTAAGAACATATTCCAAGGCGCAGGGGGTGTGCCAGACTCGGAAACTACTTAGAGGTAGGCATATTCAAGATTACCGCGGATATTATTGTGCAATTTGTCGGTAAAAATATCCGCAATAGTGTCATGTCATAAAGTCATAAATACCAATCAGGCTTCATACTCCCGCAGCAAATCGGCAATGTCTGATGTTGGACGAGCGGCATAATCTTTATCGATTTCGGCAACGATATGTCTACGCAAATCGCCACTGTAATGCTTGCGCATAACGCCCAAAACGCGCGGGGCAGCAACTACGATAAAATCGAGATTTGATTGTTGGGCAAGGATATTTAATTCTTCTACTGACGCTTTGGCAAATCGATCTTCATCGACTTGATGATAGTCAGTCGTTTGATAAGCACTACGCGTACGACCAGTTGAGCTAAAGCTGCGTCCAGGTTTGTCGGTCCCCATACTGGATGTGCTCGCCGTGTGTTTGGCACTGTGCTTCAGTACTTCTAGGTCCGCTGCAAAATCTTTTCCACGGTTGCGGTATAAAACCATTTTCGCACCGTCTATCGCCATAATTATGGCACCATGAGTTACAAGCATATCAACTATCCTTTTGCCAATCCTCTAACGACACCGTGCATCGCGCCGTCCAATTGATCGGCCAAGGACCGCGCCACCGCCTGCTCCCAAGATTGTACCCAGCGTCTTTGAATCGCCGCGTACAATTATATTACCCAGCACTCCACCAGCAAGAGCGCCGATAATGAGGCCCGTTGTGCCATCATTGCGCCGACAATAATAACGCCCATCATTGCCGCGATAAACCCGTTCATTTCGGTTCATTTGACGCTCCCGATATCGCGGATGATCCCGGTAGTAACGCCCTGCGTCATAGTCACCATAAGCAGGATCGGGCCGGTCATAGTCGTATTGTCGATACCCGTAACCTGGCCCCTGGTCGGCCATACCGGTGCATCCTGCAAGCAACGCAACGGCACTAACGGCGCCAAGGGCAAGGCCGACCGAGCGGTATTTGCCGGACTTGGGACTGGCGAAAACGACCTGTGTGCAATTATCCATCTTAGACATCATGCTCTCCTTATTTTCATTTCCTAAGTCACACGCAAGTGACGACTACTGCTGGTCGTAAATATCAGCATCCGATACTGCTTGCTCGGTCAGTAGCGTCGGTCGTCGTCAACTGTCGTGATACGCAACTGACCACTTAAACGGTCCAGTCGGACATTTATCGCCGCTTCGTCGCGGATCGACAGTTCGCCGTCACGGTTGCGACGCATGGAACGCTCGTTGCGACGGATATTATCAAGATCACGGAGCGCACGTTTGGTTTCAGCGCGGTTCAACGTCCCGTCATTATTGGCCGAGCGAATGTAGCGTTCGAGCCAGGCTTCGCGAGCGCGAACTTCGTGCGGCATTCCCGACCCCGGACCATTGCTATTTGATGGTCTTGCGATCCAGCGCCCTTGACCATCGTAATAGCCGGAAACTGCCCCGGCATGCCAACGACCGCGATTGTCATAATAACCCGGTTGTTCGTCCGACATCCAGACCCCTGCACTGTCGCGGTGGCCGCTTGCCGCACCGACCATCCATTTACCTCTGGAATCGTAGTGACCCGTGGTTGGCCCTGTGATCCAGCGCCCACGAGTGTCATAATAACCGCCCGCCGTGCCCGCGATCCATTGACCGTCACGGTTGTAATAGCCGTCAACAGACGCGGGAATCCAATGTCCTTGGGCGTCATAATAACCGGCTGCTGAGGCGTCCCCGTTTGAGGCGACCCAACGTCCTTGTGTGTCATAATAGCCGTTTGGCGTACCCTCGACCCATTGGTTGTTTCGATCATAATAGCCTCTGGCCGCCGTGCGGTCAGCAGTGCCGACATGCCAGAAGCCTTTATCGTCATAATAACCATAGGCGTCACTGCGGCGCCCGGGCTGCACTCGTGGATCAGAGGTCGAGCCAGTGGATATCCAGCGGCCACGTGTGTCATAATAACCAGAAGAGTTACCAGCGTGCCAGCGCCCATCACTGCCATAATAGCCGCTTTGCGGGTCATTTATCCAATTGCCATTTGAGTCAGGGCGACCACCCGCCATCCAGCGTCCGTTATCGTCATAATGGCCTGTAGTGTTGCCCGCTACCCAGCGCCCACTTTCATTATAATAGCCTGCCGAAGAACCGGCAATCCAACGATCATTCTGGTCGTAATACCCATTGGCCGATGCTGGAACCCAATGCCCCTGGGCACCGTAATAACCGTTATCATCCTGCGTTCCGGGATTTTGGACCCACCGATTGCTGTCGTTGTAATAACCATTTGGCGTACCGTTCACCCATTCGCCATCGCGGTCATAATAGCCGGTAGTCTCAGAGCGATTTATGCCAGTCGCGTGCCAGCGATTATCCTGATCATAATATCCAAAGGCGTGGGCACAATCGGCATTGGGTTTTGCGACTTGGTTCCCGACCACTCCGCCAATAACGGCTCCGATAACTGTCCCAAGCGTTTTGTCGCCGCGTCCGGCAATGACATTTCCAGCGACACCGCCAACGGTTGCCACTACGCGGTTTGAACGCTGGCGTTCGCAGGATTGTTGGGCGAATGCGCTTGCTGGAACCAATGCGGTAGCGGCCATGCAGGCCACGAGTATATATTTACCCATGATAGAATGCTCCTTGAAAGGGCAGTTGCCCCGTGAAAAATCTAAACGCGCGAAGAGGCGAAAGGTTCCGTCCGAACGTTTAGGTGATCGTCACGGGTAAATACGGACTGAACTGAGCGAACCTAGCGAACCCATGATTCCGAAAACTCTAAGCAGCCACACAATGACGGCGATCACCAAGAGGGCGTTTATCAAATTCCTGATCTTGCCGCTCATCGGCAAATAGGTGTTGATGAGCCACAGCAGGACGCCAATGACAATCAGTAAGCACACCAGGCTAACGAGGGACATATGTTTTCTCCTGCGATTAGCCGTTAGTGTTGTTCTAAAGTGTCATGCCTTTAAGCGAATATCAGTCGCATGATTGGGATAGGCTGCGACCGGTGCGGGATTGGCAGGCTGTCCTGCCAGTTTGTTAGCATAACCGTGATTGATATCGCGGTGATGCGCTTCATCATCGCGCACGACCAATACAACATCGCGAAGCGTAGCATCGTCGGGCATTTGCCAATAATGTTTGGCGATTTCCGGAGCAGGCACGTTAGGTGATCGCCCCTCGTCGATTTCCTGAAGATAGAGCGTGTAACTGATGACTGCTTCTTCCTCGAAATAGCCAACAACACGGTGCGCTGTGCGTGGCGAGATCAGATAAAGCAGCGCAAATCCGACAAGGAATACACCCTGTACGAGTAAGATAACCATCCGCTCAAACCATGTTGGCTTGGCAATTTCGATGAACGTCATCAGATGCATACGCTCATTCTCGGCCTCTTCCATGAGCGTCCGGATCCAGCCGTCATCATCCTTTATGCGGCGAAGGCAATTAAGATGGGTGATCATTGCGCCGACCATCCCGGGCACCGCGGCAACGGTTTCGAGAACGATTGCTCGGTGGCCGTATCGTTTGGCAAAGAAGGTATCGGCCGAAAAGCGCAGCAGCTTTGTAAAACCGAGCGCGAATTTGTCGGAAAAACCGTGTGGGACGTGATGAATATCGGGCTCAGCGGCCCGCTCCTCTGCAAGAGCTTCTGGCGTCGGTGTCAGGATTGAATTGACCATGTGCGTTTCCCCTCGGCGCGTTTTTCTCTGCAGTACACATGGTAACTGCGTCTTGAAGATAATGTTCCAGCGCACACAAGTAATAGTGGGAACCAATCCCGGGTTCGCACGTTCTATTTTTTTGACGCGCACATAGGATAACCCACTCAAGATGAAATCTCTTATCGTTTTCGATCTCGACGGTACACTGGCGACAAGCAAGCAAGCCATTGACACCGAAATGGCCGACCTGTTTGTCGCGCTCCTTGATGTGCGTTCCGTTGCCGTTATTTCGGGCGGGGATTGGCAGCAGTTTGAGCAGCAACTGCTGGAGCAGCTGCCGTCACGTGGCATTTACGACAAATTGTTCCTGCTCCCGACATCGGGAACGAAATTCTATCGCTTCAACGGTGTCTGGTCACAGATTTACTCGGATGCTTTCTCGGTCGACGAGCGCGAACGTGTGCTGGACGCCCTCACCAGTGCGACGGTCGAAGCCGGTTTCGCCGATGACACCATCTGGGGCGAACAGATTGAAGATCGCGGAAGCCAGATCACTTTTTCAGGTCTTGGCCAAGAGGCGGCACCCGAAATTAAGGCAAGTTGGGATCCCGATATTAAAAAGCGCAATCGGCTAAAAGCTCTGCTCGACTTGCGACTGCCAGACTTTGCAGTCCGTATCGGAGGTTCGACTTCGGTCGACATAACCAAGCCAGGAATCGACAAAGCGTATGGGATCCGCAAGCTGGCGGTGATCAGCGGCATGGACCTACCCGAGATGCTGTTCGTCGGCGATGCGCTTTATACCGGCGGGAATGATGCCCCGGTCCGCGACGCAGGCGTCGCAACGATTGCCGTCCACGACATTGCCGACACAAAGCTGGTGATCGAGACGATCATCAAGTTTGCAGGCCCAACCTAAGGTTTGATCTTTGCAATGGTGGGCAACACATCAGCATAGAGTCGCTCAACGTCGTTCCTACTACTGAGCCCGGCGCCGGGTGACAGCACAGCCGCCGTTCCCGCTGCAACACCTGAGGCCAATACCTCGCGCAATGATTTTCCTCGCGCCAGCGCCAAAGTTACCCCGCCAACAAAGCTGTCCCCCGCGCCGACCGCGCTCCTTGCAATGATCGGCGGCACCTTTGCGGACCAAGCTTCGTCTTTGCTGACGAGCAAGGCACCCTCGCTGCCTAGCGTCAGGGCGATAATCTGGGCAGCGTCCGCAGCAATCAATGCGCGCGCTGCAGAAACCTGCTCCTCTGTGTCTGGCAAACTCCGCCCCGCCAGTTCTTCGATCTCGCGGAGGTTCGGCTTGATCAGGTACACACCTTTTTCGACCGTTTGGCGGAGCGCAGCGCCAGACGTGTCGAGGATCACACGCGCCTTTTTACGATCGGCTATCTCAACGATTTGAGAATAGGCGTTGGCAGGCAAGCCGCGCGGTAAGCTGCCGCTTGCGACGACATAATCAAAATCAAACGTTGCGAGCGATGAAAGGCAACACTCCCATTCCTCGACACTGACTTCTGGCCCTTCAGGAACGAACCTAAACTCTTGTCCGCTTGACCGTTCAAAAACAGTATGAGCAATGCGGGTATAACCGTTGATCGCAATACGCTCGGCATTAATACCAGCACTTCGCAGTAAATCGTCGAGAATTGCGCCTGTAACGCCGCCCGCCAAATAGAGCGATCGCGCCGTGCCGCAAAGTTCCTCGATCACACGCGCAACGTTGATGCCGCCGCCGCCGGGATGATACTGCTCATCGCTGGTCCGTATTTTGCGTATCGGCTGAATCACATCGGCCGATGCGGACCCATCAATTGTAGGATTGAGCGTGAGCGTGACGATAGACTTCATGGCATCATTCCATTCTTGCCAACAACAGATCAAGCGGCACCGTCGCAAACGTTGTCACATTATCGGCAACCGCAAAGGGCAGAATGAGGGTGCGGTTATGGACGATGGCGCCGCAAGTATAGGCTATGTTGGGCACATATCCGTAGCGCTCCTTTGGTGTTGGACGGATGAGTGGGAGCCGTGTGCGCGCCAAGAGCTTGGATGGATCATCGCGGTCGAGCAGACAGGCACCGAGGCAATAGTTGCGCACCGCGCCGACACCGTGGGTCAGGACGAGCCAGCCCTCATCGATTTCAATGGGTGAGCCTCCATTGCCGATCTGAACAAACTCCCATGGCCAGCGCGGAGCAATGATCTTTGTGCCACCTTGCCAGTCATAAAGATCATCTGACGTGAGTAGCCAGATATTCTCATGATCCTGCCGCCCAAGCATATGATAACGACCTGCAATCCTGCGCGGGAAAAGCGCCATTCCTTTGTTGGCAGTCGCTGCGCCGCGAAGTGCGATCAATTCGAAAGTCTTGAAATCGGTGGTACGAAGAAGTTCTTGCCGGATGCTTTGCCCACTAAAAGCGGTGTAGGTGCCAAAATAGGTTACATTGCCATCATCATCGGTGAAGCGGACAAGTCGGACATCTTCAATGCCGTGGCGCTGGCTGGGGGTAATTGGAAAAATAACTACTTCGGACAGGTCACAGCCGTTCTCGCAGAACAGGCGCACACTCGGATATTCAGGATTGTCCCCCGGAATATATTCGATGCGCGGGGAAATGGCACGGTGGCTGGGCGGATCAACGGTGATTGCTCCATCCGCTCCGCAGACACCAGTGCGAAATGTCACGGACGAGACATGCCCCTCGCCAACACTTCGCAACGATAAAATGAAACGAACACAGCCCGTTGTCATGCCGGTTTGATCTGGATGTGAAGCAATGCTCGGATTGAACAGGGCCGCTGCCTCGAAAGCATATTCTTCGCTGAAATATGCGCCGATCAACAGTGCCTGTTTGTGCGTCACCGTGCAATGGTCGATGATTGGGCCGTTCACCTCATGGTAGCGGCGCAGCAAGATGCGCTCGGCATCACGGTGGCGGCGATTAAGATTCTCGAATACGCGCTTGAGTTCGTGATCAAGGTTCGTTTCGTCAAGCGCGAGTATCCTGTCCGCTACCCTTTGGGCACGCGGGCTATCTTTTGTGACATAACCTAGAGGTGCCTCAGCCGGGATGAACGGTTTGACCACAACCCGAGACGGATCGGGCCGTAGCAAGATAGGGAGATGAGTAACGATATCTGGTTCAGACATGGCTAGATGTAAGCTGCCGGTGCTCGAGATTTAAAACGCCGACCATAGGCTTTCGAGTCAAGCACGGTGATCCGAACCGCGTCTTGCGGTAAGCGCATCACGTCTTACCGAGCGTTTTCCGCATCAAGACGAGCGCCGAGTTGTCTGGATGGATTTGTTGAGTGAACCCCATTTCGCGCTCAAGGCTAATAGCTGCGTGGTTTTCCAGTGCTTCTACAGATTCGAGCGACGTGACCGCTATCGCTTCTGCATAGCGCACGACATGCGCAAGAAGTTCCCAACTGACACCGTCATGTTTGAAATCAGACCGAATAATCAGATTCACGTCGCCATGATTGCGATCAGTATCGCAGTCGAGCGTCGCTGCGGCGATCACTTCTTCATTGTCTATGAATGCCAGAAAGGTCTTGTTGGGATGGTGATCGACATTGGCGATTTTAATCGCGTCACAGTGCCCGGTAAGAGTAAGAAATGCCTTATCCTCGTCTGTGACATGCGCGAACAATCCAGATAGTTTTTCTTCGTCGCCGACATGTGCGGGACGGACATCAAACATGCAGCCCGACCGTGTAATCAGCCTTTTGGTCCACTCTTGCGTGCCCATAGTGATCCTTATGATGCGGTTTGACTAAAGAAATTCTCAGCAATCCTGAGCATGATAAACGCGTGTGGAGATAGATTGTTCCCGTATCTGCCGATTTGCGAATGGTTTGAGCAACTCAAGTGCAACGAGCAAAATCCCGCCCAAAATAAAGGATGCAGCGATATGCTTCCAATCAGGCGCGCCGAATTTGAGGAGTGTGCGAAAAGCCGGGATGACGAGCGTCAGTGTAAGAACCGCCGCTACGGCTGCAAGTACATAGCGCAGGGCCATGTTCTTGCGGGTAAAGGCTTCAATCAGCGACGTGCCAAACGAACGGTTGACTAGGATAAGCGCGACAATCGAAACAATAAGCGACAAGAAGATGAACTCGCGAACATCTCTCTCTGGCATGCCCAAATAGGTCGCCGACAGGAATGTCACTGCCAAGATACCAAATGCGATAAGGCCCTGAAACACGCTCCACGTAATCATTGAAAGTGAGAATAACGATTGTTCGGGATCGCGGGGTTTGCGGTTCATAATGTCCGCTTCTTCACGTTCGGATTCGAATACCAAAGCACAGACGGGATCGATGATCATTTCTATGAAGGCGATGTGGATGGGGCCGAACAGGATCGGCAGACCGAAAACGAGCGGGAGCAGCGCAAAGCCCGCGAGCGGCACATGCACAGCGAAGATGAACGCCATGGCCTTGCGGATGTTGTCATAAATCCCGCGCCCCAACCGGATGGCCTGAACAATAGAGCCAAAATCATCGTCGAGCAGAACGATGGCCGATGCCTCTCGCGCCACATCAGTGCCGCGCTGGCCCATTGCGATGCCGATATGCGCGGATTTAAGCGACGGCGCGTCGTTGACGCCGTCTCCAGTCATCGCAACGACTTCGCCCGCCGCCTTATAGGCGTTTACGATCCGCAGCTTTTGCTCAGGCATGATCCGTGCGAACACGCTCACCCGGTCAAGGTACCGGGTCAGCGTAGCATCGTCCATCACTTCAAGTTCGGGGCCAGTCAGAACCTCGCCGTCGGCGATCCCTGCCTGAAGCGCGATAGCATGAGCAGTGGCCGCATAGTCGCCAGTGATCATCACCACCCTAATGCCAGCACTTCGGCACTCTGCGACCGCAGCAGGCACGCTTTCACGAATGGGGTCAGCGAGGCCAACAAGACCGATAAGTTTGAATTTGTAATCGCGCTGCGACTTGGCCCATTTCTTGTTTGTAGTATGTGCCGACGCTACGCCGAGGACACGGATGCCCTGAGCGGCCATCGCGTCGACAGCCGCCGTCATACGCCGCAGCGCTGGTGGGGCGAGGCAGCAAAGGGTTGCAATCGCCTCAGGCGCGCCTTTAGCAGCAATCACATATCCGCCTTTAGGATGCCCCCCTTTCCAGACGTTCGACATAGCAAGCAGGTTAGGCCGCAGGCCGTAACTGTGAACATGGTGATAATCAGCGGGCATCGCCGGCGCGGTCGCGTGCAGGGCGACTTCCATCGGATCAACCGGCACTGTGGCGCTCGCCAATATGCTGGTTTCAAGGATGGCGTGGAAGATGGCGGGCGCTTCGATCCCGGAACGCACCTCGGCTGTCTTGCCTGACGCCAGCCAGACCTGCGCAACCGCCATCTGGTTTTCGGTAAGCGTGCCGGTCTTGTCGGTGCAGAGCACTGTTGCTGAACCTAAGGTCTCAATTGCCGCTGAACGGCGCGTCAAAACGCGGGCCTTGCCGATCCGCCACGCCCCCATTGCCATGAAGATGGTGAGCACCACAGGGAACTCTTCGGGCAACATCGACATGCCCGTGGCGATGCCAGCTAGCACAGCCTGCATCCAATCCCCGCGCATCAGCCCATAGAGTAGCACCACCAGCAGCGCGACCCCGCCGCCGCCAATGGCGCTCAATTTGACGATCCGTGCTGTTTCCAGCCGCAAGCGCGGCGGCTCAGGATCAAGCGTGGCAAGCGACTGGCCAATCTTGCCAATCTCGCTGAACGCACCGGTTGCAACGGCGCAGGCAAGTCCGCTGCCCCGCGTCACCAGCGATCCAGAATAGACATAAGGTTGCCCGTCTCCACCGGGGCGGTGCGCTACTTCTGCCGCGCCAACTTTCTTGTGGACCGGCAGCGCCTCGCCTGTGAGCAAGGATTCATCAGCCTGAAAATCATGCGCCTCCAAAAGCAGGGCGTCGGCCGCCACGCGGTCGCCTTGTTCAAGCACCAACAGGTCGCCTCGCACAACCTCACGCCCGGCGATCCGCAGCCGCGCGCCGTCTCGCACGACCATCGCACGCGGGACCGACAGATCGCGCAAAGCTTCGAGCACATGTTCGGTGCGGGTTTCCTGCGCCACAGTCAGCACAATCGAAAAAGCGGCGAATGACAGCAGAATCAGTGCCTCTGTAAGGTCACCCAGCACCAGATAGGCCACCCCGCCCGCCAGCAGCAGCGCCAGCATCGGCTCCCGCAAGACTTCGCCAACAATCTTGAAGGCAGAGCGCGATCCGGTTCGTGGCAGTTCATTAGGTCCGTCGAGTACAAGGTGAAGCTGCGCTTCGGCGGCGGTTAAACCCTCGGTATCCGTGTGGGGCATCGGGAACGTCACCATCGTCAACGTCCTTTCACGCGCGCTTTACAACAGGATAGACAGCGACGGTCCGCTCTTCACTTCCCTGATTTCATCATCATCTGCTGCTGGACCATCAGGCTTTCCATCATCTGATGCATCATCGCCATATGCTTGCTCATCTTTTCCATATGCGCTGCGTCCATCGCCATTGGCCCAGAGGCTGGCATCGGCATCGCCATGGGCTTGTCCTTCATCACCGCGGACATTTCGGCCATATGGACCTTCATCATGGTCATATTCTCAGCCATCAGCTTGCTGCGCTCGGCGGGCGTTTTGGCCTGCTCTGCCTTTGCCATCATGGCATGCATTTGTGCGCCGTGGTCGGACATGGGCGTGGGCGCAGTCATTGGCATCGGCACAGCCATAGGGGCTTCGGGTGGAGCGGCGACGGCCATGGGACTGGTTACAGCGACAAGCGCGACAGTAATAATATATGCGATCTTCATGGTTAGATTCCTCAAATTTTGGCGGTGTGCATCAAAAGCACAACTGCCACGCGGCGCAATTGTTCCGCGCTTATAATTTTACGCGATTGAGCCGCAGTGCGTTCAGAACTACCGTGAGCGAAGACAGCGCCATCGCGGCCCCGGCGAACATGGGGGACATCAAGATGCCCGCAACGGGATAGAGCACCCCTGCCGCAACCGGCACGCCAATGCCGTTGAAGAGGAATGAGAAGAACAAATTCTGCCTTATATTGCGCATCGTCGCGCGTGACAGCCGCTTTGCGCGGACGATGGCGGAGAGATCACCCTTGGTGAGCGTCATCCCTGCACTTTCGATAGCAACGTCGGTTCCTGTACCCATCGCGAGACCGACATCGGCGGCGGCGAGCGCTGGCGCGTCGTTGATGCCGTCGCCTGCCATTGCGACCTTGGCTCCGCTGGCCTTCAGCTCGCCGATGATCCGAGCTTTGTCTTCTGGCAGAAGCCCTGCGCGCACTTCATCGAGGTCACCAACCGCGGTTGCGACGGCGTTGGCGGTGGTTTCATTGTCTCCTGTTAGCATGATAACGCGCAGGCCCTGGGCGCGAAGAGCGGCAATCGCCTCGCCAGCGCCAGCGCGCACCGGATCGGCAACCGCGATCAGCCCGGCCAGCTTACCGCCAATGGCGACGAGCATGACACCCGCGCCGCCGCTGCGGTGGGCTTCTGCGTTCTTCGACAGCGGCGCTGGGTCCAGCCCGATCTGCCGCATTTGGGCGTCATTGCCGATCACGACCGTCTGCTTTCCCACCTGAGCCGAAACTCCCATGCCGGTTTGGGATTCAAAACTTTTGACCGAACCAAGCTTCAAACCACGTTCAGCTGCGCCCGCAACAATCGCTTGCGCTAGCGGATGTTCCGACTGCGCCTCAACCGCCGCGACCAGCGCCAGCACGTCGTCAGCGATGAAGGGAGCTATCGGCTCCACAGCAAACAGCTTTGGCTTACCTTCGGTCAGTGTTCCGGTCTTATCGATGACAAGGGTGTCGACCTTTTCAAACGCTTGCAGCGCCTCAGCATTTTTGATGAGTACGCCAGCCTGCGCCCCGCGCCCTGATGCAACCATGATCGACATAGGTGTAGCAAGACCCAGCGCGCACGGGCATGCTATAATCAGCACAGCTATTGAATTTAGCAAGGCGTGGCCAAAGCGCGGCTCCGGGCCGATCAGGCTCCACACCAGAAATGTCAAAACCGCGACGCCGACGACCGCAGGTACGAACCAGCCAGAGATCCGGTCCGCAACCGCCTGGATCGGCGCACGGCTGCGCTGTGCCTCGGTCACCATCCGGACGATGCGCGCCAGCATTGTATCGTTGCCGATGGCGCGTGCCTCGATGACTAGGCTGCCTGTGCCGTTGACAGTGGCCCCGGTCACGGTTGCGCCAATGTCTTTTAGCACAGGCGCTGGTTCACCCGTTAGCATCGATTCATCAACCGACGAGCGCCCCTCGATTACTACGCCGTCAACCGCAATGGCTTCTCCAGGGCGGGTACGAATTCGGTCTCCGACTACAATATGATCAAGCGGAACTTCTCTTTCGCTGCCGTCTGCGGCAATCTTGTGCGCGGTCTTTGGCGCGAGGTCCATTAGCGCGCGGATTGCGCGCCCTGTGGCGGCGCGGGCGCGCAGTTCGAGGACCTGTCCGAGCAACACCAAAGTCACCACAACGCCTGCCGCTTCGTAATAGACCGGCACCATTCCGGCATGACCGCCAAAGGAGGGCGGAAATAGGCCCGGCGCGACCGTAGCCACAAGGCTATAAGCGAAGGCCGCACCAACCCCGAGCGCGATCAGCGTGAACATGTTGAGATGGCCGGTGAATAGCGACGCCCAGCCGCGTTCGAAGAAGGGCAAGCCTGCCCACAACACAATTGGTGCGGTAAGCGCGAGCTGCAACCAAGGCGAGGAGACAGCGTTAACAAAGTGCAACCCGAACATTTCCGCACCCATTGAGAGCAGCAATAAGGGAATGCTGAGCACGCCAGCCACCCAGAGCCGCTGCGTAAAATCAACCAGTTCCGGGTTTGGTGCGTCTGCCAACGACGGCGCTTCGGGTTCGAGCGCCATGCCACAAATGGGGCATGATCCCGGTCCCGCCTGCCGGATTTGCGGATGCATCGGGCATATCCACATGGCCCCCTCAGCGGCCACTGGCAAAGGGCGCGGCGTATCCTTGAGATAGTGCGCGGGGTCCGTGATGAATTTCGCTTTGCACTTCGCACTGCAAAAATGGAATGTCTCGTCCGCATGTTTGGCGTGGTGTGCAGACGTGGCCGGATCGACCGTCATTCCGCAGACTGGGTCTATCATCGCGCAGCGAGGGTGACGTCGATCGAAAGCGGCGCTTCGTAATGGCGAGGCCCCAGTGTTTCGAGTGAGCACGCAACGTCTTCTAGCGTTGCATCACCGGGAAACACCAACGACACGACATCATCATCAAAGACAAATCTCAACCGATTGATTTCCGCATTCTTAAGTTTGAAGTCCATTTTATGCTCTCCTCATCGCCCAAAACGCTCGGGTGCGATGGAAGAAATCTACTCGTACCGTAGCGCTCTGATAGGCTCGGAATCTACTTAGCCTTGATCGTGTGCTGTCTGACGCTGAGATCAGCGGTGATCGCTTGCACGGCCATGTGAGGATCATACCAATGGAGCTTTGAACCAAATTTGAAAAGTTACTCCGCGTCCCCTGATTATGTCTACGCGGCCTTCAACGCTTTGCGCCAAGGCCTGGATCAAATTCATACCCAAACTGGCCTCTCCCGAAATGTCCATGTTGAAGTCAGGCTGAAGTCCAACGCCTTCGTCCTTGACCTCCATCAACCGCATTGACCCGTCCTGTTTCAATTGAACATGCACGACGCCGCCACGGGCATCATATGCATGCTTTGCTGCATTGGAAACCAACTCGGTCAGCAGCAGCGCAAATGACACCGCGTGGTCGGGTAGCACTTCCATTGTTTCGAATGTGCATTGGATATCGATATTTTCTAATTGTGTCGCCAGGTTCGCGCACACGTCTTTAAGCAGCGCTCCTAAGTCTATTATGTCGCCACCTGCTTCGCGCCATAATCGGTCATGCGTTCGCGCAACAGCGATGACACGGTGCGACGCATCGCCAAGCGCCTCGGCTTCTTTCTCAGTATCGCTCGAATTAGCTTTCATCGTCAATATGCTCGATAAAATTGCCAAGCTATTTTTAACCCGGTGGCTGGCTTCTTGAACAAGTATCTTCTGATACTCAAGCGCCTGGAAAAGCCGGTCCTCGGCAACCTGACGGTCAAGCGCCACGCCGATGATATTCGCAAGACCCTGAAGAAAGGCCAGGTCAGCCGCCTCAAACTCGCCCGCAGACGAGCTATCTACCTCAAGAATACCCCACCGTCCTCCACCATAAGTTATGAGCACGTTGATCGCTCGCTTTACGCCATGCTGTATCATCAGCGCCGGTGTGCGGAACTTGTCTTCACCTTCAAGATGGTTTGAGATCACTGGCGATCCAGTCTGGAATGCATAGCCCGCAGGCGATTCGATATCTGCAGCAAATGTCGCTTTTCCAACGACGCCCGCGCGCCATCCAACCCCGGCCCGAACCAAGAGGTCTTTTTCAGCGCTTCTAAACTCCAAGATTTTCGAGAGGCCTGCGCGCATACCTACAGCAGCAGTTTTAGCCGCATGGTCGAGGAGATCGGAAATAGAGGATGATTTGAGGGCATCCATGCCAAAATTTGACAATGCCGCCTGTTGTTCCAGCCGATAGCCTAAAACTGATCCCGCCCCTACTGCGTCAACTGCTTGGGCGAACGACTTTTGGTCACGCGCACCGCCATTTGTTCCCTCTACTACTTCCTGAGCATCTGTTTCGAGCTCAACTGATCTTTTAGGCATAGCTATTATGCTTTCTTAGTAAACGCGCCAGATCCCGAGCTTATTTAGCCTCAGCCGATAAGGCTAATCTTGCGAGCGCAGGCAGCGACGTTGCCCCCGTTTTGGTCATGATCGCGGCTCGGTGGTTTTCGACTGTGCGCTGGCTGATGCCGAGATCGGCGGCAATTATCTTGCTTGGTTGTCCAGCGAGCACCCTGTCCATCACCTGATGCTGGCGTTTGGTGAGACCAGAAACAAGGCTTGCCGCAGCGATTTGCTGATCGGAGCGTTTGGTCACGCTCTGCGAAAGTTCAAGTGCGCAGGCGACGCTGGCAAGCAGGTCTTTTGCACCGATGGGCTTTTCGATGAAATCCATCGCGCCTGCTTTCATTGCCTCCACTGCAATCGGAACGTCACTGTTACCGGTGATCATGATTGCAGGGAGATGATGACCTGCATCATTAAGCTTCTTAAGAAGTTCAAGCCCAGTCATGCCGGGCAGATAAGCGTCGATGAGCAGGCACCCCCCGCGCCCAGGATCATAAGCCTTAAGGAACGCCTCACAGTCCGCATAATCCTCAACCTGATACCCTTCGGCTTCGAGCATTTCGCGCATTGAAATACGGATTTGGAGGTCATCGTCGACGATATAAATGACGTTCGTTGTTTCTGGCGCGACCACCAGTGACGCCACCGGCGTGGCAAGCATGCGTTTGATAGACTGGAGCAACGTTTTGGGTTTGACCGGCTTGTTGAGCTGCTCGCAATCATGACCGGCAATATTGCGCAAGGCCGCTGTCGATATATCTCCTGTCAAAATGATCACCGGCACAGCACGCCCGATCTGTGCGCGCAGTTTGCCCGTGGCCTCCACCCCGTTCATCCCGCCGGGAAGATTGTAATCAGAGAGGATCAAGTCAGGTTTGATTGTGGCATTCGCGCCAATTTTCAAAGCGTCAGCACCGTTGCGCGCCATCGTGATATGATGTCCGTCGTCTCCAAGCAAAATCGATAATAGTTCCCGTACTTCAGGGTCGTCTTCGATGACAAGAATTTCGCCGCAGCGCTCCTCCCCCGGCTTGGCATCCAAGCTTGTAACTGGACGCATCGTGGGTTGTCGTACTAAAGCCTCCACATAAACAGCAAAAACCGATCCCTTCCCCGGAATAGAGCGGACATCAACATGGTGATCGAGCAAGTTGCCAAGGCGTTTAACGATGGAGAGACCAAGCCCCAAACCCCGGCTGCGTTCGCGCGCATCATTGTTGACTTGGTGATACTCTTCAAAAATCGCCTGGAGATCAGCGCTGTCGATCCCAACGCCGCTGTCCCAAATCTCGATTCGAAGACGGCTGCCGTGGCGGCGGCACCCGATCAGGATCTTGCCATTCGCGGTATATTTGATGGCATTAGAAATCAGATTGCGAAGGATTTGTTCAAGCAGGCGCGGGTCGCTAACGATGGAAAGGCTTGTGGGGACAAACCGCAGTAACAGGCGCTTCGCCTCAGCATGATAGGCAAATTCGTCGCGCAACCTTTCGAGCAAATCCCCCACCGCAAAGTTTGAGATGTTCGCCCGAACGGTCCCGGCCTCGATCTGATTGATGTCGAGCAAGGTGTTAAGCATACCCGACATAGCGCCCAGTGTATCATCCACACGCGCGACCAATTTTTGTGCCTTTGGCCCCTCTACGGTCTTGGCCAGCAAGCCCTGCAACAGCGCCAGCGTTTGCAGCGGTTGGCGCAGGTCGTGGCTCGCGGCAGCAAGAAAGCGCGATTTCGCGACATTGGCGCGGTCTGCGATTTGCCGAGCATCTACGAGGGCCTGCTTGATCTGCTTGCGCTCGCTAATGTCGGTAAAGGTTATGACAACACCATCGACCTTTCCGTCATCGGTGAGATAAGGAAGTATCCTCCGGACGAACCAAAGGCCGGGCGTCGTTTCAATCTCGCGGTCAATGGCACTAAGATTTTCAAGTACATGCTGGGCATCGGCAGAAAGTTCTTGATCCGCCGATAGCGATTTCAGATCGGCTAGCGGACGGCCAATATCCCCCGGTATCAGGTTGAAAAGTGCTGTCGTCGCTGGCGTGAAGAAACGGATATTAAAGTTGGTGTCGAGAAACAGCGTTGCGACGTCGGTGCTATACAGCACATTCTGCAAATCATTCGAGGTGATCTTTTGCCGGTCCAGCGTTTCCTGCAACTGGCAGTTGAGAGCGGTCAGTTCCTCATTCAACGACTGTAATTCTTCTTTCGACGTCAGCAGTTCCTCATTGGTCGACTGGAATTCCTCGTTGACCGACAAAGCCTCTTCGTTGATCGCGCGCTGTTCCTCGCCGGACATTTCAAGGTTATGGATCGCGCCCTGCAATTCGGTGCGCGTGGTCTCCAGCTCATTTTCAAGAACGGCGACGCGCGCCGCATTTTTTGGTGAAACGGCGCGACCCGGTTTCGCTGACTTCAAAGGAACATCAACAAAGCAGACGAGCAGCATCGCCTCGCCGTCGCTCTCAACGGGCTTAACATGAATATCAAAGGCAACCGTATGACCACCCTGTTCACTCCGCCCGCCGGTGACGATGATCGGCCCCTTTGCCTGCACCGCCTGTTGGATGGCTGAACGCAGTTTGGTGCGCAGGCCTTGCGGGGCCATGGCAAGGATATCATGGCTCGGATGGCCAGGGGCAACACGGAGATAGCGTTCGGTGGGCCCGGTCGAGAAGAGCGATTCATGCTTGCGGTTTATCAGCACCGCTGCAGGGCAGTGCGCCTCAATGACAAGCCTTTGAACCAGTTCGGCGAGCTTATTCTGGTGCGTGACTTGGCTTGGTCCCGAACGAACAGCGCTGCGGGAGACTTCGCCTTGACCAAGCTGGAAACCGATGTCACCCGGCTTGCTGGGCCCGATATGGCGATAGAGGCGCTCTGCCTTTGAGATCACTTTGAAGCGGGTTTCGTTGCTACCAATCGTTTCGGCACCGCCAAGGAGCAGCGTACCGCCTTCGCGCAAAGCAAAGTGGAACAGCCCGACGATTTTCGTCTGCGCCTCTGGCCCGAGATAAATTAACAGGTTGCGGCACGAAATCATATCAAGCCGGGAAAAGGGTGGGTCGGCGAGTAAGTCTTGCACGGTAAACACCACAGCTGCGCGTAACTCTGGTGACACGCGGTATCCGTTATCTTCTTTCACAAAGAAGCGCGCAAGCCGCTCGGCGCTGATTTGTGGCGCAATGGTATCAGGATAGACGCCGTCACGTGCGGTTGAGATCGCATCTGCGTCCACATCAGACGCAAACATTTGCAGCTTGATGTCGCGCTTGCTCGCAATGATCGCTTCACGGAACAGCATGGCGAGTGAATAGGCCTCTTCACCGGTGCTACATCCCGCAATCCAGATGCGAAGCGGGCGATCTGACGGTTGATCGCGGACCATTTCCGGCACGATCTTGCCCGCGAGCATGCCAAACACGGCCGTGTCGCGAAAGAAGCTAGTAACGTTGATCAGTAAGTCCTTGGCGAGCAGTTCCAATTCTGCTGGGTCAGCGCGCAGCCGCTCAAGATAGGACGGCATCGTTTCAAGCGCGGCAAGTCCCATTCGCCGCTCGATCCGGCGTTGCAGCGTGCCCATCTTGTAAAGTGTGAAATCATGGCTGGTTGACGTACGCAGCAGCTCGATGATCTCGGGTAAGCATGTCGGGCTAATGTTTGGTATTTTATCTGGACGCGGCGACCGCCGTGACGGATCAATTAGTGCCGCCGCAATCTCACTGACCGGAAGGACCAGATCAACCGCGCCCGTCGCAATCGCCGCCTTGGGCATGCCGTCATATTCTGCTTCTTTTGGTTCCTGCGCGATAATAAACCCACCCGCATCATGCACGGCCTTCAGGCCCAATGAACCATCTGCCCCGGTTCCCGACAGGATCACGCCGATAGTCCGGGCCGGGCAATCCTCGGCCAGCGACTGGAGCAGAAAGTCAAATGGCAGGCGTGCGCCGTGCCGTGCATTGGGTTGGGAAAGGTGAAGCGTGCCTTTGCTGACCGACAAATAGCAGCCGGGCGGAATGATATAGAGGTGATCTGGTCCTAAAGTCATGCCATCACACGCCTGCTCAACGGCCATAGATGTGTGGCCCGAAAGGAGCTCTGCCATCATGCTTTCGTGATGGGGATCAAGATGCTGGATCAAAATGAAGGCATTGCCTGTCAACTTAGGCAGGGCATCAATCAATTTGGTGCAAGCATCTAGGCCACCTGCCGACGCACCTATGGCAACAATCGAAAACGCAGCCGTTGGCAGCCCTTGCAGGGCTTTCAGTGGCTTGGTTCGCTTATCTGGCATGAAGCCCCGTCCTCAATATTTAAGTTAAACACGACAACTTCTCGTTTGTTCCATGCGGCGGTGTGCGGACGCGCAGACTAGGGGCGCTTTGGTAAGACAAGTCAATCGCGCAGGTGGATGGAACGAAATGTAAAGTGAGTAGTTTCCGAGTCTACACCGCGAACGCTAAACCACTAAGATTAGCTTCGCCTGAAATTGGAGTGTCCCATGCAAAAGACCCACAATACCCTTTCAAAAAAGATCCGGATCCAGTCTGTTGAGCTGCTGAACAAGCATCTGGCGGCGGCGATTGATCTTCACGCCCAGATGAAGCAGGCGCACTGGAACGTTCGCGGACCCGGCTTTATCGCGATTCACGAATTGTTTGACCGGGTTTCAACCGAAGTAGAAAACTATTCGGATTTGCTTGCGGAACGCGCTGCCGGGCTTGGAGGCACCGCCAATGGTACAGTTCAGACAGCCACCAAACACTCATTTTTGATTCCTTATCCGCTTGGCGTTGCCGACGAACTCGAACATCTGTTTGCCGTATCGGGAGCGTTAGCTGCATTCGGACAATCGATAATCGAAGCCATTGCCAAATCAGCCGAAATCGAAGACCCGACAACAGCGGATCTCTTTACAGAAATCTCGCGCGGTATCGATCAGCAACTCTATTTCGTTGAATCGCATCTCACCCCCAAAAAAGTTGATCCATCAAAAGGGGACTGAATGCCAAAACTCTCGATTCTTGTTGTCGAAGACGAAGCTATCATCGGAATGCTGCTCTCGGAAGTGCTTGCGGGCATGGGTCATAAAGTGATTGCGGTTGTCGGCACAGAGGGCGCGGCGGTGACGCTTGCCGCTGAGTATATGCCTGATCTGCTAATCGTCGACGCGGGTTTGACTTCGGGCAATGGCATCTCGGCAATGGATCAGATCCTTGCAACTCGATTTGTGCCACACATATTTACCACGGGTGACGCACTCAAAGTCCGGCAGATCAAACCTGACGCGATTGTGCTCGAAAAGCCATACCACGAAGCCGATCTCGCCGACGCCATTGCACTTGCGCTTTCCCAAATTCAGGAGTCACCGGCATGAGAGATTTTCACATATTGGGCATATCTGGCAGTCTGCGCAAAGCATCCTATAACAGCGCCGCCCTGCGCGCTGCACAGCAGCTGACACCGGGAAGTACAGTGATTACGCTTGCCGACATATCGGCTATCCCAGTGTATAACGACGACGTGCGCGAGCAAGCCATGCCGCCCAGTGTAGTGAGTCTGGTAGAACAAATCGCCACTGCTGACGCCGTCCTGATTGCGACACCGGAATATAATTACACGATTCCTGGTGTGCTCAAGAACGCCATCGATTGGGTTTCCAAAGCCCCCGATCAGCCGTTTCACCGAAAGCCAGTTGCTATCATGGGCGCGAGCATGGGCGCGATTGGCACCGCAAGGGCGCAATATGATCTGCGCAAGGTTTTCGTCTTCCTCGACGCCCATGTCCTCAACCAACCCGAAATCATGATTGCCGCAGCCCAGACGCGGTTCGACGCCGACGGGCATTTGACCGACGAGATAACGCGAAAATTGATCGGTACCCAGATCGTTGCGCTAAAAGAATGGGCGATGCGATTGCGGGATTGATACCTTGGATCCATAAGGTGAAGATGAATCGAACCCGCTTTAGCTTTATTCAAATCCTGATCTTGGCAATTTTTGTGCTTGGCGCTGTTGCAATCGCCCTGAGAGCTACCGCGCCTAAACCGGTTGGCGTGATACGCTTGACGGCCGCATCCGCCGAACAAGTCCTGGCGGTTGTCGGCCGTGTTCGCTCGGCCAACGTCGTTCACGTCCAGCCTGAAAATGCAGGGGCAATAGTCGCATTGCTACATGATGAGGGCGATGTAGTCGTCAAAGGAACGCTGCTTGCCCAAATCCGTTCAGATCAACAGATTGCAGCCGTTGCAGTGTCGGCGGCCCAGATCAAAAACTTCGAAGCACAATTGGTCCTTGCTAGGACAAAGCAGCGTCGCATCCAATCACTTGCCGCCGACGGATGGGTCACACGTGCCATGCTGGAGGAAGCAAATGCAGCTGCAGCTGTTGCAGCTGCAAGCCTTGAGGCCGCTCGTGCGACCGGCGGGCAAGCCTCAGCAAAAGCACGCGAGTTCAACGTCTATGCCCCGATGACGGGTACGATACTCGTCCGACCGGTAGATTCAGGCCAAGTAGTTTCGGTAAGCAGCATCCTTTTCGAAATCGGTTCTGACGGTGCTGTCGAAATTGAAGCTGAGATTGACGAGGTTTACGCCGACCGTGTTCCTATCAACGCGAAAGTTACGCTTTCCCCTTCAGGCAGTGGGACGCAATTTTTCGGACGCATCAGCGAAATCGCACCACGAATTGACCCCACCACCGGCGGCAGGCTTATGCGCTTCATCGCCGATAATAATGATGCCAGCCTGCGATCTGGCCGATCCGTCGACGTAACCATTATCGTCGAGAAAAGGGCCAACGCATTGTCGCTCCCGCGTTCTGCGGTGATCAAGAATCTGGGAAAGAACAAGGTTTTCGTTGTTGAGTCTGGAAAGGCAGTCCTGCGCTCTGTGACATTGGTTGATTGGCCTGGTGCCAATGTCATCGTTACCGGCGGGGTATCAGCAGGGGCGCTGATTGTGCTTGACCCACTCTCTGTGAAAGCGGGCGACAAGATCAAACCTCAAACAGCCAAACGCGAGGGGAGCAACTGATGCTGTTCGCGTTGCGGGTCGCATTTCGCTATTTGACTGCGAACCGCGTCCAAAGCGGTCTTCTGATCGGCGGCGTCGCTTTGAGTGTCATCGTCTTCGTTTTCATGACTGCACTCATTCGCGGACTGGCACTCTTTCTAACCGCGCAAACGACCGGCCAGATCGCCCATGTCGAGATTGAGCCGCAGCGAAAGGTCGCTCAGGTTATGAACCCTGACGGTCGTTTCGCTGCCCAGCCGATATCGACGTTCCAACGTCAACAAATCCGCAATTGGCAGCTGATCGTCGGCCAAGCAGAACGGCTAGACCATGTTGTCGCGGTTGTGCCCGAAGTTACAGGAAACGGCTTTCTGGTGCGTGGCACCGCCGTCGCACCCATTGCATTGCAAGGGATTGATCCTTCCCAAATCGATGCAATCATTCCGCTTTCGAAGTTCATCATCGATGGCAGCGCTGACCTTTCAACGGGCGGTCTTGTGATCGGGGCAGAGCTTGCAGAAGATTTGGGGCTACGCGCTGGCATTCCAGTTCTGCTGCGTTCCGACCGCGGGATTGAGCGGCTCATTCCTGTAACCGGTATATTTCGTGTCGGCCTATCCAATGTTGATCGGCGCGTAGCCTATTTGTCAATCGCAGCTGCGCGGCCGTTACTATCGCTTCCCAATGGCGTTACGTCGGTGTCAATCAAACTTGATGATCCGGCATTGGCGCTCTCCGTCGCCGAGCAACTTAAACGCCAAATCCCTCTCAAGGTAACTGCATGGCAGGAGAAAAACCGTAACTTGCAAACCGCCCTTGAATCGCAGGGCCGCACGGGCAATTTTATTCAGGCGTTTGCGATGATCGCCATAATGATTTCCATCGCAAGTGCCCTGTTATTGACAAGCGTACGCCGGCGCGGAGAAATTGGGATCATGCGCAGCTTTGGGATATCGCGAGGCTTTGTCGCGAGCGTCTTTGTTTTTCAGGGCATCATCATCGGTTTGGTTGCTTCGCTAATTGGAGCAGGGCTTGGTTACTGGTTATGCCTATATTTAAGCGAAGGATTGTCTGATGCTTCAGGGAAACCATCATTACCAATAGCACCGGGCGAAGGGGGATATCTGCTGGTGATTATACTCACCGTTGTCGGCTCTGCGCTGTCTGCGATACTTCCAGCGCAAGCTGCGGCAAGGCTTGATCCCGTCGAAGCAATTCAACAATGACCCTGCTCAAAGCTGAGAAGATCACCAAAAGCTTCCGGACGGGTGATGTGGACACTCTCGTCCTGAAAGGCGTAGACCTCGTTCTTGAACCAGGCGAAATGGTCGCATTATCGGGTCCGTCAGGTTCAGGAAAATCAACTCTGCTCAACATCCTGGGTTTGCTAATGCAACCGAGCGGTGGCTCTTTATCATTCATGGACGAAACCGTGTCGGGCCTGTCGGACAAACAACTGTCAGCCATGCGTAACAAGCATTACGGCTTTGTATTCCAGTTTCATCACTTGCTCCCTGACTTCACTGCGACGGAAAATGTTGCCTTCCCTGCTGCCGCGCCTGCTGGCGGAATTTCCAAGGACCTCCGCGACCGTGCAAGAATGCTACTCGACAGAGTCGATCTTTCCGATCGCGCCGACTTTGCCGCGATGCGGCTTTCAGGCGGTCAAAAGCAACGCGTGGCGATCGCTCGCGCACTTATTAACAAGCCTGAACTTGTGTTAGCAGACGAACCAACCGGCAGCCTAGACCGTGAGAACAGCGCCCGTGTCATGACTCTTTTAAAAGAGATAAACCGGGCGGACAAAACCACGTTCCTGATCTCGACCCATGATCCTGAGATTGCGAAACATTGCGATCGTCAGATCGATGTCGTTGATGGCCAGATTGCCTGATTGAATGCGCGACTTCAGCGGGTCAGCTGACCTCTGATAGCGCCCTGCGGAAATTCCGTCGTTGAAATCTGGACGTAGTAATTGCCGGGCTGCCATTCGAGTGCATCTTCGAGCCATTCGGAACGCTTGACACAGTTTTTCCAGCCGCCTTCATTGGCCTGATTGACGCGGAGAACCACTGGCCCGGTTTGCCCCCTCCGACCGCGATTGATCGATACCGAGGTAATATTGGCAATGTTTCTGATGTTGTCGATATCATAGCAGATTTGGTCGAGCGTGTTGGCAATACTAACCTCGGCTTTTGCAGAGCCGTCACGATCGCCGGACGATGAGACGATTTCTGTCCCGTTCAATGAAGCACGGTGCGTATCGGCAACAACCTCTACTACACCCTCTTCAACCGTCGCGCATCCGCCTAAGATGGAAGGCGCAAAAATGGCAAATGCAATGGCGCCTGTCTTATAAGATTTTATCATCTGATCGTCCTTTATTTGTTCACCAATACACCAACACGTTTCAAGCTTAATTGTTCCGCAGGGCACAGTGTGGTGGAACTTAATCAATCCAGTGAGGTTGACCCGTACTGCACAGCAAGCGCTAATCGCATGGCCGTGTTTCGAACCATTGGAGTTATCTTAATGTTTAATAAAACCTTCGTCGTCCTGCTTTTGGCGGGAACGTCCGGCATTGCGCACGCGCAAACGATTTCTGGAGCAACGCCAAATCAAAATGGCGTGGCTATTGCTCTTACCACACCGATCGGTATCCCTACAACCGGAGCCATACAACTTCAGACAACCCTGACGATTGCAGACCCCGTCATCCGCGGCGATGCTTTAGCGCAGCTTACGCCACAAGCTTATAGCTTGGTTCCCGAAGTATCGCTTAATGCAGTAGAGGCCCAGGAAACTAACATACTGCGTTATGTGCGTGATCAACGCGGAAATGCAGAACGCCCAGATGGCAGTGAAATAACTATCGATGACGCAGGCCGCGTGAGTGCATTTGTTATTGGTGGAGCACGCTTTGGCAAGTACAAAGCTGCAACAGACCGTCCACGCACCAAAAATGACAATAGAGTGGTGATGGGTGGCCTTAACTTGCGATTAACACCCAAGACTACGCTTGGCGCATTTGGCGGATGGATGCAAAGCGATGTTGATTTTGAACAGTCCCAGACCTCTGCGCAATCGAAGCTAAGCAACTGGTTTGCGGGCGGTTTTGGCACGGTTGGCGTTGGCCCCGTATATATTGATGCTTGGGGCAGTTACACCAATCTGGATTGGAATCTGCGCCGCGGCTATTCATTCAACGGGCTTTCCGGTGTTTCCGAAGGCAACACCAAAGGTCATGTCTGGGCAGCTGGCGCTGCGACTGGCTTTAGTTTTTCAGCGGGCAATTTTGAAATCGAGCCTTTTGCAGCACTTCGTTATGCCAAGGTAAAGGTAAACGAATTCAGCGAGAGCGGATCGCCTGCTGCCCTTAATCTGGGTCGTAATGATGCAGAAAGTCTGCGCCTTAATCTCGGTGGTCGTATTGGTACAAAATTCGATGCCGGCAGCGTTGTTGTACGTCCGCAGTTGCGTGGAGGTTGGAACAAGGAATTTAAGATGGATGATCCTCGTAGTATCTCTGCGTCATTCCGAGATGGCAGC
Source organism: Sphingomonadales bacterium (assembly GCA_043760355.1). GTDB lineage: Bacteria > Pseudomonadota > Alphaproteobacteria > Sphingomonadales > Sphingomonadaceae > Sphingorhabdus_B. The sequence continues at coordinate 33,708 of JAYUPC010000012.1, forward strand.
ATTGGAACTCCATTTAGTTTCACCACAACGCCGTTGCGCGGCGAATATTACAATGCAGGAGCTGCGTTAAATGTTGGAGGAACAGGCCCGATTTCGATGGCTGTCGATTATGACGTTCAGTTTGCCAAAGACCGTCAGTATCATGCGCTTTCGTTAAGTGCCCGGTTGAAATTCTAACTAATCTGTAAAATCAAGAGGGGCGGAGCGAATTCGCCCCTCTTAACTTACGCCATTTCTGCCAGAATATCATTGATTGAGACAAAGGCAAAGCAGACAGAGCTATCGGCCACGCCGTAAGGCAGGAATAAGTCATCACCCACACGGATTGCGCCGCATGTGTAAACAACATTGGGAACATATCCCTCGCGGTCTTCGTCCGCTGCAGACAGGATCGGACTCGGCGTACGGCCAATCACTTTTGATGGATCATCCTTGTCGAGCAAGGCCGCGCCAATGGCATATTTGCGCATTGCTCCAACGCCGTGTGTCAGGACAAGCCAGCCTTCATCAAGTTCAATTGGCGCGCCGCAGTTGCCAATCTGCACCAGCTCCCAAGGGAATTTGGGTTCAAGTAGCAAATCACCGCCGTCCCATTCATCGATCCTATCCGACCGCAGCAGAAAGAGATTCTTACCATCTTGTCGCCCGATCATCAGAAACTGACCACCTATCTTGCGGGGGAATAGCGCCATGCCCTTGTTTCGTCCCGCGCCGCCCTTGATGGGCGTAAGCGTAAAATCCCTGAAATCAAGGGTACGTAGCAGTTCGGAACGTATATCACGTCCGCTATAGGCGGTGTAGGTTCCGATCCATTCGCTTTTGCCGCCGTCGCGTTCAAACTCGACTAGGCGCAAATCCTCAAGGCCATTGCGCTGTGCTTCTGTCATGGGGAAAATAACGGTGCCCGAAATACTACTTTCGCGGTGACGATACACCGCAACCGCTCCGTATTCTGCATCTAACTTCACTTTGCCTAGCATTGCCGCCGTTGCAAACGGTGGTTCAGGCAACAGGCTGATTTGCCGCCCAGAAGAGATAATCCCTTCGCGAAAGGCAATCGTTGAGATATGCCCTTCACCCACGGCACGCAGCGAAAGCAGAATGCGGACACTGCCGGACTGCAGCCCGGTCTGGTCGGGATGGCGCACGACGCTGGGGTTCATTAATGCAGCTGCGGCGTAGCTATATTCATGGCAGAAATATGCGCCGATCAGCCGTTTTGTCTGGCGCCGTAATGTATTGCCATCAAGTTTGAGGGCGATTTCAATCTGTAAGTAGCGATCATCAAAGACCCGTTCGATTTGCCAATGGCGGTCTGCAAAATCGTTGAGGACAATGCTGAGTTCGGCGCGAACGGTTCGCGGGTCAAGGGCCATGATGTCAGCGACCAGTTTACGTACACGGTCAATATCGGGGCCCGATGCCTGCCACGCGAGATGGAATGGGCGCACGACCACACGGCCCGGATCGGCATGAAGCCGTAATTCATGTTGTACGAGTTCAACCATGTGGCTTCACCTCTGAATAGAGTCGGCCTTCGCCATCAAGCTTATAATCGCACAACTTGCCAATTGATAGGCGAGTACCGATTCAGCGCCTTGGTTCAAATTAAGCCCGTGCGGGTTGATGCCGTCGTGACAAGACCCGGTTAGGGGATCGGCAACGTTGACACCGCGATCATTGCTACCTGAGAACCAATCATAGGCGCGGTTCGCATGGGCGAGCCAGCCTGGGTCCTGCGTGGCATCGAATGCGGCGTTCGCCCCATCAATTGCCGCCCACGCTTCGACGGGTTGTTGGTCAAACGGACGCGGAGTAGCGAATTCGCGATCAAAACTATCGGAGCCGACAGGACGGAAATGGCCAGCCGGGCTGATCTGCAAATCCAAAATCCAGCCGAGCGTTTCAAGGCCGCATTGAATCATTTCACGACGACACAAACGCAAGCCAGCACGGATCAGCGCCTCTGGCATGCGGCAATTGTCATAGGCTAGAACGCTTTCAAACCAAGGCCAATCGGCCCGGCGCGTTTGAGCCAAGCGAGCGAGAAGAAACGCGGCACCATTGGATAGGATGTTGCGCGCTGCTGTGTTGTCTGCATCAACCTCAAGGATATAATCCGCACCCAGCATCGCAAACGCGGTCGCACGGGGCGACCCGAAATCACGCGCGCTAAACGCGGTCTGATCGAACAATTTTCGTGCCCAACGTCGCAGCGATAGCGTCCTTCCTTCGTGCGCCGTTGCACCAAGTGCCCACAGCGCACGGCCGCAGCTATCTTCTGACCCTGCAGTCTCCAGCCAGTTACGGGCATAGCCCATGAAGTTACGGAACTCACCACTCTGTTCGTTCCAAGCATTTTGCACGAAGCCAGCAAACACACCTGTTAGATGCGAGCTATGGGGTTCGGCATGGTCTCCGATCCGGTTCATCAGCATCAGCGCGCGCGCGTTGTCGTCGACGCAGTATCCATGCGCCCGGTCTGGCACGCAAAAGATCGAGTGCTGGATGATGCCAGTTCCATCGCAAATACGCAGCAATCCTTCGATGCCGATGTGCGCGTCAACGGCAAATGCAGGCACTGTTTTGGATGTGATTTGGGTCGCTTCAATCACGTCGAAGCAGCGCGCAGCAAATGTCGGCCAAATCATGGCCCGACCCCGTTCATAGGCACGCATCTGAAGCGCCCGCAATTGATCCGGATTATTAAGCAGCGCTCCAATTTCCGAAGCCAACGCCGCACTATCTCTAAATGGCACCAACACGCCGTGATCGTCCGCTAACAATTCAATCGCATGCGCATAAGGCGTCGATACGACTGCCTTACCTAGCGCCAACGCATAAGACAGCGTCCCGGAGGTTGCTTGGTTAGCACCGAGATACGGCGTAACATAGATGTCGGCTGCTTCTATCAGATTGAGTAATTCTTCGGTTTCCAAAAAGGCATCAATCCAATGAATATGCGCGGAAACGCCCAGCACGTCTGCGAGTGTTTGCAAGCGTTCCCGATATGCCTCTCCCTCGCGTTTCAAAAGATTGGGGTGGGTTGCGCCAACAATGCAATAGATTACGCCCTGATGCGCGGCAACGATTTCGGGAAGTGCTTCGATCACTGCCTCAATACCCTTGCCCGGGGATAACAGTCCGAATGTCATCAGCACCTGATTCCCGGCAAATCCGAATTCAGACTTAAATTGTGCGGACCTTCCAAAGGGGCGATCTGGGACTCCGTGAGGTATAAGGACAATTTGATCGGCATTCGCTCCAAAAACAGTTTGCAACAAAACAGCAGCATGATTCGACATTACAATCAGCTTTGAAGCGCGCATTACAAGCCGATGCATAACGCGCAGCTGATCGGCGTCAGGGTCAGGCATCACCGTGTGCAGCGTCACGATAAGCGGTGCTGCAATCCGGTCGATCAGTTCAAGAATTTTGTCGCCCGCATAGCCGCCGAACAAACCGAATTCATGTTGGAGCCAGACGACATCAGCACCACTCGATTCAATCGCTGCAGCGGTAGCTATAAAACTATCAGCATCACCTTCGACAATCACACCGCGCACTGGTGACGCAAAAACAATGTCATTTGCTCTCGGAGCCATGGCGTAGACATCAACAATGGCATAAGGAAAAGCTGTGGTGATCGAAGAATATATATCTGCTGTAAAGGTCGCTATCCCGCATCGCCGCGGCGTAAAACCCCCAATCAGCGCGATCTTTTGTTCGGATACTTTTGAACGAACCAAGGGTTCGACATTGGATAGTAATGTCGTGTCGTCCAATAGGAATGGTTCAAGCAGAGGTCGCTCTGTTTGAATGTCGGGGCGGGGAGAGTGCGGAGATAAAATGCGCCCCGGCTGGGGGGGTAGCCGGGGCGCGCTGGCAGGGGGGAGGGTTGCCAGATTACTCAACTTCTTAGAGTCCAACGCCGTAATAACTGTTAATCATCATGCCATATGCAGGTTCATAAGCCGGATATATCTCACCTTCATGCTTGGGTGCCTTGGCGAGCTTTTCCTTATCGATATCGACAACAAAACCGTGCAGCGCCTGATCATATTTTAGCTTCTTCCAAGGTAGCGGATAATGATCCTCCCCTATCCCAAGAAAGCCACCAAACGACATCACCGCATATTCAACTTGGCCACTGTGCTTATTGACCATGAAGTTCAGAATCCTGCCGATCTTGTCACCGGCTTTGTTATATACTGTGGTGCCTTCAACCATATCCGACGCAATCAGCGACAATGTTTCACCATATTCGGGTTCGTGGTCTGCCATGATGTGTCTCCATGTTTGGGTATGAGAGGGAAACTGGCGGGGGCGGGAATTGTTCCGTCATTGGACGTAAAATTTTAGCGAAGCTGGTGAATTCAACTTAACCCACGATCGGGCTTCGTTTGCGTGCAGACTTCAATGAACGCATGCATGCGATTCGCGACAGCCTCGTCATGCCCGAGCCATATATGCCCACCGTCGGGCAGGATAGTGAGCTCTGCTTGCGCCACAACATCCGCAATTTTGCGCGCGGTGGCAGCGGTTCCAAATCGGTCGTCTTCTGCAGAAATGATAAGCACTGGCATTTTCAAACGAGAAAAGTCCATTTTTGCGGGGTGACCTGCCTGCGCTGCGTCGTTCAACATACCCTTTGCTCTGGCATGGATCGGCATCATATCTAACAAGATAGCAAAGGCCCGTCTGCGCTCGCTGGGATTAACTTTCGATAAAAGAGCAGGGTCGGTGGCCAGCAATGTGCCGATCAATCGTTCCGGAGCGGTTTTGAGCGCCGACCAGTATATGAAATCTGAATTGAGCAGCACGCGTTCGGCTTTGGATTGAAAGGCGCTCATTTCCACGGGGTCGGTTCCGTCCACATTCGCAGCTGGTACAAGCAAGATCAGTGCGGAGCAGCGGTCGGGATACCGCAACGCAAAAGCTGTAGCAGACAATGCTCCTGCCGATCCTCCAATCACGGGTAGCCGGTTTATGCCAAGATGGTCGAGCAGCGTAACAAAGCCATCAGCCTGATTAGCGGCAGACGGGTCATCAGGAAAATCGCTACGTAAATAGCCAAAGCGCGATGGGGCAATAATCCTAAACCCGCGTTGTTTAATAGCCGACGCAAAACTTAGACCCTGATCAAAGCCACCTCCGGTTCCGTGAATCATCAGTAATGGGGAACCCGAGCCAGCCATCGCATATTCGAGTAATCCCAGGGGTGTTGTAATAGTAAAACTTTGCTTGGAAACGCGCTGTTCAGCTATATCAACCGCCCGGCGGAAACGGGACCAAACAAAGATACCACACAGAACAGCAGACCCGCCTATACCAAAGAGCCACTGGCGTCGCGCAATTTGCATTAGGTGTTGTCTTTCCGCTGCACAAACACCGGCAGGAGTGCTGCTACAACTTGGGCAGACAGGCCAAGTGTACCGGCTGGCGTGAGCAAGCTAGCCCATTGATCAGCCACAGTGCGACCAAATAATGCTGCACCAAGAAAAGTTTCGAACACAAACAAAAGCAATAGGAACCATAGAACCATTGCCCAACGGATTGCAGCGGCGCCCGGCACATTCCAGCGCCTTATCGTCCAGCGGCTAGTGAAAAATGCGGCTGTTAACATGATAGGTACTTCGGCCAGTACAGCTGCAAACGCACCAACGATGGGAGCGACGATCACCACGCGGATCGTTCCCAAGGCAAAGCCCAGCGCAAACAAAGTTAGAAAATAGACGGTTCCAGCGATCAACATATAGTTGATCGCCCTTGCTGCGCCCATATATTCCAAATATGATTTGTTTCGCATGCAGTTAAAACCATAGAAACTGCGAATTGTTCCTAAATATCTACGAACGAGTGGCTTCGCATTTACTTCTGCCCACCGGGAACAATAATGGCGCAGTCCAGTTATCTGACTATAATGTCTCGCATTCTCTTGAAGGGAAATATAATGAAAATCCTTTCGTTACTTTTGACGATGTCAGTTTTGGTTGCTGGTCCAGTGCTGGCATCCCCCCCTTCTTCTTGGCGGATACTCGATCAGAAGTCTGCAAAAGCATGCATTGCGCAATCCGGCCTGCGCGCGCCTCGGGTTGGGCCAGTGACGCGATTTAGTGATCGCATTATGATGGACGTCAGAACTGTCGAGGGTCGATACCCTCAAAAACATATGAAGCGCGCATCAGCAAAAATGCTATGTCTCTATAATCGCACATTGAACCGCGCTGAAGTTCAAGAGCTTAATCGGTGAGGCGAAACGCCCCTATCCTATCTTCTTCAAAACCGCGGTCAGAGCACTCTTTACTTTACCAGCTTCATCGGCAAGCCGCGCTTCGCGCTTGGCACTGATCGGGTCAGATGCGCTCATGCCCTCGGATTCGGCGTTAAGTCTGCCGTCCATTTCTGAATCCCATTCCGTGAGGAGCGCAGCCTTTTCATCATTGGCTAGCTTCGGGTCAGCGGCCAATGCTTCAGGCGTGTCGAAATGCTTACGCGGATCTGGCGTTGCGTCTTCCCTCACCAGCGTCGCGGGTGCCGTCGCAGCCATGCGTTCACGGTGAACCAGGAGAGCTTGGCCGATTGTGGCGATCACTGTTTCGGGTTCGAACGGTTTGGTTATCAAATAAGTTGGCTCAGGTCGTTCACCGGTGAGCAGACGTTCCGGGAAGGCGGTGATGAAGATTACTGGAACGCTCATTGTGCTCATTATATCCTTTACCGCATCAATACCACTTGATCCGTCAGCAAGGCTGATATCGGCAAGGACAAGTTCTGGGCGAGTTTTCTCGGCGAGTGCAACAGCCTCGGTGCGGGTGCGCGCTACCCCCGTGACGCTATGGCCAAGCCCTTCTACGATGGAACGAATATGCAGCGCAATAATCGCCTCATCCTCGATAATTAAAACCGAGGCTTGCAAGCTATCGGTGATCGATTGCCGGGCCGTTCCAATATCGGCTGACACCGTTACAACATTACTGCCTAGAATGACTGCCACTTCCTGTGTGCTAAATCCTTCAACTGCTGTCAGCAAAAGTGCCTGCCGATTGTGCATTGGTAAGGTCGCCACCACCCCGTCACTGAAGCTAGGCTCGACCAAAATTCCAACAGTGCCCGATTTCCATAACTGATGAAATATCCGGTAAAGTTCGACACGTGCGGGTTTTTCCGCACCAAATTCCTCAGGCGCAGCAAGTAAAGCTTCAAGCACTTGGCGGACTGCGGCATCGCCCATATTTTGAGATCCCGTTAGCGCGCGCGCGTAACGACGCAAAAACGGCAGTTCAGGCCTGATCGCTGCTTTGAGTGACATATTCGCTCCTTATTGAAACAGGAAAAACTGCGCCGATCAATTATTGTTCCATAACACGGAACTTTTTTCGTTCGTCGATAGTTTAGCCTACCATAGATAGCGCTTTTGCTGCCTAATTTTTACTCTTGCGAGGATTTCGGTGACAAACCAGCACACATCACCCACACTATCATCTCTGGATCTAAAAAAGGCGCTGGTGGAGCAACAGACAATGGCAAAGGCAAACAAGCCGGGTAATCAAGACGATGACTTAAGCAGCGATCCGATTGCGGCTGCACTTAAACAAATGCACGATGCCGTGATAAACGAAGAGCTGCCTGATGATTTTCTTAGGCTACTTGATGAGATTGACATCAAAATCGCCGCAAAAAAAGCGACGCATTGATGACCGCCGGGGAGGATGTTGACGCCGATAAGCTGTTCCGGGATCAGCTCGTCGCATTGTTGCCGTCACTGCGGGCTTTCTCGCGGGGGCTGTGCCGACACCGGGAAATGGCTGACGATTTGGCACAAGACACGATGATGCGGGCATGGGCCGCGAGAGAGAGCTATACGTCAGGATCGAACTTTCGTGCGTGGATGTTCATGATCATGCGCAATCAGTTTTACACAACGATCCGGAAAAATTCCCGGATGACGTCGCTTGATCCCGAGGTTGCGGAACGTATTCTCATAGCTGCGCCAGCGCAACAAAATGGTATCAACGTTGAGGATGTAGCCAAAGCTATGCAAAGGTTACCCGCCGAGCAGCGTGAGGTGTTGTTGTTGATTGGCGCTAATGGTCTCTCTTATGAAGAAGCTGCGGAAATTATAGGCTGCGCTATTGGAACAGTAAAAAGTCGCCTTGCACGGGGCCGGACCGCTCTTTCCACCATGATTGATGGTCCAGCCGGTGACGCCCTATTTGCATCGCCGCAAAAACGCATTACACCCGGTATAGGAAATGATGCAGCCCAGGTTTTTGGCGATATCCTCCGCGAGCCGAATAAGTCGATGGCAACTGCCCCTCGCTAAGCCGGAAAGGGAAAGCACAAAATGCGGCCCGTAACCCTGCGCAACGGATTGGTTCTTATCGTTGTAGCCGCACTGTTACCGATCGGTTCGCTGAGCGTCGTTCAAGCACTTTCGACCTTGCGCTATTCCCGTACACTGATTGGCAACGGGCTGGTGACCAGCGCACTTGCGACTGCTACGCTCGAGCGTGATCCCATAACTATCGGCAAACAAGCGTTAATCAGGCTTAGCGATAACCCTGCTGTGCTTGCGGGTAATGCCGGTTGCAGCGAAGCGCTAAAGACGGGGCTTGGTAACAGTCCATCGTTTATCAATTTGGCGCGATCTGATGAATTCGGGCGCGTTCAATGTTCGGTACTTCCCTTTGATGGCTCCATCACATTCGCCAAAGAAAATTGGTGGCTACGTGGAATTAATGCGCAAAAGTTCACCGTGAGCGTGCCGGTGTTTGGGCAAATCTCCAAAAAACGTATTATGGTCGGGATGCAACCGATCACTGGAAGTGACGGCACAAATGATGGCGCAATAACGGTTGCAATCGATGCAACCTGGCTCGAAAAATCCTTATCTGAGTCGGATATGTCGCGTGAAGCAGCTGTAGCCATTGTTGACGGGAACGGAATAGTGGTTTTGACCAATGAGAAAAGGCCACTGCCGCGTTTTAATGTGCAACTCGTCAACGCAAAGGTGGCCGAAGCGAAAGCCAGCGACCGTGTCTCATGGATGTACGCAGTCGCTCCACTTTATGATCGCGAACTGTATTTAGTTTATGCCGAACCAACCGAGCATTTAATGGCGACCGCGCTGAAGCAAGTGCGCATAAACTTGCTTTTGCCGATTGTAGCCCTTTTGATCGCGAGTCTCGCAATCTGGTTTGGCACCACTCGTCTGGTCTTGCGGTGGTTGGAATCTCTCAGGATGCTCGCGGCGCAGTTCGCTAGAGGCAACTTCGCTGGCGATTTAAAGAAATATGAGCGTGCCCCTAGAGAACTAAGGCTGCTCAGCGCCGATTTGCACAATATGGCGAGCATAATTGAGGCACGCGACAAAGAGCTCCAAGCAGCACTTGATGCAAAGATAGCCTTGACCCACGACATTCACCACCGGGTAAAAAACAACCTCCAGATCGTCAGCAGCCTGCTTAATCTCCAAGCCGGGAAGATCAGCGACCCCGCCGCCCGTGAAGCACTGAGCCAAACCCGCGCCCGAATTGGTGCGTTGGCGCAGATTCACCGGCTGCTTTATGAAGAGAGCCACGATAGCGACCATGGCAATGTCAATATCGCCAGTTTGTTGAATGCCCTGTGCATACAACTCCGCGCATTGCACCGTGGGCAGAGTGACATCCACCTTACCTGCGACGCAGCATCCCAGACGGTGCCGATCAATAACGCGGTGCCGCTCACTTTGCTTGCTGTCGAAGCGGTGACCAATGCGTTCCGACACGGCTTTCCTCCGGGGCAGAGTGGTATAATCGTTCTGCATTTTGATGTGACGGCAGATCAGGCGACGCTATCTGTCTCCGATAATGGTGTTGGCTTTGATGATGAACAAGATACGGCATCGATGGGCCGCCAGTTGATGGACGCCTTCGCGCAGCAGCTTGCAGGGGAGCTGACCATTCGCAGCTCACCATCAGGTACTTTAGTGACGCTAACTTACCCTTTGCATATACTTAATGTGCCGTCCTAATACGACCTTAGGAAGATAATGCTTGTCGCCAAAGCGCGCCCATTTCAGTGTCCAGAGAGATGGGATCAAATGGGTCAAGCCCTGAGCCAGGGTAGAAGGTCATCTCGCCGAATAGCGGTGCGCCATCTACTTCATAAAAATCTATCCTAACAAAATCAAACTGCTGCCCCAGTTGCTCTGCCGCGTCTGTCATAGCGTTGATGGTTATGGGTGCTATAGGATCAGGGTCTGTCGTTGGTGAAGATACACGCCGCCACGACCGATCAAACAATATCCATCGATGCGCATGCTCCCGGTTGAGATGAACCTGAATATATTCTACTCTGCCGCCAAAGACATAGAATTTATAGTCAGTTGGCAAAGTCAGTCCATTGCCGATAAAGGGTTCAACAAGCACGCCTTTTTCTATGTGACGATAACAACCATTCACCAAGCCATCTGCCGTAAGTAGACTTCATCCAGCCGCGAGCCCGCGCACGAACCTTCGACCAGTTTTCATCGCCATACCGCACGAATACGATTTGATTGCATCCGTGCCTAGATTTGACAACGAACGGCGTTGGCCATTGTGGGGTGGAAAGAAGGGCCGTTCCGCTCCAAAGTGAAGGAACAACCCACTCCGAACCCAACATGTCCGCCACAAAGGCTTTGACTATCACTTTGTCAGCCATGAGCGGCATCATTCTGTTCCGGTCGTATAACTTACGGTGCTGCACGAACTCGGTGAAAAGCTTGGGCTCTGCCAAGTTCGGGATTCGCCTGTGACGCCAGAGATAGGTCAGGCAAATGCCTAGCTTCGATATGAGCTTGCGTTCGCCAGTCTTTGGGAACTCTTCACGATGAAGCAGGCTGTTCTTTACATTGCCAATAGCAGGTGTTGATCCCGCTATGCTCATACAGCTAGGCTTTCAATGGAATAGTAAATAGGTTTGAAACTGCCATTGTTGGACTGTGGGGCTGAGCATGCAGTGAGACCGATAATCAAATCTTGTTTGGCTTCAAATACGATGCGATCATTCGGTTTGCTGAGCGGTGGCAGAACATTAATCATGCCAGTTTGGTTATCCACGGTGACATTCATAAAACAATTAAACGCAACCGGGATATCATCACTCATAATTCCATAAGGTTCCAGAACCTCTACCAAATTACCAAAACAGACCGATGAGGATTTTTATCACCATAAATAATTCGGAACGTGTCGCGAGAACATGGCGCGAGAAGGAAATCATGCCGGCCAACATCGTCTGACACGATTTCAAGCATCACATTGCTGCGATTGGAATATAGCAGGTTGCCAGTGGTGAGATAAATCTTGCTGGCATAATCGAGCGTGCGGCCAGAAGAGATTGCCTCGCGAATATCGTGTCGATTGAATGCGAGAAGGTCGGCAACCTGCTCTCCTTTGGGATCTATGACAACTAGTCTATCACCGGAGGAGAGTTCAAATGCGACGCCCGATCGTGGCAAAATTTTAACCGTCATGTGCCGGGGCATCCTCTCTACGTTTGAAAGGGCATTCCCAATCTGCGCCGACGACGCGTCCACTATATTGCCGTGCTTCGGATGCGTCTCCGTGGCGGGCGAGCATGGGATTGAGGGAACCTGCAAATTGTTCGTCGCGCTCCAAGATAGTTTGGCGCAACTTTTCGTACCTACCCTCATCTCTCAATTGCTCGAATTGACCATGCAGATTGAAGACAAGTGCAGGGTTGCTGAAGCGCCGGGCCAGGCGGCTGGATTTGGGATGCATCCCAACGACAAAAAATGCCTCACCACCGAAGCTCAATGAAAAATGGGGGTCGTCCGAATCAATACTCACGCGCGAATCGCGGGCAACACCCAACCACTCGTCCTTATCGCTCAGAGATTGTACGCGCGCCCACAGCGCATGCTCAAATTCCTCCTCGGATAAATCGCTCGGCCCAGAAAAAATGACAATGAAGGTCTGAAAGATGGTTGGATATTGGCGGTAGTTCTGCGCAAAACGATATAGTCTGGACCAAATGTTCATATCAGCCCAGCCAGAACATATGTCATACGCAACGAGGAAGGTCATCTGGCCTTTGGAAAGTGCGGCTTTGGCTCCGACACAAGGAAAGCCTACATTGCTGACAAAAGATTTGAAGTCGTTCACAAGAGCCGACGAGCTATTGGATACAGGCTGGAGCATCAGTACCTAACATTAAGTGAAGACATAAGTTCCATCTTGGGTTTGATGAAGAGAAAATCTTTGCACATTTATTTACCTGCGACACATTATTTTTAGAGTTCGGCTATCGCTGAACCAGCTTTGTTTCGTAAAGCGAAAATAACTGTGAACGATAATCTCTATATTGCTTGACCGCGCAAATGTTTTTTGTGTGCGCGCCGACCACCTACGGCGATCTGGATTTCGGTGAGAAATCCGATCAATCCACCCGCGAGCAAGATCATCGCCATTACAAAAATGAGGGCGATACCATTTCCGAGATTCAGTGCAAGTATTTGGCTTACAAACAATAGAACTACAACAAGACAGACCGCGAGCGCACTAGCAACGCAAAGAGCTGTGGCCCGGTTACTGTGTTTGATCCGCCGCTCTAGCAGGGCGAGCTCGGCGATATGTCTGTAGTGTTCAACGCCTGTTGACCCGGCGTGCAAATCTTCGAGAATGCGTGTCCGGTCGACCGAACGGCTTAGGCGCATTCCGACAACATTTAATATACCACCTATCCCGGCAAACAGGAATACAGGGGCCACTGCGGATTGGATGGTTGATGCAATTGCGTCGAATGCCATAGGAATTCCTGTTTGCAATATTCAGCGACTGGCATAGTTTGACGGCGTGGCCTATTGCTAAGCCACGCCGTTATTGGAGTTCGGGACTGCGCTCTAATTCGAATATTTCACAGCCCCGCACTTCAATTCTTTGTTGCTGTCGCCTTATTGCCCGGTTGCTTGGGCTGCGCGTCTTTGTCGGATGTATTGGCATGAAGAAGTGAACTTCCGATGGCTGTTGCTGCCATGCCAACGGCAACACCAATTGCGGCTGCGCCTGCAATTTTTTCGTTTGTTGTTAGGTGATCTATCCGATCAACAGCGGCTGTTTTGATCTCGTTCAGTTGATCTTTTGCTGACTTAGTCGTTATCATGTTAAATTCCTATATCTTAAAGTTAGTGGCACTATGCATGATTGCATATGTCCCAGCACGTTCGTGTAGCAATGGTCAGGGCGAAGCACGTGCAGGGCTAGGGCTTCACTTGCCGTCTGCAGCTTTGCGAACCGCATCTGCCTTATTTTCCATCGCATCCGCTTTTACATCAGCCTTATCACGAACAGCAGTAGCGCTTTTGTCCATCGCCTTTTCCGCAAGCGTATCTTTACCGTCTATTTTAGTGTCCATTTTGTCTGCGCGATCTTCCATCTTTTCAGCAGTACTATCTGCTGTATCGCGGACTGAATCTGCGCTGTCTTCAATGACATCGGCATTCTTGTCAGCAGCCTTTTCCGCAGGGCTGTTGCATCCGGCGACAAACAAACTCAAGGCACTTGCAGCAGTTAATATAGATGCGGTTTTCAATGATATTTTCATTAGTAATTCCTTATTGAGAATGAGTGCTTTGGTCTCACGCAACACCAAAATTAGCGAACTGTGCCGCGTCGGATGAGATTAACGACGCCAAGTAATATGACCGCCCCGAGAAACGACACGAACAACGATTTGATATCAAAAGCACCCGAGGTGATCGGCGCACCGCCGAGAAATGGTGTGAGCAAATAACCCGCGAGTATGGCTCCAACCACGCCAACGATCACATTCAAGAACAGACCCTGTTGCCCGTCTGTCCTCATTACCATTGAAGCAAGCCATCCTAGGATGCCGCCAACGAAAAGCATAATAATCAAGTTCATCTGTCTTCTCCTATTTCTGAGGTGTAGGCATAACAAACGTTGACGTGTTTGGTTCCCGTTCCGTTGGTACTTCTTCGTTTAATTCTGCGGCAACGGCCGTAAGATTGGCATTGGCAAAATCCCAATTCACGAGATGGTCAAGAAAGGCTGTTACAAAATCGGCACGCCGGTTGTTATAGTCGAGATAATAGGCATGTTCCCACAAATCGCAGCATAATAACCCCGTGTGCCCGTGCGCCATCGGAAGGTCAGCGTCATGCGTTGCCACAATCCCTATCACACCACCCGTCACTACCAACCATAGCCAACCAGACCCAAAATGCTTAGATGCTGCCTTGTTGAATGCCTCGGCAAACGCGGCGCTATCTCCGATATCCTTCTCAATCATGATCTTGAGATCGCCGCTAGGTGGGCCTCCGCCGTCTGGCTTCATTGATTTCCAAAAGAATTCATGATTCCAGCTTTGCGCTGCATTGTTGAAAATAGTGTGGCGTTGCGCGAAGCCATGGGAATCCTGGATGACTTCTTCGAGTGAGAGTTCCGCCAATGCGTCGTCAACCAGCAACTTGTTGAGCGTATCAACATAGGTTTTGTGATGTTTGCCGTAATGCAATGCCATCGTCTCTGCCGAAATATGCGGCTCTAACGCGTCCTCAGCATAAGGCAATTTAGGGAGTGTAAACATGAAAAGCTCCTATACTAAGGACGCGAGAAGAGAATATTAGAGCCGATTACCAAGCTTACCTTTGGCAGTGCCAACGACATTTTGTGCTTTGCCTTTTGCTTCTTGTACGAGGCCCTTGGCGACCATCTTGGGATCGTCAGTGCCTTTCCCAACCGCTACTTTGGCTTTGCCAATCGCTTCGTTGGTGGCACCCTTTACCTTGTCAACAAATTCACCCATCGAAAATCTCCTTAAGGATTGTCGAACTGTTCCGACTTAATCGTAAACCTGCTAATTTGGATTTTGATCCATGAACGACTATTTTTTATCAGTGGTCAGGATGGTCATCCGCTTACCTGTGCCCCCACTGGCCAAAGACTGGCGCGTTATGAGCAAGGTCGTGCCGGGTTGAAGTGCGGCAGCAACCAAGACGCGGAAAGTTTCAGGCATGACAACTCGGGCACGCTCAACCGATGTCATTTCACCTGCCGCTGCTGGCATCTGACCCGGTACTGGCAATCGCAGCCAATGATAGCCCGATGCGTCGGCGTTTCTCAGCGTAAAGGCCATTGTCTGGGTTACAGGTCCATTGATCTGAACCGCACTCGAACCGATTTCGATACCGTTTCGCAACACCACAATTCTTTTATCATGGCCGCTGAGCACAATCGAAAGCGGTCCCGAAGGAGATTTTTCGGGTTGCCAGCGATACTCTTGGCTGGTCGCATTCGACCCTATATCTGTCGGGTCAAGCAATGTGGGCGAAGGCGCGATCTCTGGCGCGAGTGGATCTTCGGTAATGACAACTGTCAGCCCCAACGACGTAATCCCAAACAGTAATTTGGCAAAACCCACAGGCAGCCTTACGCAGCCGTGCGACGCAGGATATCCCGGTAGATGTCCGGCGTGCATCGCGATCCCGCCCCATGTCAGTCGCTGCATGAACGGCATCGGCGCGTTGCTGTAGATATTGGATCGGTGTTTCACCACCTTTTGTAGAATCGTGAAAACACCAGTCGGCGTTTCCTTGCCCGGTTTCCCGGTAGACACTGTCGAAACGCCAATCGGTACACCGTTGCGGTAGGCATAAGCGCGCTGCGTCTTGAGGCTGATGATGACCGTGACAGGCCCTTCCGGAGCAAAATCGGGCGCCCACAAAAATTCGCCAGGTTTCATGGCTTCGATGGCACCGTCAACTGCCAGCGGGGGCGGTGCAGTACTTGGGGCTTGGGACGCCGGAACAGCGATCTGGCGCGATTCTGAAAATAACGGAAGTGCTGCTGTCATCAGAAATATGCCGATTACGCCCGCTGTAAATAGCATCTTGGCCATTGTCATGCTTGCGTGAGCTGCCGCTGCACCAGTATAAGAGTTGCGTCGCCGGGATAGCTGGTGGCGGTGAAGCCCATATCACGCTCAAGTTCTATGGCGGCGTGATGCTCCCTGCTTTCAATCGATTCTAAAGTCTTAACGCCCTTGGCTTCGGCAAAGTGCGCGACATGGGCCAAAAGCTCCCAACTCAGCCCCATGTGCTTAAATTCAGGTAGGATCGCAATTGCGACCTCACCTTTTGTCATATCGGGCGTACAGGCGAGCATTGCGGAGGCTATGATCTCTGGGCGATCTTTGGCAAAGGCCAGGAAATTCTCGGTTTGACGATGATCGACATTGGTCATCGACACGAGGCGTTCATGGCTCACCGTCTTCAACGCGGTTAGAAAACGAAATCGCATATCCTCTTGCGTCACGCCCTCAAAAAAGGCACCAAGCGCAGCCTCATCTTCAGGCTTCGCAGGTCGGATATGGACATCTAGCCCACCGCGGGTCGTTAAATCTCGGCTCCACTCAGTCATAACTCTATCTACCTCGTTCGCCGCTAAACCGGACATTTACCTGCTTAGTATGCAAGCATAGGTAACGTTTCAGTACCCTCGGAATCTACTTAGATCCGAATTCAACCACATTTTTTATTGATGTTTTGAAACAAAATTATGTCCTGAGCGTTTCCGTCTAGGGAGTTAAAATATTGTTCCGATTTATTACTTTTGCGCTTGGCGTAACTTTGGGATTTTGCGCACCAGCCTTGGCGCAAATTGGCGAGAATGTAGACGGCAAGTCAGGCCAGCCGGACCCGCGCGCAACAATCATTCCCGCCAAAGAATTTGATGAGTCTATACCCAGTTTGGATGAAAGGCCTCTAGAAAGTGTTGAGGATTGGCAACGAGCGCAGGATGCAAAGGAGCAGGCCGAACAAGCGGCAACCGAAACCGCGCAGCCAGCTTTACAAGATGGCGATGCAGCTGAGGTCCTTGCCGATCCGCCAGTGACAGACCCGTTGCTCGACGATCCTCTGCCTCCAATCAAGGGATTTGATGCCGAGCCGCCGCCTGCGCCGACCGAAGCGGGAGACGACATCGAAAACCGTTCGGTTCGCTACACGTTCAGGCTAACCGGTTTGGATGAAACAGACGAAAATGGGGCTGCGCTGCGCTCGGTACGCGAACGGTTCAATAGCCTGTCGGCGCTAGATGATGGTAATGGTCGCGCGGATAATCGCTCTGTTATAGGTTCACGGGTACGGGCGGACCGGCAATTGTTGATCGATATTTTGACCAGCGAGGGCTTTTACGATGCGACGGTTGATGTCAGTACCGAAGTATTAGAGCAAGCTCAGCCGACTATCATTGTTTTGACCGTTGTGCCGGGGCGGCTTTATTATCTTGGCACCATTTTGTTCAACGCGTCTAAGGTTGAGCCAACAGACCTGATCTCCAGCAATTTTGTTCCCAAAACCGGCGATCCGATTGTTGCAGATACTATATTGGCGGCGGAGGCCAATATCTCAATCAAGCTGCCTGAAAACGGCTATCCATTTGCCAAAGTAGGGCAGCGCGATATCTTGCTCGACGGTGATACCGGCCTTGGCGATTATACCTTGCCCGTCGACACCGGCGCGCGCAGTTATTTTGGTACTGTTAAGACGGAAGGGACGAAGGCGTTTAACGCGGAGCATATCGGCATTCTGCGGCGCTTTAAACAGGGTGATCTGTATGACGCGCGTAAGGTAGACGACTTGCGTGCAGCTTTGGTTGCAACCGGCTTGCTCTCGACAGTGTCGGTCGAACCGGTGCCCTCAAGCGAAATTGCACCCGACGGCACGCCTTATGCCGACCTGCTGGTGCGTCAGGAGGCCGGGCCACCGCGCACGATTGCCGTGAGCGCTGGTTACGGGACAGGAGAGGGCCTGCGCATTGAGGGCAGCTGGACGCACCGCAATCTGTTCCCACCCGAAGGTGCACTTAACGCCAAAGCGGTTTTGGGAACGCAGGAACAGTTGCTGGGCGCAACCTTCGGCCGTTCAAATGCTGGCCGGCGTGACAGAAATGTTGAACTAGGCTTGTCAGCGCTGCATAGCAATTACGACGCGTTTGATGCATTTACTGGCAAACTTGCGGGTACGATTAGCTATGTATCAACGCCGATCTGGCAGAAAAAGTTCACCTACTCTTATGGATTCGAGTTGCTTGGTACCTATGAGAGCGAGTTCGATTTAACCCTTCAAGCACGTGACCGACGGATTTATTACATTGCCGCACTGCCCGGCCAAATCGGTTTCGATACATCGGATAACTTATTGAACCCGACCAAAGGCTTCCGCTTGAATTTGCGCTTATCGCCCGAGGCGTCCTTAGGATCGGGTTCGCAGTTCTATGCGCGTGCCATGCTCGAAGGTTCCTATTATTATTCGGTGAATGACAGCCTGATACTCGCTGGTCGTGCGCGGGTCGGATCAATTGCAGGCATTGAACGCGTTAATCT
>JAYUPC010000013.1:0-6699 GCA_043760355.1 Sphingomonadales bacterium
AGGTTCGGTAATTGCTTCCCAAAATACAGATATCGAAAGCGCTAATCCTGCATATGCAGCGGAAATTCCAATTGCGTCTGTATAAAATAACAAGGCGAATCCATATAAGCCATTGTTTACTAATGAAAAAGCAGCTTCACCTGTACCGTAAGCAATTAGCCGCCCTCGCTCACCGGGGTTGGACGCCTTGGCAGACGCTGCATTATTTGCGTTATGATCATCCATTTAACTTGCCCCTAATAGCCAAGCGCATTTGCGCTATGATTTGCGAATCTTGTTTGAATTGAGCAAGCAATCTCGTCGCTAGAGTCATCTGCCTTTTCCTTTTTGAGCGGACGCCCGGCGGTGTTGCGCATCGACGAGAATGTCCGGGGTAATTTTTGCAATTGAGTTGACCCCGGTGAGCGCCATCGCAACGCGCATCTCGGCTTCAATCAGCTTTAACATATGTGCAACACCAGCCTGTCCATCGGCTGCCAAGGCGTATGCCCAGACCCGCCCCAACAAAACAGCTTTGGCGCCGATCGCAAGCATGCGCACGACATCTAGGCCCGAACGGATCCCTCCATCAACGAGCACGGTCATGCAATCTCCGACTGCTTCAACAATTGGCGGCAAGGCGTCTACCGTCGACGGCACACCGTCTAGCTGTCGACCGCCATGGTTGGACACAATAATACCGTCGACACCGCGGCGAACAGCTTCACGTGCATCCTCGGGGTCAAGAATACCTTTAATCAGAAGTGTCCCGGTCCATTCCTTGCGGATATAATCTAAATCGTCCCAGTCCACGGATGGATCGAAATTATCCCGCATCCAGCCGAAAAAATCTTCTAGCCCCGTGTTTTTGCCCAGAACCTCAGCGATATTACCCAAGCTATGCGGCCGGCCTTGCATGCCGACATCCCACGCCCAGCGAGGTCGCAGCATGGATTGATATACCCGTCGTGTCGCACCGCCGACCCCTGGCGCACCAGCAAGGCCGGAACGTACATCGCGGTAGCGCGATCCTGGGACCGGCATATCCACTGTCATGACCAACGTAGTGCAACCAACATCACGTGCCCTGGTTAACAGATCGCTTAGGAATTTTCGGTCACGGATCATATAAAGTTGAAACCAAAAAGGCTGTTCAATTCCATGTTGAACCTCCTCCAAAGTACACACCGATACGGTGGACAGAGTAAAGGGAATCCCGGCAGCTTCCGCTGCCTGTGCTGCTTGCACTTCCCCTCGCCTTGCATTGAGCCCAGCTAATCCAACAGGGCCTAAAACGACCGGCAACGCCATCTTCTGACCAAAAAGTTCGACCGAGAGGTCTATCTCGGAGACGTCGCACAATATACGCTGTCTCAATGCTATGCCTGCAAGATCTTCGATGTTGCGGCGCGCCGTAACTTCGGCATATGATCCGCCGTCAAGATACTCGAACAGAAAATGCGGCAATCGCTTCTTTGCCAATTCCCGATAGTCCAGTGTAGATGCTGCTTTCACGCTGCTTCCTCTGAACGTCTGGCATAATGTTTCCAGCTTGCATGATAAGCGTCAAGCGAAGTATCCAAGGATTTTACCTCTATTATAGTTTCGGCAGGACATAGAGTTTTACAAACGAGGCGGAGAGCGCCGTGAGAGACACTGTCATAGCCCGGCGATAGGCAGATGCGTATGTCGGGCCGAAGTGTAGCTAAAGCTCGAACAAATATTTCGGCGCTCGCAAATCGGCCTTCAATGAGCAGCATATGACGAGCGTCAATCAGGCCAAGCATCGCATCAACCATCATTGCCGCAAAAAGGCTAATAGCAGCTTTGCGTTCGTGATTATTTGCAGGCGGCGTCATCCAACGGCTTTGGCCATTCGGAAACGGCCCGCATCCCGGAATCATTGTCGGTAAAACCATAACTTCGTTGGCAATTACAGTATTCAAAGCTGCAAGTACTAACGGCTGTTCGGAAACGACATCAAGTCGCCCCTTGCCGAGCCCGATCAACAGTTCAATTTCCCGGCCACCCATGAAACGAGCGGATGGCACTGGTTTTCCATCGATATCGACATTCACTAAGCAATCGCGAGCTTCCGATAAATCGCACCTATTAAAATTGGCACCGATCTCGGGGGTGCGCATTGCAACAAACCAAGTGCCCGTTGAAAGCACCGTTAAATCACTGCCTGAGAGTTCTTGGTGGCTTCTTGCGGCTAACAAAGCCGCATTCGAGTCATGGATACCGCAGTAAATTTGGACGCCCCTCCCCAGACCAGTCTGTTCTGCCCAACTCTCTGTTATCGGTCCAAGGATGGAGTCGGCGCGCCGGATTGGTGCAAGCCGATCTGCCCATCCACGCCGATATGCTATTTTAGACAGCGTGTTAGCGGCGGGATTCCAAAGATCGCTATGACAGCCAAAACTAGTCACTTCGCTCGCAGCTATGCCGGAAAGCAGCCACGACCAGTATTGCGCATAAGGCACTATTGTTAGTCTATCATCGAAAAGCTCAGGGCAATTATGCTCAAGCCAGTAGATTTGTGCGCCCAAATTCAAACCGCCGGGCAACCGAGGCGAGCCGGTCTCGTCAAACCGTCCACGCTCAAGTTGATAACGATCAAGCTCATCGCCACATAGAGACGCTTCATAATCAAGCGGCTCGGTCAAAAGCACACCATCCCGAATAAGCGCTAGGCTGGCACCGTGCGCGACAGGTATAATAGCTGTCACTTGCCCATAAGCTGCAAAATCACGCAGAGTTTCCTTTAGCCAGGCTTCGATGCCATGCACATCCAATACGGTCATCGCACCGCGAAAAACGCGTATATTTTCGTGCGTGCAACGACGAAGCAACGCGCCGGCTTTTGTCCAGAGAGTTAGCTTCGAAATCGTTTTGCCGACATCCAATACGATTATCAGATCGGTATGCAATCGTCTCTCCATGCAATATTATGAGCGAACACTACCGAATATGATTGCAAAAGAAAAGCCTTTTCGATACGCATCCTTCAACTTGAATATATCGGAGCGATTTTTATGGATGAGCAAACTGAGGCCCCTGCGGATCCGTGCGCGACGGTAGGATTCAGTATTCCATCAAATCTATGGTCTGATGCTAAAGCTGCATCGCTGGATCCAGCCGGACTTTTGCTGTATCGATCAAATTTGTTGGGATCCGACCTCACAGTCACCAATTTTGGTGGCGGTAACACCTCCGCTAAACTGACTGAGACGGATCCGTTAACTGCACAAGCGGTCGAAATATTGTGGGTTAAGGGTTCCGGTGGTGACATTGGTTCCATAGATCTTGGGGGCTTCGCAACTCTATATCTCGACAAGCTTTTGGCCTTGGAAAATCTTTACCCTGGTATAGATGCGGAAGATACAATGGTAGACTATCTGCCACACTGCACATTCGGCCTGAACCCGCGTGCGGCATCTATTGACACCCCCCTTCACGCCTATCTGCCGTTCAAGCACGTTGACCACGTACATCCAGACGCCATAATAGCGCTAGCAGCCTCCTCTGGCGGCGAAGAGGTAACCAATAAACTTTGGCACGGCCGCATCGGATGGCTTGCGTGGCAACGGCCGGGCTTTGACTTGGGCTTAAAGCTCAGGAATTTGGTTGCTTCAAATCCGCAATTGGATGGCGTGATGCTTGCTGGTCATGGCATCATATGCTGGGCCGATACCGCCAAAAGTTGCTACGAACATACAATTGACTTGATTGCCGACGCAGCGCAGTATTTGAATGCGAGGCAAGCGGCGACACACGCGTTTGGCGGTAAAAAGATGGATGCAAGGTCAAGCGAAGACCGCTTTCGCGCAGCAGCATCGCTTATGCCAACCTTAAGAGGTCTCATGCATGGCACACTCAGCAAAGTTGGCCATTTTTCAGACGATAACGAAACGATAGAGTTCGTAAACTCCAACGATTTTAACCGGCTAGCCGCGATCGGGACATCCTGCCCAGACCATTTTCTTCGAACAAAAATAGCCCCGCTTACACTCAATCCTGCTGAAATTGACGACAAGAGCTATCTTGCGACCGAAATAGCCGCATATCGTGAGCGCTACAAAGAGTACTACAAACGTTGTGCCAAGCCGACGTCGCCTCCTATGCGCGATGCCAATCCTGTCGTTATTTTAATTCCTAGCGTCGGTCGTATAACATTTGCCGCAGATAAAACTACGGCCCGGCTCGCCAGCGAATTTTATGGCAATGCGATAAACGTAATGCGTGGAGCAGAATTGATTGGGGCGTATATCGGATTGGCCGAGCAAGAAGCGTTCGACATAGAATATTGGGCGTTGGAAGAAGCCAAGTTACAGCGAATGCCAAAGAGGCGCCAACTCGCCGGAAAAATTGCCCTTGTTACAGGGGCTGCGGGGGGCATTGGCTCCGCTTGCGTAGAGCTTCTTATGCAAGAGGGGGCGTCTGTGATGTTGCTCGACCGCGACGAAGCTGCGCTGGCCAAAACGGCTGCAAATCTTGTCGCATCATTTCGCAAAGATGATGTGAGGTTTGCTGTCTGTGATGTAACGGATGAAGCTCAAATCGAAAATGCCTTTGCAATGTGCGCACGCGAATTTGGCGGACTCGATATCATTGTTGCAAACGCAGGAATCGCATCGTCCGCTCCGATCGAAGAGACAACCGTTGGTTTATGGCGAAAGAATTTTGATGTGCTTGCTGAGGGTTACTTTTTGACCGCTCGCGCCGCTTTCAAAATGATGAAGACTGGCGGGGGCGGATCGATCGTCTTCATTGGATCGAAAAACGGCCTTGCCGCAGCTGCAGGAGCGTCGGCTTATGCATCGGCCAAAGCAGCGGCGCTTCATCTGGCGAGGTGCCTCGCACTTGAAGGCGGCCCTGCTGGCATTCGGGTGAATACCGTTAATCCGGACGCCGTGATCAAAGGATCGAATATTTGGAACGGCGATTGGCGAAAAGAACGCGCTGACGCGCACGGCATAGACGTCGGGTTAGAGCTAGAGGAACATTATCGCAATCGGTCTTTATTAAAGCTCGATGTACTGCCCACTGACGTTGCCGAGGCCGTGCTCTTTCTGGCATCTAACGCTTCGGCAAAATCCACCGGCAATATCATCAACGTTGACTCCGGTAATGCCCAAGCATTTACACGATAATGACCATCATATTCTATCGGTTGCGGCACAAAAGCACGCAGTCAAATTGCGCGTGCTTGTTATTAAACATGTTTGCAAACGCGGGGCGGCGCTGCTGTTCCTCTGCATGCCTGCAACAGTCGTAGCAGTCCCAGACACGTTTCTCGCCCTAGACCGGGTGCTTGCACCGATATGGACCTGCAGCCGGGCCCACGAAACAGTGATGTTTCAATCGGCGCAATCTGGTCTACCAACTGCGACCACGGCTTTTCTGCCTAGCGGCCGAATAAAAATAACCAAAAACACTGTTATATATAAAGAGGGAAAAGATTATCTGGTTGATCGTGATTTGGGTCGCATCACACTTAAACCAACAAGCCGCATTCCCTTCATATTGGAGCATAATTTACGTATACAGGGTGATAAAAAGTCGACCTTTTTTAGAGCTTTGAGTCAACCAAGCTTAGATCTAATCGTCGATGAAGGCCATTTTTTTGCCGAGAACCAAGTTAATATAAGCTATGAGCATCCATTGCTTGAAAACCAAAATAGCTATCCGCAATATGCAGGTGCAACGTTGATAGAAACTTCAAAACGACTGTTAGCCCGAAAGCCGATTTCAATCTTGCTAATGGGTGACAGCATATCCGAGGGATATAACGCCAGCGCTTTTATTGTGTACCCGCCAAACACGCCCAGTTATCCAACACTTGTAGTAAAGAGTCTCCGCCGCGTATTTGGCGGGCGTGTGGTAGTGGACAATCGTTCTCATGCGGGTTGGCGGGCAGATCAAGGACTAGCGCAAATCAACGATGAAAAGCTGCTGGATAAACGCCCCGATTTGGTGATCCTTGCGTATGGCATGAACGATGCATTATCGATTTCACCGCAAACTTTTGGCAAAACCATCGCCCGAATGATCGCTTCATTTCGTCATGTTTCGCCGCAAACCGAATTTCTGCTTATTTCTCCCATGTTGCCGAACCCTGATTGGGCAATTGCTCCCCCCTCCCGGTTTTTCGCATTGCGCGACGAACTGGCGCACCTAGAGGCACCTGGGGTGGCTTTGGTCGATATGACGAGCATTTGGGCAACGTTGCTTGAACGCAAAAGCTTCTACGATATGACAGGTAATGGCGTAAATCACCCAAATGATTTTGGTCATAGCTTATACGCTCAAGCAATAATCAGTACTCTCGTGCCGGCTCACCGGCTTCAGTTATCAACAACAATTACATGTCGGATGCCAAAGCGAGCATCCGCAAGCAATCGATAAGGAAATATAGCCATGATGCCTGCTGAACCACCCCTTCACAAAGACCAACTGGATGCTCATAATGCCGGTCTTTTGGACGGAATGCGTGAGGATTATGAAGCTTTGGGCCACACGTTGGGGCGCCGAGGGATCTCCCTAGAGGCAGTGAAGGACAAAGTAAAAGTATTCAAGGTCGCGACACCAACATGGGGATCGGGCCGCGGAGGTACACGTTTTGCCAAATTCCCCATTCCCGGCGAACCGACGAATGTTCATGAAAAGTTAGCGGATTGCGCCGTTGTTCACCAACTATGCCGTGCAACTCCAAAT
>JAYUPC010000014.1:0-20247 GCA_043760355.1 Sphingomonadales bacterium
GCTGACGAGGCCTTTGCGCGCGCCGAGCCGATCCTTGCTGCAATGGGCAAGGCGGTAATCCATGCGGGCGCAGATGGCGCGGGTCAGGCGGCTAAGATATGCAATAATATGCTGCTTGGCGCATCGATGATTGCAACTTGTGAGGCGTTTGCCATGGCGGAAAAGCTTGGGCTCGACCTTCAGACTTTCTACGATATATCCTCAAAGGCATCGGGGCAGAATTGGTCGATGACTAGCTATTGCCCCGTCCCCGGCGTTGGTCCAGCTTCTCCAGCTGATAATGACTATCAAGGCGGCTTTGCGACCGCTTTGATGCTCAAAGATCTAAAACTGGCGATGGAGGCTGCGCAATCCGTCGGGGCTGACATGCCCATGGGTATGCGCGCTGCTGAACTATATCAAGCATTTGCCGATAGCGGTCAAAGTGGGCTCGATTTTTCAGCCATCATTGAAACGTTGCGTTAGCCTCTGCCGGATCGGTGCTGCGCAGTTGCCGACTGTATAGCCAACCCAAACCTATCAGACTGAAGCCCAAGGCAACGAAGGAACCAATCCGCATCAAGCCTTGTAATCCGGACGCATCCAGTAGGAATACTTTGCCCACAGCTGCAATCATCAGGATCAGGGAGGCGATCCGCCAATCGCGTTGTTTGGCCCGGATACCCCACAAAAGGAAACCGATGGCTAAGGCAATGGCAATGATCGAACGAAGGATATCCTCCACATCGCCTGTTTCAGGACTCATCAAGAAGTTGCCGTGGAATATCTGGCGCAAGCTGGCATAAGAAAACAGCGTTACGAGTATCATCGCGCTAACTTGCAAAATCCGGGCAAACCTTGTGAATATATCGGGTGCAATTTTGCTTAATAACCAAATGCCCATGGGGATCAGGCCGAATATAGGGGTCAACAGATTGACCACTGGCAAGCCGCCTACCGCCTGTTCGTTCCACAATGGATTATGCAGCAGAAGGCCGTAATACAGCGCGTGCAAAGTGCCTGCGCCGATAAGGGTTAAAGCCAGTGGTTTGCCAACGACATTTTGCGCATATTGTTTCCATACGGCCCAGCCCGCAGATATCAGGAGACCGGCCCATATCAAGCGCTGTATAACCCCGGTATGAGCAAAATCGCCCGGCACCATTTGCGCAAATCCGATACGGTAAAGCCCGTGGATACCCATAAAGCCAAGTAGCGAAACAATGGCCACGCTAAACTGTTTAGCTCTTCGTGGCAGATTATCGCGCAAGAGCCAGATACCAATTCCCATCAACATTCCTGGAATTAGCAAGTGGTTCTGGAAAGCAGCAGCATTGGGGAAGCCAGCATCAACCATCAATGGAATGGACGCCAGAGACAACAAGGCTCCCAATGTCCAGATGATCGCCGTTTCGACTGTCCAAGCGAGCGCAACGGTCGCAGCCACAGCTAAGCCAGAGGCAAGCTTTGGCCATGCAAGCTTTTTGGACGCATAAGCAAGCGCCAATACACCTGTTGCCGGAACAAGCGGCAGCCGCATAGGCGGAAGCATTTGCGCCAATATGCCATATACCAACGCCGTCGCTATGGCTTGAGTGCTGTTGCGCAGAACAGAATTTTGTGACCGGATTGCGAACAATAAAAACAACGCCGCAACTCCTGTCCAACGCAACACCGCTTGGAATACAAATGTTGCGTCACCTAAGCCGATCAAGCGAAGCAATTCATTCATTGGGTTGGCGCCGGTATTGAGGAGCAAGAATATAGTTCCGACAGAAAACAGCGCGGAAAATGTTTCAATGCGCCTGTCATCTGAACGTTCACTAAAGAGCAGCAAGGCAGCAACACTGGCGGCAAGTGCAATAGGAACTGACCAGCCGGGTACAATTTGTGCAAGCGCGCCGTAGCCAATAATGCTGGCAGCGAGATAACCGGCTAGCCTCAAACCCCTTGCCTTGGCACGCGCCGCAAATAGGGAATAGAGCGCGGTAACGACCGTCCAGCGAATGACTGACTCGATTGAAAACACAGCATTGCTATTGCCAAATAACCGGGACCATTCATTCAAGGCACTCGACGCGCTGATTGCCAGTAACGGCACCGCTGCTGCCGCAATCAGGCCGGTTATTGTCTCGATCCGGCCATCATCGGAACGGCGGCCAAGCAGTAAAAGAGAGGCAACCGATGCGCCCAAGGCAATTGGAACTGCCCAGCCAATTACGATCTGCGCTAACATGCCATAACCTAACAATGCGGCTATGATAGCGGCGGCGAAGCGCAAATTCTTTGATCCGGCACGCATTGCGAACAGAATAAACAATGCGGTTGCAACCATCCAACGGCCAACTGCGTAAAGGTCAATTGGGGCATCGCTTAGACCAAATAAGCTGAATATTTCGGGCGTGTTTCTGCCACCGGTCGCCAATATGAAAGCTAGGGTCGTAAGGGCAAAGATTGCCGCGACCTTTTCCAATCGTATATCTTTTGCGCGGTGGCCAAAGAGCAGCAATACAGCCGCCGCAATCGCAAGGCCAATTGGCCAAGCCCATTGCGCAGTTACAAACCAGTATGCACAAACACCAAGGAACGCTGACACAGTTGTTAGCATTGCAAAGCGCGCATCGCCGCAGCGTTCTTCGCGTCGCCAACCAAGAGTAACACCGATGGCAGCAAGCATGGCACCTGAAAGCGCAAGTAAACCAAATATGCTGTCACGGCTGCCATCTGGTGCATAAAATTGCACCAACGGGATGATGAGTATGGCAAGTGACAATCCCGCGAGTTCCAAGGCAATCTGGAAACGGGCAGGGACATTCCACAGGCGGATCATCAGAGGCACGCCGTGGATAACGGCCATCGATATTGCAACGACCGCAAATATTGACTGCATTGGATCCGGCCATACAACGAGCAGCATTGCCGATATGCCCAAGCTGATACTTGGTACAATTTCGAAACCTTTTTCCCGCCAACTGAGCCATTGTCCGGCAATCGCGATCAGGCCGAACAGTCCCCAATTTAGTGGGCTATAGCCACCAGCAGCCACAAGCGTCGCAATCTGTGCTGCGCCGATTATTGCACTTGCGGCACGCATTAGCGATGCGCGCGGACCAGTAAATGCGACAAAGGGCAAGCCAATGGCGAGCAATATAACAAGGCCGCCAATCGACAGCGATGATGCAAAATCCAGCGCGCTTGTGGCAATCAAATACGCACCCCAGCCAGCACCACCAACCAGGGCGCTTACGCCAAGCCATGCCCAGCGTTGCGTTCGCGAAACCGCGCTCAGCCCCCCAATAGTTAGTGCAAGGTATAGCGAGAGCAAGGGTACATCGGGTTGTAAGCTGCCCACCAACGCAGGTGTCGCCAGGCCACCAGCCAGACCCAGCAAAGCGCTAGGCGCACCAAAGCGTATGGATAAACCAAGCGCACCTGCTGTTACCGCTGCCATAGCAATAAATGCGGTTAGCGGACTTATTAAAGCATAGGCATTATGCGCCACGAGAACCGTTGCATATAGCGTTGCAAGTCCAGCTCCTGATAAGGCTTGCCGCACACGGGGGTCTCTAACGCTGGCTTCTTTCTGGAATGCGATTTCCGCACCTGTAATTAAGCCCGTGCCAAATAGCAGTCCGCCGATTACCTGGACCCAGCGGGACAGCATTCCGGCATCATAAGCATATTTGACGATCAAAACGCCGGCAATGGCAAGCGTGATACCGCCCGCCCAGATAGGAAGACGGCGGCCAAAAAATTCTTCAAAATTAAAGGAGTCACGCTTTGACGGCGGCGGGGGAGCGTTATAATTGTCGCTTCCGCCTTCTGATGATTTATCTGCCGGCTTTTCGAAATATGTTTCAGCTGGCTTGGCTACAGCCTTTTTCTTGGCAGGTTTGACAATCTCGCTTACTGCTTGTGCAATAGAAACGGCTGATGGGTTATCCTTATCCTGCACTTCACCTGGTTTTGGGACATCAACTGACTGCACCGCATCAGGTCGTTTCGATGCATAGATTACACGTGCAGCTAACCTCACTGGTTCTGCTTCAGGCGTTTCTTGGGGAACCGGATTTTGTATAGACGCAGGCTTGGGCTTGGCTTCTGGTGCTTCTTTTTTCTTCGCACTGGCTTTGCTGTACAAACTACTAGCAGTGCTCTGTTCTAAAAGCGTTATGCGGTGTTCAAGCCGCGATATCCGGCTGCGTGCATTCAACAGCAGAAAGAATAGAAAGCCGAACAAAACAATCGCTAAGAACATCTGCAATACTCCTGTTACATGCACCATATAATTAAATTATGCAATGTTCAATTAAAATATTAGACAATGTATAATTAACTATTTATGTAGCTTTTTGATACATATGAGGCGTTAATAATCTGCTGGTAATAAAGAGGAGCGGTAATATGGCACGTGATTTTCTGGGTAAATTGGCCCATGATCTGGAGGCACCAATCGAAGCGCGCGGTTTTGGCACGGGCTGGTTCGCCGGTTTTTTTAGCATATTGCTCGCCGTAATCGGATTTTGTTTTGTTGCAGCTCTACGCTGGTCTGATTGGCTAGCAATGCCCGAACTGGTTGTGGTCAGGGAATGGACCGGTTTTCGCGCGTTGGTTCATGTCACATTGCTATCAAGCTATGCGCTTGCATTGCTTAGCCTGTTACTGCGCCCGCGCAAAGTGCTGGGGATGACGGCTTTGGTCATTGCGCTGATTGCCACTGTGCTCGGCGGGGCAGGGGTTCAGCCGCAGGAAACCAAAGACTGGGGCATTTTCTTCGGGCTTGATTTCTTCATCGTCAACATGATCGCAACCGGCCTCATGTTTGCCCCGATTGAACGTTTTTTCCCGCATAATGAAAAACAACGTCTGTTCCGGAACGAATGGCGCGAGGACTTGCTCTATTATCTGCTTAGCTCGATGCTAGTGCAGTTAATTACCTTCCTTGCGCTCGCGCCGTCGACGTTAGTTATGGCAAAAACCGGTAGCTTTGCAGAAGCGCGGGCATGGGTTGGCAGCCTTCCCTGGATTATCCAGTTTGCCACCGCGATGGTCCTCACCGATTTGATGCAATATTGGTTCCACCGGTTGTTCCACCGCATCCCGTTTCTCTGGGGGTTCCATGCCGTGCACCATAGCGCAAAGTCTATGGATTGGCTGGCGGGTGCCCGGATGCATTTTGTCGAGATCGTTCTGCTGCGCGGTGTGACCTCGCTACCGCTGCTTACATTCGGGTTCGCGCCGTCGGTGATGCAGGCTTATGTCGGCTTGGTTTATGTATATGCGTCATTGATTCATGCAAATTTGCGTGGAGATTTTAACGGTCTTGGTCGCTGGCTTGTTACCCCGCGGTTTCATCATTGGCATCATGCGATCGAGGAAGAGGGCGTAGACAAAAATTTTGCCATTCATTTCCCGATTATCGACCGGATATTCGGCACATATTATTTTCCTGATAGCGCATGGCCAACGGGTTACGGCGTGCCGGAAAATGTACCCAAAGGTTATCTTGCGCAGATGAAATATCCTTTCGTGCGTAAGCCAAGTTAAGCGATGGGCCGCCGATCGGATCATAGCCGCGCCGAGTTGCGTGCGATGATCATATCCGAGGGGCACCGTCAATTGTCCGAGGTCGGCTATGCACATTTTTCCGCGCGCGAGGTCGCAAAGAAAATCGGATATTCAATCGGAACACTCTACAATGTATTTGGAACACTTGATCAGGTCATGCTGGCGATTAATGCCAAGACGCTTGATATGTGGCAGGTGCATCTCGACATGCGGCTTGCGGGTGAGAAAAAGCAACGGCTCTATATAGCGATTCAGGCTTATTTCGAATTTGCTGTAGTCAACCGACATGCTTGGACAGCTCTTTATGACTTTCGCTTACCCGAAGGCGAGACAGTGCCCGGATATTATCAGGCCAAAGTGACCGACATTACAGAAGTTGTGCAGCGCGAGATTGCAGCTGCGTTGCCCGAAGCACAAGCCGGCAAAGCAGCACCGCTTGCCCGTTCGCTATTGGCGAGTGTGCACGGCCACTGCTTCTTTACTCTAAACGGTACATTTGCGCTTTTGGGCGAAAAAGATCCATTGGCCGCAGCCTATGCACGGGTGAAAGAAGCGATCAGCAGCGCATCTGAATGACGCTTGGTTGTCAATGCGACTGCATATGGTTAAATCATTTGGTGCCATAAATATATGGTGAGCCCTGCTGGGTTCGAACCAGCGACCTACTGATTAAAAGTCAGTTGCTCTACCGACTGAGCTAAGGGCCCCAGAGACATAAAGCTTAACTAATGTGTCTTGGAGTGCTCCCATTAATGACCGGATTTGGCGGCGTCAAGCGGCTTTGCTTGATTTAAGCGGTGGTTTAAGTGCTTTAATTGCAATCCGCTAATAGGGTCACGCATATCGGCGGCAATTTCGCTTGCCGGGCCGAGCACAAAGGGACGTTCGCGCATATGGATATGGGGGATGGATAGGGCAGGGAGATTGCTTGACCAGATGCCGCCTGACCACAGGATGATATCGAGATCCAGCACACGCGATCGCCATTTCTGGCCCTGAATACGTCGGCCAAAATGCCGTTCGATTGTCTTTAGCCGGATAAGCAGTTCGGCTGGCATGAGGTCGCTTGCTAGTATCGCAGCCGCATTCGCATATTGGCGCCCGGACGCTCCGATGGGTTTGCTGCCCACGATATTCGATGTGGCGAAAACATCAATATCTTCCATCTCCAACGCATCAAATGCCTCGGCTAAGACCCGAATAGGAGCACCGATGACAGGATGACGCTGGTTTGAACCCAGTGCGATGAGGTAAAGATGCTCCAGCTTAAATGTCCTCGACCAACCGGCCATAAAGCTGCGGTCTGCGGTCGCGGAAGAAGCCCATGCTGGCGCGGTGGGAGCGGGCGGCGTCGAGGTCGAATGTGGCAACCATCACGCCGGTTTCTTGGTCGTCAAGATCCAGCACGATATCTCCCCATTCGTTGGCGATGAAGCTGGTGCCATAAAAATACTGCGCTTGCACGCCATGGTCGTTTTCTGACCCTATGCGGTTGGCGGAGATCACGGGCATACAGTTGCTGACTGCATGGCCGACCATAGCGCGCCGCCACATGTGTCGGGTGTCGAGTGTGTCATCATGGGGTTCCTGACCAATGGCGGTCGGGTAAAACAACATCTCAGCACCCATTAGCGCCATTGCGCGCGCGCTTTCAGGATACCATTGATCCCAGCATATGCCGACACCGATGCGCACTCCGAAAACATCCCAGACCTTGAAACCACTATTGCCGGGACGAAAATAGTATTTTTCCTGATAGCCAGGACCGTCGGGAATATGGCTTTTGCGGTAAACGCCAAGGATTTCGCCCGTCGCATCAATCATCGCCAAACTGTTATAGAAATGCGCGCCGTCACGTTCGAAAAAGCTGGTGGGGATTGCCACATTCAGCTGTTTGGCAAGCTTGGCCATTGCGCGCACCGACGGGTGATCCAAGGTCGGGCGGGCGAGCGCGAAATGAGCTTCTTCCTGTGTTTTGCAAAAATAAGGTCCAGAGAATAGCTCCGGCGGCTGGATGATTTGCGCGCCGTCATTCGCCGCTTTTGCGACCAAGCAAGAAACGGCTTCGATATTTTCGGTTTCATTGCCCATCAAGGATAGCTGAAGCGCGGCGACGGTGATGTTGCGTGTCATTTGGGCTCCAAAGCGAAATCGATTGTGGTGCTGACGGTTTCGATATCGGTGCCAGTGCGGATGGGGGGCGCAGATGATGCGACGGCCCTTGGCGCGGCTTCTGCGGCGTAATCATATTCCGGCATGGGCATATTTTGCACACCGCCGTCACGGATTGTCAGGATACGTGATACCCGCATGTTCGCCGCTGTCGCATAAGCTTCTGCCTTTGCACGTGCCGCCTTATACGCCGCGCCATAGCCTGATAGCTTGGCTTTTTCAGGATCGGATTGTGTCAGGGATGGACCAGATAATATGTTCGCTCCACTATCGGTTGCTGCACCTATGGCGGCACTTGCTGTATCAACCTTGCGCACACGAACACTGACCTGGTTGATCGCTTCAAACTTGTTCTTGTTCGGTCCCCAACCGATGCGGTTGACCGAGACATTTTTCGTCTGGATGTCTTTTTCCTCAACGCCTTGCTTTTCAAGTGCAGCAACCAGTTTGTCCATAGATTCGGCGTTGGCTGAGGTCGCGGCCTTGGCATCTCCCCGGATTGTGCTCATACCCGCTGTAAAACTTGCCATATCAGGCCGCATTTCGGCTTGCCCCGTCCCGCTAACGCTCAGCAGAGTCTCGTTATGATCTACACCGCGTGGATCGGGTTTGCCGCCAGAACAGCCAGCAAGAAACATGGGTATAATGATGGCAACATATGTCGTTTTGCGCATTGGAATAACCTTTCAACTGGGTAAAACACTATATCCGAATACCAAAGCGCGCTGCAAGCGTTACGGTTAGCAGATATAGCACGATGGTAAGTGTAATTCCTGCGCCAAGCGATAACCAGAACCCGACACCGCTGCGCAACATCCAAGGAATGAGCAGAAACATCGGCAGGCTGGGTATGACAAAATAGAATGTCGCTTCGGCATGATTGGCCAGCAGTTTGCTGTCTGCAGTGTCACGCCACAGCCAGATCATACCCAGGATCGAAATCAACGGCAACGACGCAATCAGCGCCCCGGCGGCGGGAGCTTTTTTGCCGATAACTGCTATTAGCGCGACTATGATACCGGACAGCAAAGCCCGTATTACAAATGCCCCTGTGATCATTTCATGGTCGCTTGCGGAACAGCAATGTCATCCGGTCACTTTCACCTATTGCTGCATATTTTGCACGATCCACATCCTTTTTTGCGAAGACCGGAGGTAGCGTCCAAACACCATCGGGATAGTTAGCGGTGTCTTTCGGGTTGGCATTGATTTCGCTTTTGGCAACAAGATCAAAGCCGTTTACTTCCATAAACTTGATGACATCAGCCTCACGGACATAGCCGTTACTTCCGTCGACATAGCTGAACGGTGCGCCCGGTTTGGCGCGGTGTTGTTCGATGCCAATCATGCCGTCCGGCTTCAGTAATTCACGCATAGCCTTGATATCGGTATCGGCAATATTCCAGTTCATCATGTTGTGCATCATTCGCATGATAAGGATGCGGTCATAGCTGCCCTTTGCACTTTCGGGAATATTGCTGAGCGAAAATGCCGAAAAATTGCTTGCTGGACGGTTGGTGACCTTCGCCACGTCATCGGGGAATTTTGCCACGCCTTTGGCAATTCCCGCTTTACGTGCGTCATCAAAATAACTGCCGGTGCCAAAGAACAATCCTGAAAATTTGCCTTTTTCATTGATGTAACGACCCAGGATACGGGTGTACCATTCGCCGCCCGGGGCATATTCCCCAACAATATGATCGGGATGAATGCGGAAAAATTCGATTGTTTCAGCGGGGTGGCGATATTTATCGCGCTTTGCGTCCTCGGCACGAGCAGGATCCGCCAATATGGTTTTAAGCTGCGCCATATGCTGTTTGTGTTCGGCCGTTTCCGCTGCATTGTGCTTGTGGCCTTGTGCATAAACAGGTGCTGTTGAGCAGAGGCATAAAGAGACGATTGGCGCAAGAAGACGAAAGTGGGGAAGCATATCTAAGTCCTTCATGATGACGAGCATGATTAAGTACCACGAACAGGTTTCAGAGGGAAGGCACCTGCTGGCTTGAACAATGGAAACTGCCGCCGCCAGTTAGAACTGCATCAGCGGGCAAACCAATGATTCTGCGTGCCGGGAATAGGGAAGCGATTGCGCCAAGGGCTGCGTCGTCATGGGAGGAGCCGTAAATGGGCACAACAACCACCGAATTGCCGATGTAGAAATTCATATAGCTCGCCGGAACGGCCTCTCCACCTTGTTCAAACCTGCCGACAGAGGGCAAGAGAGTGACTTGAAATCCGGCAGCTTCGGCGCGGTTGCGCGCATCGGTATAAATTGCGCCATTTGGATCATTTGCGTCGTTTGTGTGCGGGATCACCAGATGCTTTGCACCTACAAAGCGGGCGAGATTATCGATATGACCGTCGGTATGATCATTGGCTAGGCCATCGCCCAGCCAGAGAAGATTGGTTATGCCAAGATCACGGTTAAGACGCTCTTCAATCCCGGATTTGCCAAGTGCGGGGTTTCGGTTGGGGTTTAGGAGGCAATCGGTTGTCGTGACGGCATTACCTTCGCCGTCGACATCGATTGAGCCGCCTTCAAGTATCCAATCGCAATCGGTGACTTCAAAGCCAGCCTCACGGGCAAGTTCTGCACCTATCGTCTGGTCGCCGTCAAAGTTGAAGCGGTTTCCCCATCCGTTAAAGCCGAAATTGCGCGCAATACGTTTGGTGCCGTCGCCAACAATGATACAACCACTGTCGCGCAGCCAGATATCACCGATTTGCCGTTCTTCGACAATCACTCCATCGACAACCAGATCGCGTGCAATCTTGGCTGCATCTGCATTGCCAGCAATTAGGTATACGGTTTCCCCGCGCCCTTTATCATGCACAGCATTTGCAAACGCTGCAATTTGGCGCTGGGCGTCGGCAAAAGGCGCTTCCCAGTGCCCCCAAAAACTTGGTAAGCCGATCCACGCACGGTCGTGAAGCGCCCATTCCGCGGGCATTCGCATTGTCATATAATATCTTTATTTGGCTGTACGGCTTTTGTCACGAATGGCGCGAAATTCCGCTGAATTATACCAGTTCGGCCACGCCCCCCCGTCTGCAAGCTCGCGGCCAATTTGATAGTTCAGCGTCAGATCTTCAACCGCACCTTCCCAATTCCAATCATCCCGGTATTCGTCTTGCGGTTTGTGATAGCGATTGGTGGTGTAGTCTTCTGCTGCTGCATGTCCTGCGGCAACACCGCCAACCACAAGATCTTCGCCGGATTCAAAATATATAAAAGGCACACCGTATTTGGCGAGGCTGAAATGGTCCGAGCGGAAGAAGCTGCCTTTTTCTGGTGTTGCTTCAGGCGTTACGACGCGGTTTTGCGCCTTCACATATTTATCAAGCATGGGTTCGAGTTCGGATTTTCCCGGTCCAATAACTGTCACATCTTTGGTTCGTCCGAGCATATTCAACCCGTCCATATTTATCCCGCCTACCGTCTTGGCAAGTGGATAGACTGGGTTTGCGCCGTAATATGCCGATCCAAGTAAGCCGGATTCTTCGGCTGTAACCGACAAAAATACCAAGCTGCGATCTGCTGCACCTGCCCTGGCATGTGCCTCAGCGAGAGCAACCAATCCTGCCGAACCGCTGGCGTTATCAAGAGCGCCATTACAGATATCATCGCCTTTGATCGGTTCGCAACGCCCCAAATGGTCCCAGTGCGCGGAATAGAGTACGTATTCGTCGGGATGCTTTTTGCCCGGTAATATGCCGATTACGTTATTCGATGCTTGGCGCTTTACTGTATTGGTAAAGCTCAAATTTGCCTTCACGCCAAGCTGTACTGCCTTAAATCCTTTTTTCTTTGCGGTGGCGACCATATTGGCCAAATCCTTGCCCGAAGCAGCCATCAGCTTTTGTGCTGCATCTCCTGTGATCCAACCATTGGCCTGTGTCTGGTCCATATGGTTGTTTGCGGCATCAAGGCCCAGCTGCGGCCCGGTCCAGGATGAAACGACTACATCCCATGGATAAGCCGCAGGAAAAGTATCATGAATGATGAAGGCCGCAGCAGCACCCTGTCGCGCCGCTTCTTCGAACTTATACATCCACCGGCCATAATATGTCATTGCACGGCCTTCAAACGGTCCCTTTAGTCCTTTGGTTTCATAATCAGGGTCATTCACCAGTATGATAACTGTTTTGCCCTTTACATCGATCCCTGCATAATCATTCCAGCCGCGTTCGGGTGCATTTATGCCAAAGCCGACAAAGACAACATCGCTATCTTTAATGTCGGTTTTGGGAACAACGCGGTATGACGTGGCGACCATGTCCGTCTTGTAATTGAAACTCAGCGGTGATTTTCCACCGGCTATGTCAAGGTGCATCGCACTATCGGCATTCATTTCGACAAGCGGTACTTTTTGGAACCAGTCACCTTTACTGCCGGGCAGTAATCCAGCTGCTGCAAAGCGGCCTGCCATATAACCAATGCTTTTATCCTCGGCTGGCGTGGTTGGGGCACGACCCTCAAAGGTATCAGACGACAATGTGCGGGTGACTTCTTTGAGTGTATCGGTCGAAATTGCCGGGCTATCGGCCCATGCCGGAACAGCGATCATAAGTGTTGAGGCGAGCAAGAACGGACGGATCATAAATACTCCTGTTTGTAGTTATTGACACCTTGGCAAAGACAAACAGATTGGACAACGAAAAAGGGCGACCTTACAAGG
This sequence comes from Sphingomonadales bacterium, assembly GCA_043760355.1. GTDB lineage: Bacteria > Pseudomonadota > Alphaproteobacteria > Sphingomonadales > Sphingomonadaceae > Sphingorhabdus_B. The sequence goes on from JAYUPC010000014.1 coordinate 12,399, forward strand.
CCGCCCTTCATTAAATTGGATGATGCTAAAATTAGCGTGAATAGAATTCGACGACCAGATTTGGTTCCATCTTAACTGGATAAGGTACTTCGTCAAGCGTAGGTACACGAACGAAAGTTGCCTTGTCATTGCCATCGGCTGCAACATATTCGGGAATATCACGTTCTGCAAGGCCCTGTGCTTCGATAACGAGCGCCATTTCCTTGGCCTTGTTACCGAGCGAGATAACTTCGCCTGGAGCAACTTTGCGGCTGGCGATGTTGCACTTTACACCGTTGACACGGATGTGGCCGTGCGAAACGATTTGGCGTGCAGCAAAAATTGTTGGTGCAAATTTGGCGCGGTATACGATCATGTCAAGGCGGCGCTCAAGCAAACCAATCAGGTTTTGCGAGGTATCACCCTTCATGTTGCTGGCTTCGAGGAAGGCGCGCTTGAACTGTTTTTCGGTGACGTCGCCGTAATAGCCCTTAAGCTTTTGCTTAGCGCGCAGCTGAATGCCGTAATCGCTCAGCTTGCCCTTACGACGCTGTCCGTGTTGGCCTGGGCCATATTCACGCTTGTTGACAGGTGATTTGGGACGGCCCCAAATATTCTCGCCCATACGGCGATCAAGTTTATACTTCGATGATGTACGCTTTGACATGGCCAAAGTCTCCTTATTTGCGTTTATGTTCAGTCCCCGGTACCGCACCACAAGATCATATATCCTGTGCGGCCGCTGCTTCACCGAGGGTGCAGGGCCAATTGCGAAGTGAGCTTATGGCTGGGAGATGCGCGAAAGTCAACCGCTACGCTGCAATATCATGCTCGACAACCAGACAGTGAGTTTCTAAGCGCGCAGAATGACTACTAATTCTGTACTTGTAACGATTGTACCTGCCAAGCAATGCCAAAATATGGCTGAAGTTCGCGCAGGGGTTGATGCTGTCGACGATGCCTTAATCGCTTTATTCGCGCAGCGTTTTGAATTTATGGACGCCGCCGCACGGATCAAGACGGATCGAGACTCCGTCAGGGATGAGGTGCGCAAGAAGGAAGTATTGAATAATGTCGCTGCTGCTGCTGTAAAGCAGGGGCTATCCGTTCTTTTGATAAGGGAAATATGGGACAAATTAATTGAGGCATCAATCGATCATGAGCTGGTACAGTGGGACCACGTAAGGGGTTAATCCACGGTATCACGCCCGTCACGCTTGCCTTTGTTAAGTACGCTGAGGACCCCGCGAAAAGTTCTCAGTTCAAGCGAGTTCCACCGCGCCTTGGTCATCAGATTTCGGACAGTACCTTGGGTTACAGCCGTGCGTTCCACAGGATAGAAATACCCGCGCCGCTCCAGTATTTCAAACAGCGCACCGATCATCTCCGCAAATTCAGCGTGTGGAGCAGGTGGATCGATTGGTACTGAAGTTGGCATTGCAAGGCTTTGATATTTTGACCACTCATAAGCAACCAATACGACAGCCTGCGCAAGGTTTAGCGAACTGAATTCGGGGTTAATCGGCACAGTTATGATCGTCTGAGCGGCTGCTACTTCATCCACAGCAAGACCGGATCGTTCCATGCCGAACAATATCGCACTACGCCCGCCTGAATGGTAGATTTCTTTAGCGGCCACTTCAGGGGTTAGCACCGGCTTGGTCACGCCGCGTTTGCGTACCGTAGTGGCGTATATATAATTAATGTCGGCGATAGCTTCGCCCAGCGTATCATAGACCTTAGCATTTTCAAGAACACTATCTGCGCCCGCAGAACTGGGGCCTGCTTTTGGATTAGGCCAACCATCGCGCGGCGCAACCAAGCGCATTTCTGTTAAACCAAAATTGAGCATGGCACGCGCAGCTTTGCCAATATTTTCGCCAAGTTGCGGGCGGACCAAAATTATGACGGGTTGAGCGGATTGCGAGGTCACTTCTTCCCCGCCTCGGCCACAGTACCTGCAAAATCCTCAAAATCCTTGGCTTCGGTAAAATCCTTATAGACGCTGGCGAAGCGGATGTAGGCTACGGTATCTAGAGTCTTTAGGCCATCCATCACGAATTCACCGATCCGTTTGGCGTCGATTTCGCCTTCGCCCAGTGTCTCCAACTGGCGCTGTATACTCGACGCTAGTTTTTCGATCCTTGCGGCATCAACAGGCCGTTTGCGACAGGCAATGGTGAGTGAGCGTTCAAGCTTCTCGCGCTCAAAAGGTTCACGCCGCCCTTCGGACTTAACAACTGACAGCTCACGTAATTGTGTGCGTTCAAAGGTGGTAAAGCGCGCCCCACAACTTTCGCATTGGCGACGTCTGCGAATTGCGGCACCGTCTTCGGTTGGCCGGCTGTCTTTTACCTGGCTGTCTTCATTCGCACAAAAGGGGCAACGCATCAGCTATTAATTTTCCTGATTTTTCTTTTTATTGACATGGCGATAGGCAACTACTCCCGCCCCGATCAGCGCTCCGGTTACAATGCCGATCGGAGCAATCACGCTTGCTACGGCACCAATGGCAGCACCACCGGCAATCTTCTTTGCTGAATCAACATCGGCAATATGTTTGCCCGTATGATACGCATCTTTGGTCGCGCCCCATAATTCATCTGCCGCCTCGCCCACATAATGCTTGGCTTGGTTTGGAAAGCTTTCCGCAGCCAGTTGTTCCGGCGTTTTTGAACCGCATTCGGGGCAGAATTTCGCGCCTTCTAGATACTCGGTGTTACAGTCATTACAAAATAGAGCCATGATCAGTCTCCCTTCTGTGTATTAGATGAGTAATGCACTAGTGAAAATCAAGAGGGATAAATCGGGAAGCGTTCACACAGCGCGCGGACGCGGCGTTTTACGTCGGCTTCAACGACTGGATCGCCGTGTTCGCCTTTGCCACGCAGCCCTTCAAGCACGTCAGCGATCATATGGCCGATCTCGCGGAATTCAGCCGGACCAAAGCCGCGTGTTGTGCCGGCTGGCGAACCAACGCGGATGCCGCTGGTCTTAACTGGGGGCAGGGGATCATTGGGAATACCGTTTTTATTACAGGTGATAGCGGCGCGTTCGAGCGCTTCGTCAGCGTCGCGGCCTGTTACCCCAAGCGGGGTGAGGTCGACCAGTGCCAGATGCGTATCGGTTCCGCCTGAAACAAGATTACATCCCCGCTCACTGAGAGTTGCGGCTAGAACCTTGGCATTTTCAACAACGGCCTTGGCATAGAGTTTGAAGTCGGGGCGCAGCGCCTCGCCATAAGCAACCGCTTTCGCTGCAATTACGTGCATAAGTGGTCCACCCTGAAGCCCTGGGAATACTGCCGAGTTGATCTTCTTGGCAATCGCTTCGTCATTGGTCAGGATCATGCCGCCACGCGGGCCACGCAGTGTTTTGTGCGTTGTCGTAGTCACAACATGCGCATGGGGCAGGGGAGACGGATGAACGCCGCCAGCGACTAGACCAGAGAAATGCGCCATGTCGACCATGAAAATAGCACCGACTTCATCGGCAATTGCCCGGAATTTTGCGAAATCTATGATACGCGGATAGGCCGAACCACCGGCGATGATAAGCGTCGGCCGATGTTCTTTGGCAAGCCGCTCAACCTCATCAAAATCGATGAGATGGGTATCCGGATTAACGCCGTATTGAATGGCGTTGAACCATTTACCTGACATTGCAGCGCGTGCCCCGTGTGTTAAGTGCCCACCTGCATCCAAACTCATCCCCAATATGGTGTCGCCGGGCTTGGTTAAGGCCAGCATCACCGCGCCATTGGCTTGCGCTCCGCTATGTGGCTGTACATTAGCAAAACCACAATTATACAGTTCTTTGGCGCGTTCTATTGCTAAAGTTTCGACGGTGTCGGACGGGGCGCAGCCTTGATAATACCGCTTGCCGGGATATCCTTCGGCATATTTATTGGTGAACACCGAACCTTGCGCTTCGAGCACCGCCTTTGACACAATATTTTCTGATGCGATCAGCTCGATCTGATACTGTTCGCGCTCCATTTCGGCGGTTAGCCCGGCAAACACCGCAGCATCGGTTTCCGCCAAAGTGCGGGTGAAAAATCCATCTGGCTGGACATCAAAGAGAGAGGCTGGATTGGTGCTCATAATCTTACTTTCTGGATGGGGGTTAGCATGCTGGAGGATACGAGAGTTTATCGACGCGGCGGACATGGCGGTCACCGGCAAATGGTGTGGAGAGGAAAGCGTCAAGACAGGCCTTGGCCATATCAAAGCCCGTTAACCGCGCGCCCATCGCGATGACATTGGCATCATTGTGTTCGCGCGCAAGCTTTGCAGAGAGCGGTTCGGACACCAAAGCCGCGCGGCAGGCCGGATTACGGTTTACGGCAATCGATATCCCGATACCCGAACCGCAAAGAGCAACTCCGCGTTCTGCCTCACCGGATGCAACGGAGCTAGCAAGCTTGTAGCCATAATCTGGATAATCGACCGAATTGCTGTCCTGCGGACCAAGATCGCTAACATCATGCCCGCAGTCACGCAAATAGCCGGCAAGTGCCGTTTTCATGTCCAAAGCGGCATGATCGGATGCAATAGCAATACGCATGGGGCCCATATCCTGTGACTCTGTGAGTCGGTATGCACGGTATCTAGTGTAGGGGGCTTAAAAAGGCTATGATGATTTTAGAGTGGTTTGAGATAAGGCCAAGGGTGTGGCCATTTAGGGCTTAACTCTGAAAAACTCACTTCGTCATTCCTGCGCAGGCGGGAATCCATCGCCTATGGAAGAGTTTGCAAAGCTACGGTGCTTAATATCTAACGCTAAGGTGATGGTTTCCCGCCTGCGCGGGAATGACGGAGCCCTTTGTTCGAAAATTTGCACAATGAATGCAGACAAACAAACAACGCAAATCTACCATTGTGCTCTGTAAGCCTCCTGAAGCCCCCTAAGGGCGCATCAAGCGGTTTGTGGCAGTCAATACACAAAGAGCTCTCGACCTCACGGCTACAGCTCTTAAAATGGCGTTTAGAACCTATTTGGTTATAAAACGAGGTGGCTCACCCGCTTGTCCGAAATGCACCCTTATTTAATCGGGCAAGCCGGATCCAGCCGCATATCGAGGTAATTATCAACGGATCCCATCAGCATATCCATTTCGTGTTCATAGAAATGGTTGGCGCGTGGGATTTCGTCATGATGGATGGTGATATGACGCTGTGTACGGAGTTTATCGACCAGCTTTTGAACTGCATTTGGCGTAACAATCTCGTCACCCACGCCTTGAATGATGATCCCGGATGACGGGCAGGGCGCCAGGAAGCTGAAGTCATACATATTGGCAGGCGGTGAAATAGAGATGAAGCCGCGCACTTCGGGCCGACGCATTAGGAGCTGCATGCCGATCCATGCACCAAAACTATAACCCGCAACCCAGGTTGATGATGCTTCTGGGTGGAAAGCCTGCACCCAATCGAGTGCGGATGCCGCATCGGAGAGTTCACCAATGCCATTGTCAAATTCGCCTTCGGAACGGCCAACGCTGCGGAAGTTGAAACGAAGAACGCCAAAGCCGCGCGCTACAAATGTTTTGTATAGTGCGATAGTAATCCGGTCATTCATTGTCCCGCCTGCCTGTGGATGTGGATGCAATATGATCGCAACAGGCGCGCGGGGGCGAGGAGGAGGAGAAAAACGGGCTTCTAGGCGGCCTTCTGGACCTGGAATAGCAATTGCTGGCATGTGTGATGGTTCAATTCTAAGAATAAATGGCGGCAGCAGAACCCTGGACGAACGCTTCGGGCTTTGCAGGATGATGCGAGCCTATATAGGAGGAAGCATAGTTTTCGCAACCATCATGGATTCCAAGCTGCTAATGTCCACCCAACCCCGCCTTTATCTCGATCATGCTGCGACAACGCCATTGGTTCCTTCTGCGCGTGCGGCGGTATATGATGGGCTGGAATACTGGGCCAATCCGTCCTCACCCCATAAGGAGGGTAGGGCAGCAAAGGCTGCGCTTGAGGATGCACGCGCCCGGATTGCCAGAGCTTTGGGATGGGGCGGGGATGTTATTTTTACCAGCGGCGCCAGCGAGGCTCTATCGCTTGGACTATGGCGTGCCAAGGCGGATGCGATCTGGATTAGCGCGGTTGAACATGATGCGGTGCACCGCGCCTGTCCCACCGGCCATATGCTGCAGGTCGATAACCAAGGTCTCGTCACCGAAGAAACCTTGGCACATGCCCTTAGGATCGAGGAGGCATTGGCACCACTCGTCGTAATCCAATGCGCCAATAATGAAACGGGCGTGATCCAGGATTTGGCTGCCTTGGGCGCGATGATCCGGGATCGTGGGGGGATACTCCTTGCCGACTGTTCGCAAAGCGCGGGAAAAATGCCTTTGCCCGAAGTCGATCTTATCGCTGTATCGGCGCATAAGCTGGGTGGTCCTCCGGGCATTGGCGCTTTGCTCGTGCGCGATCTTGGTCAGCTTTCCCCAAGCGGCGGCCAGGAAAAGGGCTATCGCGGCGGGACCGAGAATTTGCCTGCGGTGCTTGGTTTTGCAGCGGCTTTGGAAGCTGGCTTTGGGTGGATGGAGCACGCCGCAACACTGCGCGCTGAATTGGATGCTGCCATCGTCGCAGCGGGCGGGGCTGTCGTGGCGGAGGACGCCTCGCGTATCGCAACCATCGCCAGTTACCATATGCCAGGCGTGTCCTCTTCCGGGCAACTGATCGGCTTTGATATGGCCGGTATTGCGGTATCGGCAGGGGCCGCCTGTTCATCGGGAACACTTAAATCCAGCCCTGTGCTCGCTGCAATGGGTTGGGAAGCACAGGCCGCAAGTGAAGTGATCCGGGTCAGTTTTGGTCCCGAAACCTGCCAAGCCGATATCGCGCGTTTCATCGACACATGGACGGCGATTGCAGCGCGGTCGCGGACGGCATGATATACCTCGATTATCAAGCTACCACCCCGCTCGCGCCCGAGGCTCTGGACGTGATGCTGCCTTGGTTGCAGAACGGATACGGCAATCCGCACAGTATGCACGCGATGGGTCGTAAAGCGGCAGCAGCGGTTGAGGTAGCGCGGGAGCAAGTGGCGGCTTTATTGCCAAAGGACGGACGGGCAATCTTTACCAGCGGCGCGACTGAGGCGATTAACCTGGGCATCAAGGGTGTTGCGGCGGGCGGGCGCGTGGCTGCGCTGGCGACCGAACATGCCGCCGTTCTTGATTGCGTCGAGTATTTGGGGGGCGAACTGACGCCGGTAAATGCGCATGGTGCTTGCGAGCAGCTGGCTTTCCCGGGTGTAAAACTCTTCGCGGTAATGCACGTCAATAATGAAATAGGAACGATCCAGCCAATCGATGAATATGCACGGGTGGCGCATGAGCATGGCGCGCTGCTATTATGCGATGCAGTTCAATCTTATGGCCGTATCCCGGTTCCCAAAGGCCCGGACATGATCGCCATTTCCGCGCACAAGATCCACGGCCCTAAGGGCATTGGTGCCTTATGGGTGCGCGATGGTATCCGGCTTGAGCCGCTGATCCACGGCGGCGGACAGGAGCAGGGTTTACGTTCTGGTACGTTATCGCCTGCACTGTGTGCCGGTTTTGGTGCGGCTGCGGTTTTGGCGGTCATGCTAATGGAAAAGGATCAAGCGCATATCGAAACGCTGTGGGACCATGCCGTCAAATGTTTCTCAGATTGGACAATCAACGGCACCGTCACGCACCGCTATAAAGGCAATCTCAACATTCGTCGTGATGGCATTGATGTGGCGCGTTTGATGTCTGAATGCCGTGACATAGCCTTTTCGGCTGGTTCGGCCTGTGCCAGCGGCTCTGGTCGCCCCAGCCATGTGCTGCGCGCCATTGGCCTTACCGATGCGCAAGCCAAATCCT
>JAYUPC010000015.1:0-6534 GCA_043760355.1 Sphingomonadales bacterium
GGAATTTCTGCATTAGCACAATTGCTCGGCAATCGTATTTGAACGGCCTCGCACCAAACTGCCTCATAATGAAACACCCGTGAAACAAGTCACGTAATTTACATCCAGCCAATTGGATTCTTGTCGTAAAAAATGTTAATGACTTCTTAACCACTTGAATGCCCGCGTATCCGGGTTGGACATGATTAGGGAGCTGTTTACCATGAAGAGTCTAGTATTATCAGGCATTGCCGCCGCCGCATTGGTCTTTGCCATATCGTCGGCAAGCGCCAGCGACTCGTTCGCACCAATGGCCAAAGCTTCATTGGCAAACGGTATTGGTGGCAAATCAAATTGGCAAACAGAAGGCCACGGCCCGATGCCTATGCCAACAATGCCTACTGTAATGGGCGGCGGAGGCCACGGCCCGATGCCGATGCCGACAATGCCTCCTGTAATAGGTGGTGGCGGACATGGTCCAATGCCAATGCCGGGCATGCCCCATGTCGTGGGCGGCGGAGGTCCGCGACCTGGCATGCACGTTATTCCGCGCACTGATATCTATCGCCGACCATTTCGTGGATTTATATTACCGAGTTATTGGGTCCAACCTTCATTTTATGTCAGCAACTGGAATAACTACGGCCTGCGTGCGCCGTCAAATGGGTATAACTGGAGCCGTTATTATAATGACGCCGTTTTGACCGACCGTCGCGGATATGTTTATGATTATCAACCTGGCGTTCAATGGAATAACTATGGCAGCAATTATGCCGCCGCACCCAACTATCGCCAACCTGCATATGCGCCCGCAATCCGCCCTGATGTGCAAGCTTATAATTGGAACGACCAAGACGATTTGGCCTATTCAGCGCCCGATGGCAGCAAATATGATTATGACGGCGGCTGGCGCGGTGACTATGTTGATCCGCAAGCCCGTGTGTATGAAGGCCAGTGGAATGGTCGGGTTACACGTTATGAAGCCAATGAACCCGGCGCATATCCAGCGCGCGGGCCGCAAAATTCCGGTGCACCGTATCCGCAGCAATCGCGTGATGACTACCCATACGAACGCGAAGAGCGCTATTCAGTTCCACAAGGATATGAACGGTATGAACAATGCCTGCGTGGACGTGGTTTAGCTGGCGGTGCCATTGGAGCTATTCTTGGCGGCGTAGCGGGTAATCGCATCGCTGGCCGCGGTGACCGTTTGGGCGGTACTATACTTGGCGCTGGGCTTGGTGGCCTTGCTGGCGTTGGAATTGAAAAAGCGACCAACAAATGCCGTAAATATATGCCCCAAGTAAGTTACGGACCACGGCCGGGCAATTATCCTGCACCACAAACTTATCCTTACCCACAACAGGGATATCCGCAGGGTGGATACCCACAACAAGGTGGATACCCGCAACAGGGTGGATATCAGCCGGGCTATCAAGGTGGATATTATTACTATCCACAAGCCGCGCCGATTATTACCACAGTAACGGTTGTTCCAGGCGGTTCGTCTACAACAACGACAACCACCGAAGAAGTGACATACGAAACGGTATACAGCGCTCCGCGTCGCCACCACGCCGTCCGAAAGTGGAAACCAAAGCCACGGCCAAGAGCGACGTGCAACTGCACCATTCAAGGTTCGTAAGATTAAGAGACCCCGCCCTAACCGGCGGGGTTTTTGTTTAGGGATGGTTTAGGATCTGTTGTAATTCAAACGTGAGTTCTGGATACTACAAACTCCATCATTCCCGCGTAGGCGGAGATCCATCGCCTAACTAATTATTTACAAAGCAGCGGTGCTTAATGCCGAACGCTTAAGTGATGGATTCTCGCCTGCGCGGGAATGACGGAGTTGTTAAATTCCAAGAACGAACCTAGCCCAAATCGGGCACAAAACCTTCCCAGCCGTCCGGCCCCAATCGTTCTAGCGGTTGATAGCGCGCCTTGTACTGCATCCGCGCCGAACCTTGCACCCAATACCCTAGATACACGTAATCCAGCCCGGCTTTGCGCGCACGCATGATGTGGTCCATGATAATAAAGTTGCCCAGACCCGGACGACCCTCTGCCTCGGCATCGTAAAAACTGTATATCATCGACAGGCCATCGCCCTGCTGATCGGTAAGGCAGGCACCAATGAGTTCGCCTGGACGACCAAAACGGCTTGGCGTGCGATATTCAACGACATGGCTTTTTACCGGCGACTGTTCAACCATGTCGGCATAGTCCATATCATCCATATTGACCATCCCGCCTTCTGGATGACGTTTCTCCAGATATCGGTGCAGCAAGTCATATTGTTCGGATGTGGACCAAGGGCGACACGCACTAACCGACAGGTCGGCATTGCGGCGCAGGATTTTGCGCTGGGTGGCGTTGGGTTCAAATTCTTTAGTCAGCACACGTACCGAGATACATGCCTTACAATCAATACAGCTTGGCCGGTAAGCGACATTCTGGCTGCGCCTGAAACCGATACGGCTGAGCGCATCGTTTAGTTCTTCGGCATGGGAGCCGTTCAGTTCGGTAAAAACCTTGCGTTCGGTTTTGCCGGGCAGATACGGACACGGCGACGGGCTGGTCACGAAAAAACGCGGAAATCGGACTATTGCGCTCATGCTCAACCCAAATCATGGCCATTTAGGCCTGCTTATAAAATTTGGTTATGCAACGAATCTTTCGTGCTGAAAAGGTAATTTACCACGAAAATTGTGCGCAATAATTTTATTTAATTCAACTCTACGCGTTCAACCTTATAGCCTGCCTTTTTAAGCCCATCGACAAGCCCCTGCAACTGATCCGCATCACGTGCCTCGCACTCAATATCGGTAATCAGCCCCTTGGCTGGCAGCGTTGTAAAGATGCGCTGGTGATAGATTTCGATGATGTTTACGCGGTGTTCGTCGAACAGACGCATCACTTTAAACAGCGCGCCGGGCCGATCCTGTAACGTCACGCGCAGACGTGCCAACCTCCCCGACCGAGCCAGATCGCGTAGTAAGACGTTGGCGAGTAGACGTGTGTCGATGTTACCACCGCACAAGACGATGCCGATATTCTTACCAGCAAAGCGCTCCTTATTGGCCATAACCGCAGCAAGCCCGGCCGCGCCCGCACCTTCGACCACGGTCTTTTCAATCTGCAACAACAGGCTGACAGCGGTTTCAAGCTGCGCTTCGGTGACCAGCACAATATCGTCAACCAAGCCCTTGATGACTTCAGAAGTAAACGCGCCTGGCACCTGAACCGCAATACCTTCGGCCAGAGTATCGCCTTCGCACGGCATTTGCTTGCCATTGAGCAGCGCATACATGGACGGGAACAATTCGGCTTGTACCCCGACCAGCCCGATATCGGGTTTCAACGCACGGGCCGCCGTTCCCATGCCGGAGAGCAATCCGCCGCCGCCAATCGGAACAACAAGCATATCAAGCGATGGTACCGCCTCCAACATTTCCAGCGCAACCGTCCCCTGTCCTGCGGCAACATTGGGATCGTCAAAGGGATGCACAAAGGTCAGACCCTTCTCGACCTCCAAGGTTCGTGCGTGTATATAGGCTTCGTCAAAATTCTCTCCGTGAAGCACAACCTTGCCGCCCACGCTCTCTGTTTGCATGACTTTAACGGTTGGTGTTGTAACGGGCATCACAATTGTGACTGGCACGCCGAGGCGTGTCCCGTGATAGCTGAGCCCTTGCGCATGATTACCCGCTGACGCCGCAATAACACCGCGCGCACGCACTTCATCGCTTAACAACAAAAGCGCATTTAATGCACCGCGTTCTTTATAGGCCGCAGTGAACTGAAGATTTTCAAACTTCAGATAAATATTAGCCCCCGTTAGCGCTGACAAAGTCTGGCTATGCAAAGTGGGTGTAGCGACAATGGCATCACGAATGCGGTCATGTGCGGCGCGGATATGATCGAGGGTCAATAATTCAGACATGGATTGCACCTAACGTATCTAGCGCTGCGATGAAACAGGCTTTAGAGACAAGGTCATGGCAAAAATAGCATTTATCGGTCTGGGCGTTATGGGTGGTGCAATTGCGCGGCATTTGCGCGGAGCGGGGCACGAGATGACGGTGTATAACCGTTCGCGTAGGAAGGCTGATGCTTGGGTCGCGGCACACGGTGGAAGCGTTGCGATTTCGCCAGCAGAAGCGGCAAAAGGAGCAGATGCCGTAATAAGCTGCGTTGGGACCGACGATGATCTGGCGAGCATAACACTTGGCCGCGATGGCGCTTTCGCCGCAATGACCAAGGGCGCGTTGTTTCTCGATCACACTACAGTCTCCGCCCGTATTGCCCGGCAATTGGGGGTCGAGGCCAAATCACGTGGTATCCACTGTGTTGATGCACCGGTGACGGGCGGTCAGGTTGGTGCTGAAAAAGGAACGCTGTCGATCATGTGTGGCGGCAGCGAAGCGGGATTGGAGGCAGCACGACCTATTATGCAATCCTATACCTCTCGCATCGTGCACGTTGGCCCGTGCGGTGCCGGGCAAACCACCAAGATGGTCAACCAGATCGCCTTTGCCGGGATTATTCAGTCGCTATCCGAAGCCTTACGTTTTGCGCAATCCGCCGAGCTTGATGTTGAAAAGGTATATGAAGCTATCTCTGGCGGTGCCGCGCAAAGCTGGCAGATGGATAACCGCTGGGCAACAATGGCGCAGGACAAGTTTGATTTCGGCTTTGCCGTCGACTGGATGCGCAAAGATTTGGGGCTGGCGATTGACGAAGCGCGTGCCAATGGGGCCAGCCTTCCAATCACCGCAATGATTGACCAGTTTTACGGGGACATACAACATTTGGGTGGTGGTCGCATGGATACAAGCGCGATTGTCAAAAGATTACCCAAAGGATGAAGTGGCTGATCGCTGCCATATTACTCGTCATATCCGCAGCCGCAATGGCCGATGGACTGATCGACAATGTCAACGGCATCACACTCGATGAAAATGGCAAAGTCATTCGTTTCACCGGCATCCTTATTGGTCGCGATGGCAAGGTCACGCAGCTTTTAACCAGCAAAGACAAGCCACCCAAACAGCCCGATTTCAGACAAGATGGTAAAGGGCAGACGATGCTCCCCGGCCTGATCGATGCGCATGGCCATGTCATGGGGGTTGGTTTTCAGGCGCTAACGCTTGACCTGTCAGCCACCAATTCGCTGGCCGAGGCACAGGCCGCGATCAAGGCATATGCCGCGAAATATCCTGACCGCTTCTGGATCATCGGTCGCGGATGGAATCAGGAAAAATGGGGTCTTGGCCGTTTCCCCACTGCTGCCGATCTTGATATGGCAGTTGCCGATCGTCCGGTCTGGCTGGAACGTGTTGATGGCCATGCCGGCTGGGCAAATAGCAAGGCGATGGCACTCGCCGGTATCACCGCCACGACCAAATCTCCAGTGGGTGGCCGTATTGAAATCGCAGCAGGAAAGCCGAGCGGTATCTTCGTTGACGGCGCGAGCGACCTAGTGGGCAAAAAAGTACCGGCCCCGCGTCCTGCCGATCGCGACGCAGCCCTCGCCAAGGCGCAGTCCATTCTGCTCGCCCAAGGCATCACCGCGATTGCCGATATGGGAACGAGTATCGAGGATTGGCAAAGCTATCGCCGAGCGGGTGACGATGGCTGGTTATCGATGCGAATATTCAGCTATGCGGCGGGTATTGACAATATGGTCTTGATTGCAGGATCAAAACCTACACCTTGGTTGTATGATGACAAGCTGCGACTGGGCGGGGTCAAATTCTATCTTGATGGGGCCCTTGGCAGCCGGGGTGCGTGGCTTAAAAAACCGTATAGCGATGCAGCAGGACAGACAGGGTTGCGATTCCTCGACAACGCCGCGATCCGCAACCTGATGGTCCGCGCATCGATGGACGGGTTCCAAACCGCCGTGCACGCTATTGGTGACGCGGCGAATGAAGATGCTATTGCAGCGATTGAGGATTTGTCCGAGACCTATCCCAAAGACCGGCGCTGGCGGATTGAGCACGCGCAGATTGTCGATCCTGTCGATATCCCCCGCCTTGCCAAAAACGGTATCATATCCTCCATGCAGCCTGTCCACCAAACATCAGACCGGACTATGGCCGAAGCACGGTTGGGGCCTGACCGGCTAAAAGGTGCGTATGCGTGGAATTCAATTATAAAGGCAGGCGGCAAGCTGGCTTTTGGTTCGGATACTCCGGTCGAGTCCGCCGATCCCTTTGCTGGAATAGCAGCTGCGATCACCCGTGAAGATGCAAATGGGCAACCCTTTGGCGGATGGCGTCCTGAAGAACGGGTAACCCGTGAACAGGCGCTTGCCGGATTTACCACAGGCGGCGCTTATGCAGCCTTTGCCGAAACCAAAGTAGGTTCATTAACGCCGGGACATCGTGCTGATTTCGTACTGGTGGATACCGACCCCCTTATCGCATCACCTGCACAAATCCGCGCCACAAAGGTTCAGGAAACCTGGGTCGGCGGACGCCCGGTTTACAAACGCAGCGATGTTTCCGTAACTGATAAAAAGAATATTCAAGGAGAAAGATAATGCGC
>JAYUPC010000016.1:0-50300 GCA_043760355.1 Sphingomonadales bacterium
ATCGTCAAGCAATCGGGTGGATTTATCTTTGCAGAGTCAGAAGTAGGCGCTGGAACGCGGTTCGACATCTATTTACCCGTTCATGTTGGCACCGCAGCAGATAAAGCAGCGCGCACACCCAAGCCAGCAGAAAAACCGCGCGACTTGTGGGGCAGCGGGCGGCTGTTGATTGTAGAAGACGAAGACATGGTGCGTGCGGTCGCTGAACGGGCGCTCGTGCGACAGGGCTATGTCGTTGAAACAGCCAGCGACGGCGAGGAAGCACTCGCCTTGTTTGCGGAAGGCAAGCGCTATGACATGATCGTGTCGGATGTGGTGATGCCAAATCTCGACGGCCCATCGATGGCGCGGCAATTGCGGGCCGAATACGGTAACATCTGTATCCTGTTCATGTCGGGCTATGCCGAGGAGCAATTGCGCGAATCGATTAACCTCGACAATGTATTCTTCTTGCCGAAGCCTTTTTCGGTGCAACAGATTGCCGAAGCCGTGCATGACGCGATGAATCAAGTAACTAACACAAAATAAATGGTTTAAATATTTCGTTCTACACTTGTTCTATAAGAACAAATCCGATACAAGCTGATGCAGATGATCCGGGTGGGTCTTCAATAGCAACGTGCAAAGAGTGGAAGGAACGAGACATGGCAGCCAATCTCAAAGTGATCGAAACGGGGAAAGAAATGAAAGATAGTGACCGCGAAAAAGCGCTCGAAGCAGCGCTCGCACAGATTGACCGCGCCTTTGGTAAGGGTTCGGCGATGAAGCTGGGCAGCCGGGAAGCGATCAGCATTGATGCAGTTTCCACCGGATCATTGGGGCTGGATATCGCTCTTGGTATCGGCGGCTTGCCCAAAGGCCGCGTAATCGAAATCTATGGTCCAGAAAGCTCGGGCAAAACAACCCTGACCCTGCACGTGATTGCCGAAGCGCAAAAAGCGGGAGGTACCGCTGCGTTTATCGATGCCGAACATGCGCTGGATCCTGCGTATGCCAAGAAATTGGGCGTCGATATCGACAATCTGATCGTGTCGCAGCCCGATACTGGCGAACAAGCGCTTGAAATTGCGGATACGCTGGTGCGCTCGAATGCCGTGGACATCATCGTCATCGATTCGGTTGCTGCGCTTGTGCCGCGTGCGGAAATTGAGGGCGAAATGGGTGATACCCATGTTGGCTTGCAAGCGCGCCTTATGTCTCAAGCACTACGCAAGATTACGGGTTCGATCAGCCGTTCCAATTGCATGGTGATCTTCATCAACCAGATCCGCATGAAAATTGGCGTGATGTACGGCTCGCCGGAAACCACGACGGGCGGCAATGCGCTGAAATTTTACTCTTCGGTGCGGTTGGATATCCGTCGCATTGGTCAGATTAAAAATGGAGAAGATATTGTTGGCAATACGACGCGAGTAAAAGTTGTCAAAAACAAGGTTGCGCCGCCGTTCAAGCAGGTCGAGTTTGATATCATGTACGGGCAGGGCATTTCCAAGACGGGTGAGCTGTTAGATTTGGGTGTGAAAGCCGGGATAGTCGAGAAGTCAGGCAGCTGGTTCAGCTATGACTCGATCCGCATTGGTCAGGGACGCGAAAATTCTAAGATATTCCTGACTGAAAATCCCGAAATCGCTGACAAGATCGAAGCCGCTATCCGGGGAAAGACCGAAGAAGTAGCCGAGGTGATGCTGGCAGCACCTGAAGTTAATGAGGAAGGGGATGATAATGCGGCAGAATGAATATGGTTTATATTTGTTGAAGCCTTTTGCCCTTCCCGCAAAAGCGGGAATCCATCACCTGGGCTTTCATTACTAAATTACGGCTTTTAATAGCGAAGTGTTGGATTGGTGTACGATCACTTCGCTTTCTGCCCTGCTTTTGCGGAAATGACGAAGCTTTTGTTCAAATGTAGTTAGGTGCCGACAAAATACTATCATACAAAAACCTCCCTCTCCCCGTGGGAGTTGCGTGGCTTTACACCTAAGAGCCACGTATCGGCCCGTCTCGACCCACCCCGAGGCGGGCCATTTTATAGGTATATTCTTTGTTTCTCAGGCCACAGAGCCTAGTATAACTGTCATTGCACCTATGCCCAATGACAAATGCCAACGCAGCTGCAACCAATCGTCAGTTCCGTATCCTGTTTTCTTATCTACAAAAGGCGATGCCATCAGGAAAAGCCCGAGTATCACCAATTGTGGCCCCGGCCATTCCCATCCAAAAGCCCATGGTATATACAGGCAAAAGCAAATCAGGCTGGGCGCGATTGCGACAAAGTATATCCAGCTGCGGACCTCGGTACGCGCAATCGCCTGTCCCCACCAAATCCCACCAAGAAAACTAAAGATCATAATGCCGTAACCAAAACCACCCGTTAGAGCGAACCATCGATACTCCTCACCTAATAATAGCAGCACAACGCAAAATGCCTGTGGTAGTAATCCAGCATATCCTAATGCGACGGCAGTTTTTTGTAACGGTGAATATTTGTCATTCATCAGCGCGGTCTAACCCATATTTTTCGTCGGGCAATACCGTACAAGTGTCATCTGCATGTAATGCTGTCGTGTTTGCTTTCAGCAAACACCTAACAATAACACTTTCGTCATTGCAAGAATCCGCAATTGATAACAGCGCTTAATTGATGGCTGAAGTGATGGCAAAGGCCGCTTATCTAAGGCATCATAAAAAAAGAAGATCGCATTCTTGTTGTCCGCTATGTGCCCATTTGTAGAAGAGTTATGTTTAGCATCATATCCTGCGTTTAATGCTAACAGCCACATTTGCCTTGATCGCCGGGATTGATCCCCGTGAACTGCATGGATGGTTTTGCAGTATGTATGCTGGCTCCTATAAATGGGTCGAATTGCCCGACGTCACCGGCGTGAGCCAATTTGCCGATGGCGGATTGTTGGCGTCAAATCTTTAAGCAACTAACGGAGCGTATATTGACCGGATGTGGGATTATTGCGGATCATGTACATACTCAGTCAAATTAAAAGCGGGGACAAAAAACGCGCCCGTTCAACTATCTCTGCTGAGATTTTATTGCTCTGTATAAAGAACAGATCGCAGGCAACCGGCTATGTCACAGATGGTCAGGGCATATGAGAAGGTTGATGACCCAAGGCAATCCGAGATCGCGAGCGATGCCAAACGGTTTCTCGATAGCTTCTAAAACGGAATATGCGCACCATCCCAAGCATACAGATTACCCGATTTTTCGACTGTGAGGTCATTGATTACCTTTAACATTTGTTGCGCCGAATATTCTGGTGTAAATAGTTTTTCGGGTTTTACACCGGATTGGAACGGTGCCGATAGATTGGTGTCGACGGTTCCTGGATGCATACTAACCGCTATCGCGTTCTTGTTGCGGTGCGCGAGTTCAAGTGCGAAATTACGCAATACCATATTGAGCGCGGCCTTAGACGCGCGGTAAGCATGCCACCCGCCGAGCCTATTATCACTGATCGAACCGACACGGGCCGATAGGGCGGCAAAAACGCTTTTATCGGTGCGCGACAACTGCTGCAGGAAATGCTTGCCGATTAAAGCAGGGCCGGTGGTATTAACGGCAAACATTTTGGCATAGGATGCCGGTTCTTGTGCGCTCCATGACTTTTCGGGTTTCAGGATGTCGCCGGATAATATTCCGGTGGCAACGAATATCAGATGCAGCGGTCCGCCTGCGCGGGTATTCTGGGCAGCAGCGGCAATACTATCTTCATCCTCAAGATCGAACACGAACGGGACAATTTTTTCTGAAGTCTGGATCTGGGGTCTGCGCGATCCGGCATAGATTTGGGAAACCTTATTGCTGGCCGCCAGATGATCGACAAGAGCCCCGCCGATCCCGCCCGATGCACCGAATATGACGGCGCGCATATTATCGGGGAAACTATCCAGCATCGTCGTTCACCATAAACGGTGCTTCGGCCCATTTGACCAACTGCATATCTTTGCCTTTCAAAACATATTGCGTGACGCTGCAATTGCCGAGATCACGGGCGGCGTCGATGGTCAGGATTTGCTCTTCATTCAATTCTTCGATAATATAGCGAAGACAATATATTACGACTTCATGTGCAACGATCATCACATGTTTTCCGGCATGATGGCGCAGCACATATTCGACGATAGGGCGTAACCGCTGCACCACATCACACCAGCTTTCGCCACCGGGCGCACGGTGATAGAATTTTCCCAAAAATTGCCGCTTGTTAAATTCGTCGGGTAGGTACTCCTTAACTCCTGCAATCGTTAATCCGTCAAAAGCCCCGCGTTCACGTTCGCGTAAGCGTTCGTCAAAATGGACAACTGGCTGGCAATTTCCAGGCCAATGCGGAATTATCGCATCAATCGTCTGACGCGTTCGAAGATAGGGAGAGGACAGGATTATATCGGGGCGATCTGCCTGGTCCGCAAACCACAGGCCGAGCGCCGCCGCTTGTACTTCACCATGCGCGGACAAAGGCGTGTCCATATCTCTGTAGGGCAGGGGCACGGTCAACTGACCTGATTTTTCTGCCTCGCGGCTTGACAGATTAGCTGCGCTCTCCCCGTGGCGGATAATCCAGAGCGTTGTAGGCCAATCGTTTGTCATTATACAGTTTTTGCGTTCAGCGCTTCGACAATTTTCTTCACATCCTGCGACTTGCCGCGCGGCACGATCAGGATATCATTGCCGCTAGCCACCACGATCATATTTTCTACACCAGCGAGATGAATGCGGATGCCGTCGCTGCGGACGAGATTATTGGCGCTATCAATACAAAGAATATTGTCGGCAGGCGGGGCTGCTCCGATATCATAAAGCGCGTCCCAGCTGCCCACATCGGACCACCCCATGTCCGCTGGAACAACGGCAACACGTTCCGCTTTTTCCATGACAGCATAGTCAATGCTGTCGCCGGGGCAGGCCGCGAAAGCCATTGCATCTGGAAGGATACGATTTCCTTGACGGGTTGCATCTTTCATTGCCGCTTGCGCAGCGGCTAGCATATCAGGCGCATGGACCGCAAGTGCACCGAGAAAGACGTCAGCGCGAAAAAGGAATATTCCGCCATTCCAAAGATAGTCTCCACCCGCGATCATCTCCGCCGCACGGTCTGTGTTTGGTTTCTCGATAAAGCGCGCAACACTGTGAACAGCAGGCGCGATGGCATCGCCCATCTGTATATAGCCATAACCGGTTTCCGGGCCGGTTGGCGTAATCCCGTATGTGGCAAGCCATCCGTCTTCAACAAGGGGAAGGGCAGCTGATGTCGCGGCGTGGAATGCTTCAATATCGGTTATCACATGGTCGCTCGGCATGATAAGCAATACAGTCTGCGGATCGGATACTTCAAGGGCGGCAAGTGCAATAGCAGGCGCAGTATTGCGCGCTACAGGCTCCAATATAATAATAGCATCGGCAATACCAATAGCATTCAATTGATCGTCAACTATATCTGCATGTGCCGCTCCAGTGACAATAATCGGGGCACAAAATTTAGCTTCATTGCGTGTTCTTTCCGCAGTCATCTGGAACATGGTTTGTGACGATGTGAGAGCCAAAAACTGTTTAGGGCTCTCCGGTTTTGACATTGGCCAAAGCCGGGTGCCGCCGCCGCCGGATAATATGACTGGAGTGATAGGCACGTTTTTTCCTTCGCAGTAATTCTATGCTTCTAAAGGATTGGTTCCACCGGGCAAGCAAGGTTTATTCAAAAATATCGAACGATGATTCATATATTTATCGATGATGTGTAAAATTAATCGACACTTTACCTTTGGCACTTAAAGGAAAAGTTTACAAATTCACCAAGGCGGTTTGCACGTGATCAGGTTATTCAAGCATTATGTCCCTTATGCCGTGATATTTTTGGCGATTGTCGATCTGTGCTTGTTGATCGCTGCTGCTGAAACAGCATGGGTAATCCGTGCCAATCAAATTGGTATGGCGGTAGATTATATTGGCAATCGTTTCGGTCCACTCACAACATTTGCACTATCGGTGCAGGTCGCTGCAATGGCAGTTGGTGTTTACAGTCCGGATGCTCTGCAGTCGTTGCGTTTTTCGGTTGCACGGTTATTGGTCGCAGTATCACTCGGCGTTATATTCCAGTCTGTAATGGCCTTTGCTTTTCCCGGCATGACAATGTGGCGATCAAATTCGCTCTATGCGATGATCCTTGCCTTTGTGTATCTGGCCTTCAGCCGCGCATTACTGGGCAGTTTGATCGGTGGAGAAGCCTTCAAGCGCCGTTTGCTGATCTTGGGTGCCGGGAAACGGGCGCAGCGTATCAAGGAATTGGAAGCTAAAAAAGGATCGGGCTTTGTCGTTGTCGGTTATATCGCGATGAACGAGAATAAGCGTGTAATTCCTGAAGCGATAAATAGAGATGCCATCTATAATTTGGCGGACTTCGTCGTCAAAATGGGGGCTAGCGAAGTTGTGTTGGCGTTGGAGGAACGCCGCAACGCAATCCCGCTTGACGATTTGCTGCGGATCAAAACGACCGGCGTGCATGTCAACGAAATTTCGAGTTTTCTTGAACGCGAAACAGGGCGTGTCGATCTGGATAGCGTTAATCCAAGCTGGCTGATTTTCTCTGACGGGTTTTCTTCTGGACGACGGCTGTCGGTCATAGCTAAACGGTTGTTCGATATTATTGCCAGTTCGATACTGGTTCTTCTGACCTTGCCCGTTGTAATGGTGTTCGCATTGCTGGTTAAACTTGAAAGCAAAGGTCCAGCATTTTACCGGCAGACGCGTGTTGGACTATTTGGACAACCTTATTCGATTGCTAAGCTACGTTCTATGTGTAGCGATGCAGAGATTGGCGGCAAAGCGATTTGGGCGGAGAAAAATGACCCGCGTATTACGCGCATTGGCCGCTTTATCCGCATGGTCCGGATCGACGAATTACCGCAAGCCTGGAATGTTCTGAAAGGCGAAATGAGCTTTGTTGGCCCACGCCCGGAACGTCCCGAATTTGTCGCGGATCTGGAAAGCCAGCTGTCTTATTACGCTGAACGCCATATGGTAAAGCCCGGCATTACCGGATGGGCGCAGATCAATTATCCTTATGGCGCATCGATTGATGATGCCCGGCATAAGCTGGAATATGATCTGTATTATGCGAAAAATTATACGCCGTTTCTTGATATATTGATTCTGCTGCAAACAATCCGTGTCGTTTTGTGGCCTGACGGAGCGCGCTGATTTGGAGAGCGTACTGCCTTTTATCAGTTTCTGGGGCCATATCGGCACTGCATTTTGCTATGCTGCGCTCGCTATATGGCTGTTCCATAAATATGGTTCCACCAACCGGCAGCAGTATTTCCTGCTTGGGGCGCTTACTATAACTTCAATCTGGGGTGCTGCGGCTGGATTGGGTAGCCCGGTACATGGTTTCGCACTTGTGGTTGAAAGTGCGCGCAACCTGACTTGGTTGGGCTTTATGTTTTTTCTCTTGCGTAACGGAGAAGGAAGAGGGCAGCCCCGCACAATCAATATGATCTATGCTGTTTTGATGGCATTGTTGATATTTCAACCTTTTGTCGATGTTATGGCAGTTAATATTGACAATATGGTTATGCAGCAAACGGCGCTTCTGCTGCGGATGATCTTCGCAATTGGCGCCCTGGTTCTGGTGCACAATCTATATACTGTTTCGGCACCCGAAGCGCGTTGGGGAATTAGCCTGCCGACTGCGGCCCTTGCTGCAATGTGGACCTTTGATCTTAACCTCTACACGATTTCCTATATTACAAAATCGCTCTCAGTCGAGTTGATTGCAACCCGCGGTTTGGCGATGATGCTGCTCGCCCCCATTTTCGTCATGGCATCACGGCGCAACAGCAGCTGGCGATTGCGGCTGTCACGTTCGGTTACATTTCAATCGGTATCGTTGCTTGCCATTGGCGCGTATTTGCTAGGCATGATATTGCTCGCAACCGGCATCGAACTGTTCGGTGGCACATATGTAAAATTGGCCCAGATAACGTTGATTTTTGCTATGTCAGTTGCGGCTCTTTTGATCCTGCCATCTGGCCGGTTTCGCAGTTGGTTGAATGTCATCATAGCCAAAAACTTCTTCCAGCACCGTTATGACTATCGTTCTGAATGGATGCGCTTTGCCGATACCATTGGCTTTCCCAGCAAAGAAGCAGCACCGTTTCATGAACGTGTCGTCAAATCACTTGCTGATATTTTTGATAGTCCGTCCGGCTTGCTTTTGGTTCCCGATGAACAGGACCGGTTGACCTTACAAGCCCGCTGGAATTGGCCAACGGCGGATGTCCCATCCAATTGCGTAACATCCCAAACCATGCCATTTTTTGAATCAACCGGACATATCTTATCCATGGATGAGGTTCGAGCGGGCACAGACATACGCTGTGATCCGCGCGCGGTGCCACAGTGGCTATATGATGAGGAAAAAGCTTGGGCCGTAGTGCCATTGGTTCATTTCGGAAAGCTTGCCGGGCTTGCAATACTTGGCCGCCCAAGGGCGCAGCGCGCACTTGATTGGGAAGACCTCGATATGCTTCGTATCGTGGGGCGACAGTTGGCAAGCTATCTTGCCGAAGCCACTAGCCACTCCGCATTAGCGGAAAGCCGCCAATTCGAGCAGTTTAACCGCCGTTTTGCTTTCGTAATACACGACATCAAAAATTTAGTCAGCCAGCTTAGTATATTAACGCGTAATGCAGAAAAACACGCCGATAATCCTGATTTTCAGGCCGACATGGTGGAAACTTTGCGCGGTTCCGTCGACAAGATGAATGATTTGCTCGCCCGTTTGTCCCAGCACAATAAGGTACGTCATTTGGCGGCAAGGCCAGTTGATATTGGTGAGGCCGTCATGAAATCAGTGCATTCAAAGCGCTTAATTTATCCCATCGAAGCTGATCTTGCTTCCGGGATGATGGCAGTTGCCGATCCCACACGGGTGGAAACAATCATCAACCATCTGGTTCAAAACGCCATTGAGGCAACAACTGACGGTTCTCCCATTAAAATCTCCTGCCGTCAGCAAGGGAGCGATATTGCCATCGGTATTTCTGATGCAGGCGCAGGTATGAGCGAAGCCTTTATCGCCAATCAACTTTTCAAACCATTTGAATCAACCAAAGAGGGCGGCTTTGGCATCGGTGCCTATGAAGCACGGGCGTTGGCCGCAAGCATGGGTGGGCAACTGCGTGTGGAAAGCAGGGTTGGTAAAGGCACTCATTTTACTCTTTTGCTTCCGGTGCAGCATATTGATGGCACGACTACAGATTATGAAAAGGCGGCATAGGCATGGCTGGGAACAAACAGAAATTGTTGATCGTCGAAGATGATCTGGGCCTGCAAAAGCAGTTGAAATGGTCGTATGAAGATTTCGAGGTTTTTTGTGCAGCAACGCGTGATGAGGCGATGGCTTTGTTGCGTAGCGAAGAACCTGATGTCGTAACCCTTGACCTTGGCCTGCCACCCGATCCCGACGGCGTGAGCGAAGGGTTTAAAGTGCTGGATGAAATGCTCAAATTAAAGCCCGATACCAAAGTGATCGTGGCTTCCGGACACGGCGCCCGCGAAAGTGCACTTCGGGCGATTTCGGCAGGGGCATGGGATTTTTATCAAAAGCCTGTTGATATTGACGAGTTGCACCTGATCGTGAAGCGGGCCTTTCATGTTCGTGCGCTCGAAATGCAGAATGAAAAAATGCAGGCCCCGAATGCCGACGGAGAATTATTGCTGGGTTCGATTATAACCGGTTCACCCGAAATGCTGAAAGTTGCGCGCACCATCGAACGTGTTGCATCAACCGGTGTTTCGATCATGCTGCTCGGCGCAAGTGGTACTGGCAAGGAATTACTGGCGCGCGGCTTACATAGCGCAAGCGATCGTAGCGATAAACCGTTTGTAGCGATCAATTGCGGTGCGATCCCTGAAAACCTGCTCGAATCCGAATTGTTCGGTCATGAGAAAGGGGCATTTACCGGCGCGATTAAAACGACCGAGGGTAAGATCGAGATTGCGAGTGGCGGCACGCTGTTCCTTGACGAGGTAGGCGATATTCCGCTGCCGCTTCAGGTGAAATTGCTCAGGTTTCTGCAAGAGCGCGTGATTGAACGCATCGGTGGCCGCAAGGGTATCCCGGTTGATGTCCGCGTGGTGTGCGCAACACACCGCAACCTTAATCAAATGGTCGCTGACCAAACATTCCGCGATGACCTTTATTACCGGCTTGCTGAAATCACGATCAATATCCCGTCGCTCAGTGAGCGAACCGGGGACCCGGTATTACTCGCCAAGCATTTTGCACATCGATTTGCCAAGGAGATGAACCCGTCGATCAAAGGACTATCATCGGGCGCATTGTCAGCGATTGACCAGTGGAAATGGCCAGGGAATGTCCGCGAGCTTGAAAATCGCATAAAACGCGCCGTCATCATGGCCGAAGGTAAGTTCATCACCGCAGATGATCTGGAGTTCAGTGACGATGATGACGCTCTGTTGCTTAACTTAAAGGCGGCACGCGAACAGGCCGACCGCAAAGCTATAAAGCGTGCGATTTCGCAGACCGAGGGCAATATATCGAGCGCAGCCAAGCTATTGGGCATTAGCCGACCAACTTTGTACGACCTTATCAAGCAATATGAGCTGCAAGTTTAGCAGGGCAGCGGCTTATCATGATCTCACCCAAAACGGCGATACTGCGTTTATTGGCGTTTGTGCTATTGCTCGTGATTGTCCAGTGGCTTGCACATGCTGCCCTGCGTGCAGAACCAAATTCGGATGCGCGCGCGGCCTATGCCGATGCAAAGGAGTTGCGTGCGCAATATGATCTGCGCGGTGCCCGCGTTCATCTGCTGAATGCGATAAAGTCTGATCCAAAATGGGTTGCTCCCCATATAATGCAGGCCGAACTTGCTATCGATCTCTTCAACGGGATCGCAGCAAAATCAGAAGTTGAACGGGCGATCTCGCTTGGCGTGAAACAGGCCGATGTACAGCATCTGTTGGGCGCAGCATTATGGCTGCAGGGTGATTTGGAACAAGCACAAGCGGTGCTCACCGATCCTGATATTCCCGCGACAAATAGTGTTTATGCAGACCGGATATTGGGCCGCGTCTATATGGATAAAGGCGATTTGAACGCTGCCGAGGTCGCATTCACACGTGCCTTGAAACGCGCACCAAAAGACAGCGTTATCTGGACTGAAATTGCCCGCTTCCGTTTTGCGACAGGGAATCAGAAAGGGGCGATAGAGGCTGTTGATTATGCCGTGTCGCTCAACAATAATAATGTTCGCGCTCTCGAATTTCGCGGACGGCTGGTGCGTTCGCAATTCGGCCTGCTTACCGCATTGCCGTGGTTTGAACGCGCGCTTCAGGTCAATCCCGATGACGTGCCAGTACTTGAGGAATATGCAGCAACCTTGGGTGAAGCGGGACGCACACGTGATATGCTTGCTCAAGCGCGCAGAATAATTTCACTAGACAGCCGCAACGGGAAAGCACTGTATCTGCAGGCTGTTATAGCGGCACGTGCCGGTGAATATGACTTGGCGCGACGGATATTGGCAATGGCAGGGCCCCGGATGAATGCGACCCCTGGTGCTATGGTGGTTCTGGGCGTGTCGGAATATGAACTTGGCAATTATAATCAGGCCATTGATGTATTCCGGCGTCTGGTTCTAACCCAACAAGCCAATATGGATTTCCGCCGTCTGCTTGCGCGCGCGATGTTTCGCAACGGAGATGCGCTGGATGCGTTGGACGAGATTAAACCGCTTGCCGGGCGTCCGGACGCGGATAATTATAGTTTGATGCTGGCTGCGCGTGCTTTTGAGGCATCGGGTGACCGCGACAAGGCGGCGATTGTTCTTGATGAAGCAGCCAAACCTGTGATCCGTCATTCAATCCCTCTTGCCGAAATGCTGACACTGCGTGCCGCAGCACAAGGTGCAGCAAATGACCCAAATAACGCCCGTTTTGTTATTCCGTATATTCGTTCGCTCATGCTCGAAAAAAGTTATGATGTTGCGGCTGCAGAGGCGAAACGGCTTTCCGATAGCAATCCTGGTGTTGCCGACGCGCACATCCTGATTGGCGATGTTGAAATCGAACGCGGCGATGTCAGCACCGCAATCGTGGCCTATGCCAAAGCGCGCGAGATTAATTATTCCGAGGGCACAATGCTGCGCCTTGTCGATGCGCACAGGCGGATGGGAAATGCAACAGGCGCACGTGAGGCTTTAATTGCTTATCTTGCCTTCAATCCGTCAAGCCTTATGGCGCAGCGGTTAATGGCATATTTGATGCTCGATAACAAAGAATGGGCGGGTGCCATCCCTTATCTGGAACGGTTGCGCATCAGGATCGGGTATAACGACAGTATATTGCTGGCAAATCTGGCGCGGGCCTATTCGGGAATGAAGCGACATGATGATGCGATTGAAACCGCAGCAATTGCATACCGGATTGACCCAGCCAATCCGATGGTGACGCATGTGTATGGGCAGGTTTTGCTGAAATCAGGAAAACGGCCAAAGGCTGCGTTGGAACTTTTACAGAAGGCCGACATTCTTGTGCCAGGAAATAAAGAGATACTGGCTGAATTAAAACAAGCGAAAGCGGTTAAACCCAGACTCTAAGCGCTGACATCCAGTAATTCGGAGGGGTCAACCCCGGCGCGCTTCATTTGGGCCTTAACCTCGGGCCAGACATTTTTAAGGAAATGCTCACGCTCTGACCCGCGCAATTTGGCGACTGCGCCGCGCGCTACAAAAAGCCCAACGCCGCGTTTAACGTCTACCAAACCACTGTCCTGAAACAGCTGATAGGCTTTTGCCACAGTCAGCGGATTAGCGCCCTGATCCGCGGCAAAGGCGCGTACCGAGGGAAGCATAGCCCCTTCGGCAAAGTCGCCATCAAGAATAGCTGCAGCAATCACATCGCGCAGTTTTAGGTAGACGGGCTTGCTGTCATTTTTCATCGCACATTACTGCCATAATACAGTAGGGCGCGTCAAGACGCGTCATTTAATTGGCCAGCGCCGAACAATGCCGTTCATATCAGGTCGCGGACGTTCCTCCAGTTCATTGACGGGTGTTCCGATGAAGAAGTAACCCGCGATCGTCTCTTCTCCTGCGCATAATGCGGCGCTGATTAAATCGTCATATGCCATCCAACCGGTGATCCAATTGGCAACAAAACCGTAAGCATGCGCGGCGTGGATCAGGTTCATCGCGACCGCACCTGTACTAAGTTCCTGTTCCCAAATTGGAATTTTGGCGTTTGGTTGTGGCACGTGAAGCAGGACGATCAGGGTCGGCGCCATGTAAGCCGGGGCAATTGCCGCCTCGATCTGTATGGGGCGAGCATCTGGATTGGCGGTAACAAAAGCACGCTGGAACAAAGCCGCCAGCGCAGTGCGGTCCTCAATCACAACAAAAGCCCAGGGAAACAGCTTGCCATGATCAGGCGTGCGTGCCGCCAGCTTTAGGATATTAGCAAGCGTATCGGCTTCAGGCCCGGGTGCAATCATGTCACGCGCTTTACCAGACCTGCGGGTGGCGAGATAAGCTGGAAGGGAGGAAAGATCGTTGAACATAGCCGCCATTCATCGAAAAATGGCGAGCCACGCAACAAAATTCTTTCCCCGCGCAATTTTTGCGTTAGGTTGATCGACATTGGCCTCGGGGAGGGGCGATTTACAAACAGAGTTTGAAAGTGGGGATAAAGTGGGTAATTTTAAGCCATTGGGCACTTGGGCTGAAAGCGATTGGATTGCTATAATAGCAGTTGCTGTTTTGGGACTATTTTTAAGCGTAGGCGCGAAAGTTGCGATCCAAAAAGAACCCGAGTTCGCTGGCCATCCCAAGGGCCTTTACATGCTATTCTTCGCCGAAATGTGGGAGCGTTTTTCCTATTACGGTATGCGCGCTTTGTTGATTTTTTACCTGACCAAACATTGGCTGTTCGCCGATGGAAAGGCCAGTCTGATTTACGGGGCGTATACCAGCTTGGTCTATATCACCCCGGTTCTTGGCGGTTATTTAGCAGACCGTTATCTGGGGCAACGCAAGGCTGTATTGTTTGGCGGATTGCTGCTTGCAGCTGGACATAGCCTGATGGCGGTTGAGGGTGTGGGCGGACAAAGCGATCCTACGATAAACGTGTTTTGGCTCGCACTGGCTTTCATCATCGTTGGTTCAGGGTTCTTGAAGGCCAATATTTCGGTGATGGTTGGCCAGCTTTATAAGCTAACCGATATCCGCCGCGACGGCGCTTATACGATTTTCTACATGGGGATAAACCTTGGCGCAGCGATCGGTACGATCATGGTCGGCTATCTCGGCGAAACAATCGGTTGGGGCTTTGGCTTCGGCCTTGCGGGGATCGGTATGTTGGTCGGATTAGTGGTCTTCGTGCTGGGTAAGAGCGCGCTGAACGGCGCGGGTGAGGCGCCTGCTCCTCTTACGAAATCGAAGGAATGGTCGCTTTACGGAATTGGACTTGCGGCGGTGGGTGTGATCTGGGCGCTCGTGCAATATCAGGATGTCATTCAGACTTTACTCATTATTTCGGGCGTTTCACTGCTCGGATATGTTCTCTATGAAAGCTTTAAGCTCGACAAGGAACCACGCGAGCGTATGTTCGCCGTTCTGTTTCTTATTGCGCTAAATCCCTTATTTTGGGGGCTGTTTGAGCAAGCGGGCGGATCGATGAGCCTTTTCACTGACCGGTTTGTTGATCGTGGCGGTGTTCCGGCTTCGCTGTTCCAATCGATCAACCCGATCATCATTATCTTGGTTGCGCCGCTGTTTGCCGCTTTATGGCAATGGTTAGGTAAGCGCGGCAAAGACCCGTCTGCTCCGGCCAAATTCGGTTTAGCGCTGGCGCAAATGGGCCTTGCCAATCTGGTCCTCGTATGGGGTGCCCAAGCATACGGGGTTACTGCTATGACTCCGGTGATTTTGGTCTTGGCGTACTACTTTTTTGCAACTACCGCTGAACTATGTCTCTCTCCGGTAGGTCTCTCTGCGATGAACCGGCTTGCGCCAAGTTTCATGGCATCGCTGATTATGGGCGCATGGTTCTATATGACCGCCGTGGGTAACTTCGTCGCTGGCAAAATTGGTGAGGCGACAAGCGGGCATGGCGGTGAAATGACGAAACAGGGTCTACTCGACGTGTATCAGCTTTTTGGTTGGATATCGATCGGCGTTGCCGTTGTTGTTTTGTTGCTGTCCCCCATTGTTAAACGCTGGATGCACCTCGATACACTTCGTGACGATAATGCGACGAAATAGAGTAGGTCTAAATTAATGCATCAGAGATTTCGTTGGACGTTGCTGTCGTTGACGCTTGCTTTAGGGGCGTGTGCGGCAACAAAGGAGGTACCTAAAACGGCCTCTGCCAAACCTGTCGAGAAAGCGGCGGCGATTAACAAGGATCCGTATCCGTCCACATATAAAGCTTATCCGGGCACACCGACCGTTATCCAGAACGTCACTATCTATGACGGCGAAGGTGGCCGGATCGAAAAGGGCTCGGTGCTTTTTCGCGATGGTAAGATCAGCTCGATCGGTCCCGCGATGACGGATGCAAATATGCCTGTTGATGCTGTGACTATCGACGGCACCGGCAAATGGGTGACGCCGGGCATCATTGATGTGCATAGCCATTTGGGCGATTATCCCTCGCCAGCGGTAGAGGCAAATAGCGACGGTAATGAAGTCACCGGCCCTGTTCGTGCCGAAGTATGGGCCGAACATAGTGTATGGCCGCAAGACCCCGGTTTCTCCCGAGCGCTTGCCAATGGCGGGGTGACGACGCTGCAAATTTTGCCCGGTTCTGCCAATTTGTTCGGCGGGCGTTCGGTCACCATCAAGAACGTCTATGCCCGCACGGTGCAGGGTATGAAGTTTCCCGGTGCGCCATATGGCCTGAAAATGGCATGCGGAGAAAACCCTAAGCGGGTTTATGGCGGGCGCAACCAGATGCCCGCTACACGGATGGGCAATATGGCGGTCAACCGTGCAACCTGGGCAAAGGCGGTTGAGTATAAGCGTAAGATAGCCAAGGGCGAAAACCCGCCGCGGGATTTGGCCATGGAAACACTTGTCGGTGTTCTGGACGGTGATATCCTTGTCCACAACCACTGCTACCGCGCGGATGAAATGGCACAGGTGATCGATATGAGCCGCGAATTCGGTTATAAAGTTTCGACATTCCACCATGCGGTTGAAGCTTACAAAATCGCCGACCTGCTGGCGAAAGAAGGTATTTGTTCGGCGATGTGGGCCGATTGGTGGGGATTCAAAATGGAATCCTATGATGCCATCAACGAAAATATTCCGATGGTACATACCGCTGGCGCATGCGCAATCGTGCACAGTGACGATGCCAATGGTATTCAGCGGTTGAACCAGGAAGCGGCAAAGGCACTTGCCGACGGACGCCGCGCCGGGATGCAGATATCCGATGAAGTCGCGTGGACATGGCTCGCGATCAATCCGGCAAAGGCGCTTGGCATTGACAAGAAAACTGGCAGCCTAAAGACAGGTAAAATGGCCGATTTAGTGCTGTGGAATGGTAACCCTTTAAGTGTTTACACGCGCCCTGAAAAGGTGTGGATTGATGGTGCTATGATGTATGATGCGAATGATCCCAAGAAACGTCCGGTGAGCGATTTTGAATTGGGGCAACCCGGTGAAGGGGATGTGAAATGAAGGGTTTTTTGCTGGCCTGCTCGGCGTTAATTGCAACGCCTGCCACTGCACAGACAATCGCCATTACCGGCGGAACAGTTGCTATCGGCGATGGCGGTGCACCCATTGAAAATGCCACAGTAATTATCCGCGACGGCAAAATTGTCGCGGCTGGCAAGGGCGTTGCTATTCCGGTAGGTGCGCAGCAGATTGACGCTACCGGCAAATGGGTGACGCCAGGGTTATTCGCCGGCTTCTCCCGTCTTGGCTTGTCAGAGGTTGAGGCGGTCGATGCGACCAATGATACCGTTGCGAACAAATCGTCCTTCTCGGTCGCCATTGATACAGCAGACGCCATCAATCCGCGTGCCAAGGCAATTGCGGTCAGCCGTGCCAGCGGTATCACGCGGGCGGTGGTTGCTCCCGGCAACGGGAACAGCATGTTTGCAGGCCAAGGGGTTGTGATTGATACGGGTGCGGATTTCAACGCAATTACCAAGAAATCCGCATTCCAGCTGGTTCAATTCGGCGAGGGTGGAGCGGCGGATGCCGGCGGGAGCAGGGCTGCCACCTTCACCTATTTCCGTAATGCGATTGCGGAGGCACAGGATTACAGATTGGGTAAGAAGAGCGATGACCTTTTCCTCAAGCGCCCTGACCTAAAGGCTTTGTTGCCGGTTATCGATGGCCAGATACCCCTTATGATAATGGTTGAAAGTGCGGTCGATATCCACCGCGTGCTTGGCCTTCGATCCGAATTTCCAAAGATCCGGATGATACTGGGTGGAGTTAC
Organism: Sphingomonadales bacterium; assembly: GCA_043760355.1. Lineage (GTDB taxonomy): Bacteria > Pseudomonadota > Alphaproteobacteria > Sphingomonadales > Sphingomonadaceae > Sphingorhabdus_B. The sequence goes on from JAYUPC010000016.1 coordinate 17,489, forward strand.
CGAAGGATGGGAAGTCGCAGACGAGATAGCTTCTGCAAATGTTCCCGTGGTCATTAATCCGATGAATGACTTGCCTGACAGTTTTGAAGCACTGTCCGCAACTCAGTCCAACGCAGGACGTATGGCAAAGGCAGGGGTTTCTGTGTCCTTTGGCCAGATTGGCGATTTTGATAGCTTGCAAGTCCGGCTGCTTGCGCAACATGCGGGTAATATGGTCGCGTTAAGTAAAGTGCCCGGAGCAAGCGGCATGAGCTGGGGACAGGCGATAGCCAGTATTACGTCACGTCCAGCCGAAATGATGGGGCTTGGCGATCAGCTAGGTAGTTTGAAAGCCGGGCGTCGCGGTGATGTCGTGTTGTGGGACGGTGATCCGCTCGAGTTATCATCATCGGTGACGGCATTATGGATCGATGGCATCCGTCAGCCGCTAGACACCCGCCAAGATCGACTGCGTGACCGATATAAGCGGCCAATCGAGGGCAATCTTCCAAAAGCCTACGATCGTTAAGGTTTGTTCTGCTATCTCAACTCCTATATCTGGGGCTGAGGAGTTCAAATGGACGGCTATTTCCTGTTGATTGTGGCGAGCCTGGCTTTTGTCGGAAGCCATTTTGCGATGTCCCACCCACTGCGCCAACCAATGGTTGCTATATTTGGCAACCGTATGTTTCAGGCCGCTTACAGCATCGTATCGCTGATAACATTTGTCTGGATGGTCAATGTATTCCGGGCAATGCCGGTGGGAGCAACCTATTGGAATGTAGGCGATTGGCACTGGATTGCGGCCAGTATATTAACGCTGCTTGCGTCCGTTTTATTGGCGGGATCATTTGTCGGTAACCCCGCACTACCAAGCCCGAATGCTGAAAAGCTTGTCGTAAAAGTTCCGGTTGGCGTCTTCCTTGTAACGCGCCACCCCATGATGTGGTCCTTTGCCTTATGGGGCATCGCCCATATCTTGATAGCACCGCGACCCGAAATATTTATATTTTCAGGCAGCATCATTTTTCTCGCGCTGATCGGAGCAAAGGGTCAGGAATATAAAAAGATTTCAACCATGGGCGTTGATTGGGATGGCTGGATGCGGCGGACGCATTATTGGCCGCAGCTTGGCAAATTTGTGAAGGTCGGCACCACAACATGGCTAATAGGGATTATCCTATGGTTATTGGCGACATGGGCGCACAGTTTTTTTGGTGCCTATGCAGCCGGTATTTTTCGCTGGTTGTGATGAAAAACCGGGGCGGCGCGCCAAGAGTTAAGGAGCTACTCGGCGCGCCGCCACGTGACTGCCGCATGTCCCCCAACATACGGCGTCCGAAAGCTCTAGCCCCCTTTAACCCGTAAAATCCTGCGGCTTGTCCCGCGCAAATTCTACGATGCAGATCCGAAAAGCCTTGCTTCGATGTAATTGATATGGCTGATTGCCGGGTGAAAATGTCAACTATTATACAATCCAGCCGCAATCGCGAAAATACCTCCCGCTCGGTTGGTGCCCCGGGGATGTTCCGCAGCTTGCCCGATGCGGTACGGGAGCGGTTACATGCCTCCGCCATTCGCCGGAATTTTGCACCCGGACAGCTTGTACAGCACCGTGGTGATATGCTTGATGGCTTCTGGGTTATCGATAAAGGCCAAGTAAAAGCAGGGCATTACCGTGCCGAGGGCGACATGCAGGTGTTGGTGATACTGGGGCGGGGCGATAGTTTTGGAGAACTGGCCTGCCTCGGCGGGTTCGCGCGTGTGGTGGATGTTGAAAGTATCGGCGACAGTGAATTGCTTTGGATCAGGGATGTCGATTTTTCCCGCGCCATTGCAGAATCGCCACAGGTTGCGCTCGATTTATTACGTGCTCTGTCCAATCAATTGCAGGAGGCACTCGATAATTTGCTCGTCTTGCGCAAACTGCCATCGGCCAAACGATTGGGGCGGATATTGTTGACAATGGCAAGGGGGCGGCCTGCGCCGGTCACTTTGAAGGTCAGGCATCAGGAATTGGCCGAACTTGTTGGTGTTACCCGGATGACAATATCAACATCGCTCATACAGATGGAAGAGCTGGGTTTGATTGAACGGCAATATAGCAAGATTATCGTGCAGGATATCGATGCACTGCGCAAATGGATGCAGAGTTAGTCACCTGACCCTAAAACCATTTCATAACCCCGCCGGGCATCGGGGTCCATAGGCCGATCCGCACACCAGCTTTGCGCAAGACATCGCCGGTCCAGTTGTTGCAGGTGTGGAGTGCGCTGTAATGGCCGTAGCTGTTATAGAACAGGTTATTCGGGCCATAAGCAGGTATCGCCACGCTGCGGCCTTGTTTGTCGAGGCGGAATGTGGCGCGGATTTTGGTTATGATATTATGATATTGCGCAGGCGTCACGCGCAGCTGTTTGCGGTAAGGCGTCGGCTGCGGGTTAACGAGGTGATAGATATGTAGCGTCGTAAAATCTGACCCGAAAATAGCGCTGGCAATATTTTTGAGCTTAACATCGCTCCAGGTTTTCGTTTCGCGGTATACCCCATTGTGGCCCCAGCCAACCATGATATGCGTTCCATACAGCATAGGATCACTTAGTTGATCGAGACGGATCAGGTCGCTCAAATCCTCGCCAGCGAAGGTGACGGGGACGATTATGCTGACATGGACGCCATTGGTTTCAACAAAGATCGGGATGCCGTTTTCGGGTTGTTGCCATTCCCTGTTCGCCGGAATGCTGCTGCCGATATAGGCTGCGCCGAAATAGAGGCCGATCACCAGCAACAGCCAGCCAGAAGCTGCGCGCAAGGCACTCCAAAAACCGGTGATCTTAAACAGTTTCAATTGTTACCAGTTCCCTTGAGCCAGAGCTCGTGTTAGTCAACCTTCATGGCCGATGCTCTTTATGTTTATGACCAACCGCCGCCGCACGCAAATGCGGATTGGACGATATCGCAGGATTGGGACTCGTTCAGCACCGATGAACACGGGGTGTGGGATATTTTGTTCGCGCGGCAATCCGATATGTTGCCGGGCAGGGCGGCCGATGCTTTTTTGCGCGGGCTTGATGTGCTCAAACTATCAAAGCCTGGTATCCCCGACTACCGTGAACTCAATGCACGGTTGATGGCAGCAACAGGGTGGCAGGTTGTGGCGGTGCCGGGGCTGGTGCCTGATGCTGTATTCTTTGACCACCTCGCCAATCGGCGCTTTCCGGCGGGGAATTTCATCCGGCGACCTGACCAGCTCGATTATCTGCAAGAACCCGATGTTTTTCATGATGTTTTCGGCCATGTGCCAATGCTCGCCGATCCCGTGTTTGCCGATTATATGATGGCATATGGGCAGGGCGGTTTGCGCAGTTTGGGGTTTAGTGCGCTCGACCATCTGGCGCGGCTTTATTGGTATACCGTTGAATTTGGCCTGATTCAGCAGGCTGACGGTCTGCGGATATACGGCGCTGGTATTGTTTCCAGTTACGGGGAGAGTATATTTGCGCTTGATAGCGATAGTCCGAACCGTATCAACTTTAATCTGATGCGGGTGATGCGTACGCAGTACCGGATCGATGATTACCAACAGAGCTATTTTGTTATTGACAGCCTCAATCAATTGCTTAAAACTACTGTTGAAACCGACTTCGCACCGCTTTATAAATCTCTTGAGACACTGGATGATTATATGGTCGATGATATTTCAGTCGACGATCAGGTCGTGCATTCAGGCACGCAGGAATATGTACGGGGACCGGCCAACGAAGAGGGTTAAGTAAAGCCGATCCCCGCATCTGTCCCGGTTACGGCAACAGAACTGAATTTACGACATGGATCACACCGTTTGATTGCTTAACATCAGCGATGGTGACGGTTGATTGACCACCCTTTGCATCGGTAATGATGACGCTTTTGCCCATCAACCTTGCGGTCAACGAACCGCCGTTTACCGTTGCAAATGTAGTTTTGCCGCCGCCAGCCTTAATCATCTTGACCAGGTCTCCGCTGGTCACGCGACCGGCAACAACGTGATAGGTCAGGATGCTGGTCAGTGTGTCCTTGTTTTCCGGTTTCACCAGCGTTTCGACGGTGCCGGCGGGAAGCTTGGCAAATGCTGCATTGGTCGGTGCAAATACGGTAAAGGGTCCAGGGCTCGAAAGTGTTTCAACAAGTCCGGCCGCCTTCACTGCGGCAACTAATGTCGTGTGGTCCTTAGAATTGACTGCATTTTCTACGATATTCTTTGTGGGAAGCATGGCTGCACCACCGACCATAGGGTTAGCAGCGTGATGTGACTTCTTCTTCATACCGGCAATCGCGCTGCTGCCTGACATGGAAACCGAAACCAAAGCAATTGCGGCGAGTGATTTTGTGAAATGTGAGAGTTTCATAGAGTTCTCTTCCTATCCTTTTACACGTCGGGGGTGGCGTGATGTTAGAATAAACGGAAGCAAGATGTGTTTGGATGCACATTTACGAAAATTATACGGAAATTATTTTACCGCTCGCAATTACCGGGCCAGTTGCTTTGCCGCCGGGCGCACCGCCAATTGGTTCCGGTGTAATCGCCAGCGTCGCACCTTGCTCCATAAACTGGCGCATATCAGCCGGAACGATCATTTGCGTCGCATGGTCACCGGCAACAATGCCAAGTGATCGCGCCTTGCCGTCCGACGGGATAATCCAGAGTTCTGGATGCAAATTGCCGGTATCGAGTGAAACCGGGGTTAGCAGCATGTCGCCGCTTATGCGATCATACCGTGCGGTGAGCGATGCCTTGCCGGTTTCGCTACCAAGAGCGGCGATCAGGGGCGCATTAGGCACCTTTAGGGCAGGAGCGGGTTTTAGAACTAATAAGGCCGCCAATACCGCTGCGACACCCGCCGATCCAAAGGATGTGATCTGCCAGAAACGGATGCGATTTATGTTATCTTGCGCAACGGGCTGACGCAATTTCGCTTCTATTGCTGGCCAGACATTTACAGGTGCAGCGTCGTCAGTCCCCGCCAGCATCGGTAACAAACGCTCCCGCCACGCTTCGACCTCTGCGCCAAATGCGGTGTCGGTTGCTGCGCGCGCGGACGCACTCGCGGTGCCAGCTGTGTCAAGTAGCCCCAAAGCATATTCGCCCGCAAGTGCGATATCGTCTTGTGTCAAATCAGCCATCATCGCCCCCAAGACATTCGCGCAGCTTAATCAGCGCACGGCGAATACGGCTTTTGACTGTACCCAGCGGAACCGCCTCGTGCGCTGCCAAATCGGCATAGGTCGCCCCCGATATAAATGCCGCCCGAATGAAGCCTGCATCGCGCGCATCAAGTGTGTCGATGCAGCTATAAAGCGCCCGGCTCTCTCCACTTGCCAGCATCCGCGCATCGGCAAGCGGCGCAGGGTCGGCAATCTCGCTCGCTTCTTCAACCGGCACATATCGAGCCTTGCCCGCCGAACGCAGCCGGTCAATCGCCCGGTTACGCGTCACCGTGACCAGCCAGCTAACCGGGCTAGCCCGTCCGCTTTCAAACGTTGCGGCTTTATTCCAAATGGTGAGATAGGCGTCCTGCAAGGCTTCCTCTGCGTCAGTTCTTTCGGGGAAGATACGCAGGCATACGCCAAATAGTTTCGCCGAAGTCAGTTTATAAAGCACCTCAAAAGCGCCACGGTCTCCCTTACCAGTAAGCAATAAGGCATCGGTCAGGCGCGCACGTGCTGCATCAGCGATGTTGGTCGGGGATTCCATTACAGCTTTATATGGCGGAGAGTTTTGTATGAGGCAATGGGGTGAAGAGAAATGTCGGGTTAGGGGCGCGTTTAATGGCTGTGATCCTATTGCTCGTCCCTGATCTGTTGGTGATGGCGGATGACCTCATCGATAATGAAGCGTAGGAACTTTTCGGTAAAGTCGGGGTCCAGATTTGCGTCATGTGCCAGTTGCCGAAGCCGTTCGATCTGCTTTTCCTCGCGTGCCAGATCAGCAGGGGGTAAGCTGACCGTTGCTTTATATTCGCCTACTGCTTGCGTCACTTTAAAGCGTTCGGCGAGCATGAACACAAGTGCTGCGTCGATGTTATCGATGCTGCTGCGATATGCAGAAAGGGTCAAATCTTCACTCATTCAACTGCTTTGCCGTGACATTCTATTCAGGACAAGGGTTTTTGCAGCTTTTGCACTTGCCACTTTGCATGAGGATTGCCAGAGAAAAACGTATGACTGCTTCTATCCATCAGATAAAAGGCCAATCTGCGCCATCGCTTGACCCAATGCTCAATTTGGTTGCAAGTGACATGAACCGCGTAAATGCCGTGATCCTTGACCGGATGCAGTCGCAAATTCCCTTGATCCCAAAACTTGCCGGACATTTAATTGCCGGCGGCGGTAAACGGATGCGGCCGATGTTGACCTTGGCCTGTGCGCGGCTGCTCGATTATCCAGGTGACCGGCATCATAAATTAGCAGCAGCAGTCGAGTTTATCCATACTGCGACATTATTACATGACGATGTCGTTGACGGGTCCGACATGCGACGCGGTAAGACTGCGGCGAACCTGATTTTTGGCAACCCGGCCGCCGTTTTGGTCGGTGATTTCCTGTTCAGCCGGTCGTTTGAATTAATGGTCGAAGACGGTTCACTCAAAGTGTTGAAAATCCTGTCCAATGCGTCGGCGGTTATTGCCGAAGGGGAGGTTAATCAATTGACCGCCCAGCGCCAGATTGCGACCAATGAAGAACGCTACCTCGAAATTATCGGCGCGAAGACGGCTGCTTTATTTGCAGCTGCCTGCAAGATTGCGGCTGTTGTGGCGGAACGTGAGGTCGATGAAATGGCACTCGACAGCTATGGCCGCAATTTAGGGATTGCGTTCCAGCTGGTCGATGATGCGATTGATTATGTGTCCGATGGCGTGACCATGGGCAAAGACAGCGGAGACGATTTTCGTGAGGGCAAAATGACGTTGCCGGTAATTTTGGCATATGGACGCGGAACTCCCGAAGAGCAGGCTTTCTGGCGCGACGCAATGCTGGGGAACCGGATTAGCGATGCCGATTTTGACCACGCGGTTGCGTTGATGCGCCTTCACGGAACAATCGATGATACGATTGATCGCGCCCGCCATTACGGTCAGCGTGCTATCGACGCCATCGGCCATTTCCCGGCGAGTGACGCAAAAGCCGCGCTAACCGAGGCGGTCGAGTTTGCGATTTCCCGGGCCTATTAATGACATACCCTGTTGAGGAGGTTCTTGATGAACTCCTTGCCTGTCTTGCGACAAAACCCAATGCCGTCCTGATCGCTCCGCCTGGTGCAGGCAAGACAACGATAGTTGCGCCTGCTTTGTTAAAGCAGCCTTGGTGTAATGGCCAAATCCTGTTGCTAAGTCCGCGCCGTATCGCCGCGCGAATGGCCGCAGAACGGATTGCCGAACTTGCGGGTGAAACGGTCGGACAGTCCACCGGATATGCCACACGAATGGATAGCAAGCAGTCGGCAAAAACCCGGATATTGGTCCTGACAGAAGGCATATTCCGCAACCGGATACTATCTGATCCCGAACTTAATGGTGTTTGCGCAGTGCTGTTTGACGAAGTGCATGAGCGCAGTTTGGACAGTGATTTCGGGCTGGCCCTGGCCTTGGAAGTGCAAGCTGCGTTTCGGCCAGACCTGCGGCTTGTTGCAATGTCAGCGACACTCGACGGGGACCGGTTTAGTGCATTGATGGAGGATGCACCGGTTATCCGCAGTGATGGCAAAAGCTGGCCGCTTGATATCCGTTACGCCGGACGCCGTGCAGAAACGCTGCTTGAACAAGATGTTGCGCGCACTGTTCGTTTTGTACTTGGGCAGCAAGAGGGCGACCTTCTGGTGTTCCTTCCCGGAGCGCGGGAGATTGAGCGGACCGCTGAACAGCTTGCCAATTTGGGTGACGAAATAGCTGTACATCAACTCCACGGCAGCCTTGATCCTGCTCTCCAACGTGCCGCCCTTTGTCCTGATCCATTGGGCAAGCGAAAAGTCATCCTCGCCACCAATATCGCCGAAACTAGCCTGACGATCGAGGGCGTCCGTGTGGTGATCGACAGCGGCATGGCGCGGCGTGCGCGTTATGACAAAGCGGCTGGCGTGACGCGATTAGTGACTGAACGAGCTAGCCTGTCCGCCGCAACACAGCGTGCCGGTCGTGCGGCGCGGCAAGGGGCAGGGGTGGCGTACCGGATGTGGGAGGAAGCTGGAAATGGTGGTCTGCCGCCCTTTGATCCGCCAGAGATATTGGAGAGTGATTTAACTCCCTTGCTGCTTGACTGTGCTGTGTGGGGGGAGGGTGATCCGGCCAAATTACGCTGGCTGGATGCGCCACCGGTTGCCGCCTTGAACGAAGCGCGCAAGAATTTGTTGGCGCTTGAAGCAATAGACGAACAGGGGCGAATATCCAAACATGGGGCCGCGCTTGCCAAATTACCGTTACCGCCCAATTTGGCGCATATGGTGATTACAGCAGCGGCGCATGGTCAGGGTGAGGTGGCGGCCACGCTGGCGCTGCTGATGCAGGAACGCGGGCTTGGCGGGCAAGGCGAAGACCTTGAGGCACGTATGGAACGGTTCGCAAAAGAACGCGGTAGCCGGGCCGATGCAGCACGGCGATTGGTCAAAAACCTGGCTGAGTTGGCGGGGAATAAACCTGCATCTCGGCTCGCATTATCAATTGGCGCTCTGATTGCCACCGCCTATCCCGACCGGATCGCCAAACGCCGTGATGTTAAGGGTGAGAACTGGTTGAGTGCTGGCGGACGGGGATTGCGGCTTGATCCGGTATCTTCCTTGGCGCGGGCAGAGTGGCTGGCTGTGGCGGATATGCAGGGAGCAGCATCAGGCGCACGGATAACATCGGCGGCGGCGCTGTCCGAGGCCGATATTCTGGCGCAGTTTGCGGACCGGATTACCGAGTATTCCGATCTCCGTTATGATCGCGTCACAGACAGGATTGCAGCAAAGTCTAAACGCAAACTTGGCGCAATTACGCTGTCGGAGGGACAACAAGGAAAGCTTGATCCTGGTGCCGTGGCGCAAGTTTTGGTAAAGGCTGTCCGCGATACCGGGATCGACATTCTCCCTTGGTCGGACGGAGCACTTGCACTGCGTCAACGTGCGCAGTTTGCCGGTGAGGACAGTATTGCAGATGCCATGCTGATGGACGGCTTGGACGATTGGCTGGTTTCTATTCTGCGTACGGTAACGCGACTTACTGATATCTCGTCGGGGCATTTGTCACAGGCTTTGGATAATATCCTTGGCTGGGATGCCAAGCAGCGGATCGACCGTATTGCGCCGCCCCATTTCAGCAGTCCAGCTGGCACTTCGCATATCATCGATTATGCCGCACCGGTTGGCCCGACCGTTGAACTGCGCGTACAGGCTCTGTTCGGGCTGGATGTGCATCCCGTGATTGGTGCGCAGCATATCGCGCTGACCCTTAGCCTGACGTCACCTGCTGGTCGTCCGATCCAGACTACCCGCGATCTTCCCGCATTCTGGCGCGGCAGCTGGCGCGATGTGGCAAAGGAAATGCGCGGCCGTTATCCCAAACATAACTGGCCCGATACACCGTGGGAGGCCAATGCCAGCTTGAAAACGAAGAAAGCACAAGCAAAGCTATAGTTGACGAATCCCCCCGATATCGTCCAATGCGGCACATCACCCGCAATCACGGAAAACCCTATGCCAGCCCGTATCTACCAGCGCCCAAAAAATGCCATGCAATCGGGACGTGCGAACACCGATGAATGGGTATTGGAATTTATGCCTAGCGAGGCACGTAAAGCCGATCCTTTGATGGGTTGGGCCGGTTCGGGCGATACGCAGGTGCAGGTACAGTTAAAATTCGCAGACATTGCATCTGCGCGGTCTTATGCGGCAAAGAATGGTATCAAAACTAGCATAATAGAAACGCCACCAAAGACATTGAAGTTACAGACTTACGCGGATAATTTTCGCTAAGAATTTCGCCCGTGGTTCACTTTATATTGCTCCGAACAATATTGCCTTGTGATGTCTGACGAAGTTCTGCTTTGGTGTTTGGTGTTTCGTCCGCTTACGCGTTTGCGCCAAAGCCGGAATGACCCCGGTTTAAGCTCGCGGCGCATAAGGGCAATAACGCCGCTTTCATTTAAGCCATAAGAACGTTCGATAACATCAAAAGTCGTGCGGTCTTCCCATGCCATTTCGATGATACGCGATACATCGGCAGCGCTAAATTCCTTCATGCCAGCATACCAGGCAGCATGAGCAGCTTGGTATCAACGGCACATCCTTGCGCACGTTTGCCAGCAACAAAGCCCTTAAGCTGATCCAAAGCCACGCGGTGAACAGTGATGCCTTCACCTTCCACCCCGCCGCCATCGCCGACCTTAACCAGATCATGCGCGCGGATCATATGGAAACTTTCGCTGACCATACCGGGGGAGGAATGGAACTCTCCTAAATGTTCGAGCATTCCGGCGCGGTATCCGGTTTCTTCCTCAAGCTCCCGGCCAGCGGCATCCAACGGGTTTTCATCTGCCGTTTCATCGCCGATCAATCCGGCGGGAAGCTCGATACAGTTTTGACCCAGAGGCACGCGGAACTGTTCGACGAGCAACACATGATCTTCATGAATAGCAAGGATAACAGCGGCTTTTATACCGCGGCTGCGCGAAACATATTCCCATTTGCCCTTACGTTTGGCGGTGACAAACTTACCCTCCCACATAATCTCAACGGGTTTGTCTTGATCGTGATGATCCTGAAAATCGGCTGCACTCACAATTCGATCAGCCGGTCGGGTAATTCATTGACTGCATCATCGCCTTTAGGAAAATGTTCGGCCAGGACAATGCCGACTTGCGTAACTGCCTCGGCCATTCCAGCACCAGCGCGTCCTGCGCGGACATGGGTTATCAAGGCGATCATCGCGTCGCCCCACACCTCTGGAGCGACCTTGGCGGCGATTGCTGCATCGGCAACGATTTCAGCACGGTGTTCGCGCATGGAAAGGTAGATAAGGATACCAGTGCTGGCGATGGTACGTCCCTGCGCGCTAACTTTGAACAGATCGATTGCGCGCCCGCGGACGCGGCGTTCTTTCAAACCTTTTGATGTCAGTAGAACACGTAATGGCATCCAGTTCATAATGAGCCGCATGAGGGTCCATTTGATCGCCATAATGGCCAGTATAAACCCCAGATATTCACCCGGCGTATAAGCGTGTTGCCACCCACCTGATGCTTGGTCGACTAAACCAAGGTAGAATTTGGGGAACAATATTATTGCCGATAAGGTCGCAAATGCAGCGATACTCGCCCACAGATTGGCGACATCGCCGTAATGGTCCGAATAATCGGTGACGATGGTAACTATTTCTCCATTGGTATGCACTTCCGCAGCACTTACCGCGTCGCTCACAATCTGGTGATCGGCTTCGTTCATATGGTTGACCTTGTGCAGTGCCATCATCCGTTTCCTTTACCAACCACCCGAAGCACCGCCGCCACCAAAACTGCCGCCCCCGCCGGAGAAACCGCCTCCTCCGCCAAATCCGCTTCCACCGCCCCAGGATGATCCGCCACCGCCACCGCCCCAGTCATTGCCACCCCATATGATGACCGGACCAACGCCGCCGCTACGGTGCCTGCGTCCGCCATTCCGCCCAAAAGAGCGCAATATCGGCAGAATGATAAAGATGAAGATAAACACCCAGAACAAGATGCCGCTTATGTTTATTCCGCCGCCCGATTTACGACTTTGTTGTTTCGCTTGTGCCGCTATCTTGGCGGCTTCTTCGGGTGGCAATTGCATTTGGGTGACAAGGCGGTTGCTGCCCGCGATAATGCCGCCGGGATAATCACCTGCTTTGAAACGCGGCACAATATCGTTGCGGATGATGTCATCTGAAAGCGCATCGGTAATTGTGGCTTCCAAACCGTAACCAACCTCTACCCGCACTTTGCGTTGATTAGGCGCAACGAGCAGGATCAGGCCGTCATTGCGGCCTTTGCCGCCGATCGCCCATTTACGGCCCAGCTGATAGCCATAATCGGCAATGTCATAGCCATGCAGATCGCTAACCGTTGCCACCACCATTTGCCGCTGCGTTTTTGTCTCCAACGCAGTCAGCTTGGCCGTCAAAGCCGCCTCTTGCGCTGGATCAAGCAAATTGGCTTGATCGACCACGCGACCCGAAAGTGCAGGAAATGTTTGCGCATTGACACTTGCTCCAAAAAATAGAGCAAAACCAATAATTATGGCACACCAGAAGTTGCGCATTTTCAAACCCCTATGGGCAAAGCATGTATGGGCGATCAACTCGTCGTCAAATCAACCTTGGGCGCTTCTTGCGCACCCGGGCTAGTTGCTTTGAAGGGAATAAGCGGCTTTGCGCCGTACACAATCTTTGCACCGATCACATCTGGGAATGTGCGGATGGTGGTGTTATACTGCCTAACGGCTTCGTTGTAATCCTTGCGCGCTACGGTGATACGGTTTTCCGTTCCTTCCAATTGCGACATCAGGGTTTTGAAACCTTCCTGACTTTGCAGGGTAGGATAGGCTTCTACAACGGTGCGCAATTGGCCCATCGCCTGAGTTAACTGGTTCTGTGCCTGGCTGTATTTTTCAAACGTGGCTGGATCCGACAGGTCATTGGTGGTTATCTTGATCGAGGTTGCACTTGCCCTTGCGTCCACAACGCCCTGCAAAATCTTGCCTTCTGAAGCAGCCGCACCTTTTACAGTAGCTACCAGATTGGGAACCAGATCAGCGCGGCGTTGATAGGCGCTTTCTACATCGGCCCATTTCGCCTTGGCGTTTTCTTCCGCAGTCGGAACGCTATTGATACCACAAGCGCTAACTGAAAGCGCTAAAACCGGCACGGCCAAGAATTTTGCATAATGGAAACGCATAAACGGGCTCCTTCATAAATGAGTATGTGTATTGTGCATATATGGCAGTGATAAAGGTTTTACAATCGCTGGACTCGACAGTTTGTAAATATGGCGCAATAACAAGGTGGGTAATTCGTAAAGAAGGAGGAAACATATAATGTTCAGTGAATTTAAAACATTTCTCGCGCGAGGTAATGTGCTTGATCTGGCTGTCGGTGTTATCATCGGCGCGGCGTTTGGAAAAATCGTGTCATCTCTCACCGATGATCTCATCATGCCGATTGTCGGATACCTGACCGGCGGTGTTGATTTCTCGAGCAAATATACCGTCCTTTCCGGCACAGCTGCTGAAGGTGCTTCACTTGCCGCAGCACGTGCTGGCGGAGCGAATGTATTTGCTTACGGATCATTTGTAACAGCTGTGGTGAACTTCATTATTTTGGCCTTCATTATTTTTATGATTGTGAAGCAGGCAAATAAATACATCACGATGACCAGCGCGGCGCCAGCAGGACCAAGCGAGGTTGATTTGTTGACCGAGATCCGGGATTCTTTGAAAAAATAATCAGCAGCAATTTTGACTATAGCGGCAATTGCCAAGTGCGCGCCGCTGTAGCATAGGCGCACATTATGAACGCGTCCGAACATATAGAAACCCGTCACTTGTCCTCCGATACCAATAGGTTCGGGGCAAGCGGCGGGTTTTTTTCTAAGCTATTCTCTGGAGTTTTGGCACGCGGCTGTCATGCTATGCTTGACCGGATGGATGCCGGGATCAATGAAGGCGCGATAGAGGGCAGCCTTCCCGATGGCAGCCGACGTTTTCTGGGCGGACGTGGGCCGGGCCCAAAGGCAGAAATGAACATCCGGCAATGGCACGCGCTGGTGCGTATCGGCTGGGCCGGGTCGATCGGCCTGTATGAAGGTTGGGCCGCTGGTGAATGGGATAGCCCGGATCCGGTGCAGATATTCGACATGTTCGTAAGCAATCGTGCTTCGTTAAAGAACAGCGCTCGGCCATCGCTGCCCATGAAACTTGCCGGGCGGATGCTGCATTGGTTGCGGCGCAACAGTAAGGCAGGATCACGGCGCAATATCGAATTTCATTACGACCTGGGCAATGATTTCTATACGGCCTGGCTTGATCCGGGTATGAGCTATTCCAGTGGGCTTTTTACCAAGCCGGTTCTGGAAACCGAAACGCTTGAACACGCGCAACATACCAAAAACTCCGCCTTGCTTGATCGGCTTGCGTTAAACGACGGAGATAGCTTGCTCGAAATCGGCTGCGGCTGGGGCGGTTTGGCGCAGGCGGCGCTAACAGCGCGGGATATCGACTATCACGGGATCACTTTATCCGTTGAGCAAAAGGCGTATGCGGACAACAGGCTGTTTGCTTATAAAGATCATGCCGCCGTATCGATCACAGATTACCGCGACGTAACCGGCGAATATAATGCCATCGCCAGCGTCGAAATGGTCGAGGCAGTTGGCCAAGCCTATTGGCCGGACTATCTTGATTGCATCGAACGGTGTTTGAAACCCGGTGGGCGGGCGGCGATCCAGTATATCGCGATCAATGATGATGCATTCGAAACATACGCCGCCAATGTTGATTTTATCCAGCGCTATATTTTTCCGGGCGGGATGCTCATTTCGGAAAGCCGTTTTCGAAAACTGGCGCAGGATCGCGGACTATTGTGGCAGGACCAAAATGATTTCGGTCTTGATTATGCGGAAACACTGCGCCGCTGGCGAGTGCAGTTTGAAGCGGCGATTATTGAAAAAAAATTGCCTGCGCAGTTTGACGAAAAATTCATTGGTCTGTGGCGTTTTTATCTGATGTACTGTGAAGGTGGATTTCGCGGGAACGGAATTAATGTTAGTCAGGTCACGCTTGTAAAAAAATAGCTAGGCTGCTGGGGGAGAGATAAAGTGCGGAAATGGATCATCGGGATAGTGTTAATTGCCTTGGTAGCGCTGGGCGTCACCTGGTTTTCTATGGATAAGGATATGCGCAGTCTGGCGGCGAACCTGCCCACCGACCGCAATGTCCTATTCTGGTCCATTCCCCAGCGTGACGCGGCTTTTCGCACAATGGACCGCCTGCCGGTTCTGGCCAAAGTCAATATTATCGAGGCTGGGGATAAGGTCTATCCGATGCCCAAAGGCGCGCCGATCAATATCCCGACCGATGTTGATGCGTATATGAAAGCGCAGCGCACAGCGGGACTGGTCATTGTGCAGGACGGCAAAATCCGGCTGGAAAAATACGGGCTCGGTTTTGATGGTAACGGTAAATGGACGAGCTTTTCGGTTGCCAAATCGTTTACTTCAACCATGGTCGGCGCGGCGATCAAAGACGGTTATATCAAAAGCATCGAAGATAAGGTTTCGGCCTATATCCCCGATCTGAAAGGTTCGGCATATGATGATGTGACGATCCGGCAATTGCTGACGATGACATCGGGGGTTAAGTGGAACGAGGACTATGCCGATCCCAATTCCGATGTCGCCCGGTTCAATGAACACAAGGCTGAACCCGGCATGGACGTGACCGTCAGTTATATGCGCAAATTACCGCGCGAGGCACCTGCGGGTTCGAAATGGGTTTATAAAACGGGCGAAACAAATCTGATTGGGGTGTTGGTCAGCTCGGCCACCAAGAAGAAACTGTCGGATTATCTCTCCGAAAAAGTCTGGAAACCATATGGTATGGAACAAGACGCAAGCTGGTTGCTGGGTTCAACCGGCCATGAAATCAGCGGCTGTTGTTTGCAAGCATCAACCCGTGATTTCGCGCGCTTTGGCCTGTTCATCATGGGCGGCGCGCTGGTTGACGGCAAATCTATTGTGCCAGCTGATTGGCTAGCATCCGCCACTACCGATCAGGTTAAGGGGCAAGGCGGCGGATATGGGTATCAATGGTGGACAAATCCCGACGGCACATTTGCTGCACAAGGCATATTCGGGCAGGGCATTTTTATTGATGTGAAACGCAAGCTGGTGATTGCCAGCAACAGCAATTGGCCAAAAGCAACTGATCCCGATACAGTTGGCGCAGGACGAGAAGCATTTTACAAGGCCGTTCAAGCCGCCGTTGATGCCGAGAAGAAGCCTTAATCTAAGATTGTATAGCGGTTCAGGATCGAATCCAGTACGGCTTGATTGAGCATGTTGCTGAATGCGCAACCAACCATTGTGCCATCATTCCAGGCGATTTCGGCTTGTTGTCCAGCCAGGCCGGGCAAAGTCAGAAAGATGCGTGTGCCCGGCTTCATACCTGTAAGGGCTTCTGCTGCAAAACCGGACAGCGACAAATCTTTTACGATTACACTAAAGCCGGGAAAACCCGATGGACGCATTTGCGCAGGAATACGCAGCTTCATACGCGGCGCGCTGCGGTCTTCCATTGCTGCGTCTGCATACGTCAAAATTTCTTTTGCGGTGGTCTCTAACACAGTCATTGGCTCGTCTCCATGTTTGCACAACAAGTTATAATCAATCAGGGTAAATCTATCGTTCTTGGGATAGGATAATCATGAATTTACCTTATTTGGCGAAACTCTTGCATTTAGCGCAGCTCACCGCCATATGCGCCCACGGGAGTCGGATGGGCGTGGCACTCGCCAATCTGGTCAGATCCTGACGGAAGCAGCCACAACGAATTCGCTGCGGGTCGTCCGGCTCCTATTTTGCAATATTCTATGCGATTATCGATGCAAAGCTTTCGACATTTTCCAGTGGCGGTTGTAGACTGAGTTTCAATGCCTGATTCCAACGAAAATACTGCGACCGAACGCGATCCCGATATGCCGGGTGACGCTTTGGGGCTTGGGCTGGATTTACCTGCTGTTTCACAACCTGCATCTGGTGGCGCGGCTTACCGTGTGCTGGCGCGCAAATACCGGCCGCAGACCTTTGCCGAGCTGATCGGGCAAGATGCCATGGTGCAGACACTCGGTAATGCGATCAAGCGCGACCGGCTGGCGCATGCGTTCCTGATGACCGGAGTTCGCGGGGTGGGCAAAACTTCGACCGCACGGCTGATTGCCAAAGCGCTGAATTGTATCGGTACAGACGGGCAGGGTGGACCGACAATCGCTCCCTGCGGTGTGTGCGAACCCTGCGTGGCCATTGCCGAGGGGCGCCATATCGATGTGATCGAAATGGATGCGGCCAGCCATACTGGCGTGGATGATGTCCGCGAGATTATTGAGGCTGTTCGCTATGCGTCGGTTTCGGCGCGGTACAAGATATATATTATCGACGAAGTACACATGCTGTCGAAAAACGCCTTTAACGCGCTGCTGAAGACGCTTGAAGAACCGCCGGGCCATGTGAAGTTCCTGTTTGCGACAACCGAAGTGAACAAGGTTCCGATCACCGTATTATCACGGTGCCAGCGGTTTGACCTGAAACGGATCACGGTCGAAACATTGGTCAAACAGTTCACCGATATCACGTCCAAAGAAAATGTCCGCGCTGAACCAGAAGCATTGTTGCTTATTGCGCAAGCCGCTGAAGGGTCGGTACGCGATGGTCTCTCGATCCTTGACCAAGCGATTGCCCATGCTGATCTGGACGGCGATGGCACAGTAACCGCGGCGCAGGTGCGCGATATGTTGGGGTTATCGGATCGCGGCGCAGTGCGGCGTTTGTTCGGCCTTATCTTGGGTGGCGATGCACAAGCGATGCTGGCCGAGGCGCGGGCGCAATATAATCTGGGGGTTGAACCGCTGGCGATGATGTCGGGGTTGCTTGCAGAAGTTCACCGGTTGACGCTCACGAAAATCGGTGCGCCGCATGACGGGGCGCTTGATAATGAAAGCCGCGATAGTGTTGAGGCAACGAGCGACCAGCTGACTTTCCCTGTGCTCCACCGGTTGTGGCAATTGCTTTTGAAAGGCCATGACGAAGTATCGCGCGCCTCAATGCCGCTTGAATGCAGCGATATGGCCCTGCTGCGCGTGGTTCACGGCGCAAGCTTGCCTGATCCAGGTGAGCTGGCAAAGTTGATTGAGCGTGGGGGCAGTATTGCACCCCCGGTTTCCACAGCGCCTGTAAATGCTCAGGAAACCAATACCCCTACATCGAAAATACCATCCGACTTTGCAGCTTTGCTTGCTGCGCTGGAGCCAGATTACCCCATGCTAGAAGCCACGATGCGTGATGTTATGCGTATCATCGAATATGCGCCGCCGCGTCTTGTGTATCAATTGGCGGGACCGATAAGTCCCGGTTTCAGTGCCGATCTTCGGGACGCACTGCAAAAAACTACTGGCGAACGCTGGGATCTGGAGCTGGGTGAGGGCGATGCCGCGCCGACATTGCTTGAGGTCGAACGCGCACAGGCTGATGCTGAACGGCATATGATTATGGGATCCCCCCTAGTGAAAGCTGCTTTTGCCGCTTTCCCTGACGCAGAGCTGCTCGATCATGACGACAGCGATAATAAACGGAGCCTTACCGCATGAAATCGATGGAAGACATGATTAAAGCCGCACAAGACGCGGCGCAGAATATCCAAAAACAGATGGATCAGGCGCAGGTTGTGCTTGATACTATCATAGTGGAAGGCGTTTCTGGCGGTGGACTGGTAAAGGTACGCGCAACGGGAAAGGGCCGGATTATCAGCGTTGCGATTGATGACAGCCTGATCGTGCCAGCCGATAAACAGATGTTGGAAGACCTTATCACTGCTGCGTTCAATGATGCCCGTGAAAAGGCCGACGCGGCCAGCAATGCGGAAATGGGCAAGATGACCAGCGGTTTGCCATTACCTGCCGGATTTAAGCTGCCGTTTTGAACTTGGAATAATTAGGGGGATTTATTAAAGCACTAGGTATTGTTGTTCTAATTTTGGGTTTGTGTGGGCTGTTGTTCGCTTTGAGCATGGATACGTCCGTATCTTCTGGTTATGGTAGAGTGAATAATATTGGACTAATGAACGATAAGCAAAATTACGTAATTGTCTCGGTTGGTGCAGTTTTCCTTGGTTTTTTTATGATTGTGATGGATAAAACGAACACTCTACCTGTTCAAAGAAAAATTAGGAATATTTCGGCGGTCGGACACCCAGAAAGGCCAAAAAATATTGAAGAAATGGCCGGATATATTGAAGGTCTAGGCATATATGAGGTCAATGGCTGTTTCTATTTTGAAAAAGGCAAAACAAAGAGCTTAGACACAGCGTTAATGTGGGCCGAGGCCGCCAAAAGTCGAAAGCAAGAATTGTAGTTTTTCCCCAGATAAATCGATCCCTTTGCCGCTTTCCCATTGAAAGCAGGCGGAATAGGCACATATTGCTTGCAACAGGATGATTGTAACAATCACATCATCCGCCTTGGAGCATTTATGGAACATACTTACCCCCTGTTGCCGTTACGTGATATCGTCGTTTTTCCCGGCATGATTGTGCCGTTATTTGTCGGCCGTGACAAATCGGTGATAGCGCTTGAAAAGGCGATGGCGGGGAACAAGGAAATTTTCCTCGTCGCTCAGCTTGATCCGGCACAGGACGATCCCGAGAAAGACGACCTGTATGATATCGGCGTAACCGCGCAGATTATGCAGCTGCTTAAGCTGCCTGACGGCACGGTGCGTGTGTTGGTGGAGGGCAAGCAGCGCGCCGAGTTGGTTGAGCTGCACGAACGTGGCTCTGACTTTGTCGAAGCGCAAGTGACAATGATCGAGGAGCAAAGTGCGCAAGGTGCAGAGGCAACCGCGCTGATGCGGTCTGTCATTGACCAGTTCGAGAATTATTCCAAACTCAATAAGAAAATGCCCGCCGAAACGGCTGTGCAACTTGTCGAGATAGAAACACCCGCCGCACTTGCCGACGCGGTGGCGGCTAATATTCATTTGAAGGTGTCAGATAAACAATCGCTGCTGATCGAGGCCAATCCGCTCCGCCGCCTTGAAATGGCGTTTGCCTTTATGGAGGGCGAACTTGGTGTATTGCAGGTTGAAAAGAAAATCCGTGGCCGCGTAAAACGTCAGATGGAAAAGACCCAGCGCGAATATTATCTCAATGAACAAATGAAGGCGATCCAGCGAGAACTCGGCAATGACGAGGGCGAGAGCGGCGACGAAATGGCCGAGCTGCAGACCAAGATCGATACGATGAAGCTTAGCAAGGAAGCCAAGGCAAAAGCCACAGCGGAATTGAAAAAACTGCGCGGTATGGCGCCGATGTCCGCCGAAGCGACGGTTGTGCGCAATTATCTCGACACATTGCTCGGCATCCCCTGGGGCAAGAAATCCAAGCTGAAGCGCGATATTGCCAAGGCGCAAAGCGTGCTAGATGACGATCATTACGCGCTGGAGAAGGTCAAAGACAGGATCATCGAATATCTGGCGGTGCAGGCGCGCACGAATAAGCTGAAGGGACCGATCCTATGCCTTGTTGGTCCTCCAGGTGTGGGCAAGACATCGCTTGGTAAATCGATTGCCAAGGCAACGGGCCGCGAATTTATCCGGCAGTCACTTGGCGGCGTGCGCGATGAAGCCGAAATTCGCGGACACCGGCGCACTTATATTGGCTCCATGCCGGGCAAGGTTGCAGCAAACCTGAAAAAAGCAGGGACGATGAACCCGCTCTTCTTGTTGGATGAAATCGACAAACTAGGTCAGGATTTCCGCGGTGATCCGGCATCGGCTTTGCTTGAGGTGCTTGATCCTGAACAGAACGACAAGTTCAATGACCATTATCTTGAGGTCGATATCGACTTGTCCGATGTGATGTTTGTGACCACCGCAAACTCGATGAACTTACCGCAAGCGCTTCTCGACCGGATGGAGATTATCCGGCTGGAGGGGTATACCGAGGATGAAAAGCTTGAGATTGCCAAACGGCACTTGCTCGATAAACAGATTGAAGCACACGGATTGAAGACAGGCGAGTTCTCGCTTTCTGACGACGGGCTGAAAGACCTGATCCGGTATTACACCCGCGAGGCAGGCGTCCGTACCCTTGAACGCGAAATTGCCAAGCTGGCGCGTAAAGTGTTGCGCCAAATCCTTGAGGGCAAGGTAACCAGTGTCGCGATCACGCCCGATAACCTTGCCGATTTTGCCGGTGTCCGTAAATACCGTCACGATATGGGTGAGGAAGAAAACCAGGTTGGTGCCGTGACCGGACTTGCCTGGACCGAAGTGGGCGGCGAGCTGCTAACGATTGAGGCGGTGACTGTGCCTGGTAAGGGGCAGATCCGCACCACTGGTAAGCTTGGTGAAGTGATGGGCGAGTCTATTCAGGCAGCACTCAGCTATGTTAAGGCGCGTGCCCCCAGTTACGGGATCAAGCCGAGCATATTTGCTCGTAAGGATGTGCATATCCACTTGCCTGAAGGTGCGGTACCAAAGGATGGCCCGTCGGCGGGCATCGGCATGGTGACGACGATTGTATCAACGCTGACCGGGATTGCCGTCCACCGCGATGTTGCGATGACGGGCGAAGTCACGCTGCGTGGGCGCGTGTTGCCCATCGGAGGTCTTAAGGAAAAACTGCTCGCCGCATTGCGCGGTGGTATCAAGACGGTTTTGATCCCGCAGGAAAACGAGAAAGACTTGGCCGAAATTCCTGCAAATATCAAAAATGGCTTGGAGATTATTCCGGTTTCCCATGTCGATCAGGTGCTGGCGCGTGCATTGATCGCACCACTCATACCCATTGAATGGACCGAAGCCGATGAATTGGCCGCGCTTTTACCACCCGTTTCCGTAGGGGCGACAAGTGCTGGTGTGACGCATTAACCCCTGATTTTGCTCATATTGGCGCAGATTGGATGGTTTTTCACAGGAAAGCGCGGTTTTATGCCGTTTTTCCTTTGACATAGACACTATTCTGCTCATTATCCTGTCACCGGCTATGCCGTGATTCATAAGAATCTAATATTTATCTGAGAGGGGGTTCCCATACCATGAACAAAGCAGATCTCGTCAGTGCAGTTGCAGACGCAAGCGGCATCACCAAAGCAGACGCAGCTAAGGCTGTTGAAGCAACTTTTGAAGCCATAACATCATCGCTGAAAAAAGGCGATGAAGTACGTTTGGTCGGTTTTGGCACATTCGCAGTTGCAAAGCGTAAGGCATCAACCGGACGCAACCCACGCACCGGCGAACCAATGACCATTAAAGCTTCGAACCAACCAAAGTTCAAAGCGGGCAAGGCTCTTAAAGACGCCGTTAATTGATGTGAGCAGGGCGGGGAATTAACGCTCCGCCTGCTTAACAGATATGGTTTGGTTAGACCGGAACACAAACTAGACTGAAACACAAAAAGGCCGCCTTGTTCAGGGCGGCCTTTTTTGTATCTCATGCTTGCCCGGAACTAGAGCGATTTCCAATCAGATGGAACCATCTGATGATTAAGAAATCGCGCAAAAACAAACAAACTAGACCAGCATTTTGGTTCAGCCAAAATGAAACAGGGTCCAGGGTAGGAACTAAGCCACCAATTTAAGCGTTTCCGTCGCCCGGATACAGCCCCCGGTATAGCTTTTTCGCGGAGCACGCGGCGCAAATGGTAAGATGGTCGCCTGTTGCCGGATCGCGCCCGTCCTGCGCACTTCGCCCAACCGGATCATCCGCGGCTGCGCAACCACAGCATTACGTTCGGCAAGCACCTGCTCAATCCGCGGCAGCGCCCGGGCCACAGTCATCAACATCGTATATACCGACAACAGCAATGCCGCGATAAAAAGGGTGGAAGCAATCAGGGTCATAACACTCTCCATTAGCATTGATTTACACTAATGTTCACTATATGTTCTTTTTAGTCAAGCGAAAAATGCATTTTAGTTTAACGGTGACCTAAGGTTTGTGCCCAACGGTGCAGAAAAAGAGTTGGGGCACCGCGTCGTTTTCTGTTGAAACCGCTTCACTTGCCGCTAAACCTGCGTGTGTGATCCAAGAATTGGGCCAAGCATAGGGCCAAAAAGAACGCAGGGAAACATATGACCAAGGCACGTCATGGCTCCATTACGGGACCAATCTTTACAATGGAGACCGTTGATGGCCGTACGCTGCGTGTTGCACGGTGGCTTGCGCCCAAGGGTAGAGCCAAGCATTTGCCGTTATTGTTCTTCAACGGTATCGGCGCGAATATTGAGGCTGTGGCTCCGCTTCCCGAAATGTTGGGTGACCGCGATTTCATTACATTTGACATGCCCGGCGTAGGCGGGTCGCCTGATCCCGTGGTTCCCTATAACGCGGTCCTGATGGCACGGATTGCAGCACTGCTTCTCGACCGGTTTGACATGCGCGTGGTTGACGTGATGGGCGTCAGCTGGGGCGGGGCGATGGCACAGCAATTTGCCCTGCAAAACGGCGCGCGCGTAAACAAGCTGATCCTGGCAGCGACCAGCGCAGGTATGCTGATGGTGCCGGGCAATCCCGCAGCCCTTATCAAAATGGCCGACCCGCGCCGCTATATCGATCCCAATTTCATGGATAAGCATTTCAAGACGCTCTACGGCGGATCAACCGACGGTAAAGGCAGCCATATCAGCCGCATCACCCCGCCGTCAAAGACCGGCTATTTTTATCAGCTGCTCGCGATGTTGGGTTGGACCAGCGCACCGTTCCTGCCATTTATGCGAAAAGAAACCCTGATCCTGATGGGCGGCGATGACCAGATTGTGCCGATTGCCAATGGCAAGTTTCTCAACATGCTAATCCCCAATGCAACATTGATCGAAATCAAGGACGGCGGACATTTGTTTATGCTGAGCCATGCTGAAGAGACGATTGCGGCCATACGGACGTTTTTGGATGCACCCCATGAGGTGAAGCAGGCTGCGTAATCGCACTTCCCTCTCCGCTCTTCCTTTTTGCTGCACATCCGCTAGCATTCCGACTAAGGGAATAAGGTAGGGGAGAGAGCACAGATGCGGCATATCGCGATTATTGGTTCAGGGCCGGCTGGTTATTACACAGCAGAAGCAGCACAGAAGAAATTTGGCGATGATGTCCGGATTGATATCATTGATCGATTACCTGTTCCCTTTGGCCTGATCCGTTTTGGTGTGGCGCCGGACCATCAATCGATAAAGGCGGTGTCGGGACGCTATGAGAAAGTCGCGCTGTCGAACAATGTCCGTTTTGTCGGCAATGTCGGTGTTGGCAAGGATGTCAGCATCGATGAGTTACGGGGGCTTTATGACGCAGTCGTGCTCGCAACCGGTGCACCCAATGACCGCAAACTGGAGATGCCGGGCGGTGACCTGCCGCAAGTTTATGGCAGCGCCGCCTTTGTCGGTTGGTATAATGGCCATCCTGACTTTGCGGATTTGAACCCTGATTTAAGCGGCAAACATATTGTCGTTATCGGCAACGGTAATGTTGCGCTTGATGTGGCGCGTATCTTATCAAAGACCCGCGCCGAATTTGCTGGCTCGGATATCGTTGCCCATGCGCTTGATGCTTTGGATGATGCGAAAACCG
Source organism: Sphingomonadales bacterium (assembly GCA_043760355.1). Classification (GTDB taxonomy): domain Bacteria; phylum Pseudomonadota; class Alphaproteobacteria; order Sphingomonadales; family Sphingomonadaceae; genus Sphingorhabdus_B. Next base: position 41,822 of record JAYUPC010000016.1, read on the forward strand.
ATCAGATCACTTTCCTTGGACGGCGCGGGCCGCACCAGATTGCGATGACGCCCAAGGAGTTGGGGGAACTTGGTCATCTGGCCCGTGCAACTCTGCGTGTTGAAGCGAGCGACTTGCCTGATATTGGCGCAGATGTTTTGTTGGAACCAGGCATGCGTAAATCGGTTACGCACTTACGCGAGTTCGCGGCTATCCCCGAAAGCTTACGCGGCGACAAAGATATCAGCATCGAGTTCGATTTCTTTGCTGCACCCATAGCAGTCGAAGGGGACGGGAAGGTCGAGCGTATTGTCATTGAACGCACCGCACTTGATGACCAGCTCCGCAGCGTGGGCACGGGTGAAACCTATGCACTAGAATGTTCGGCCGTTATCAGCTGTATCGGATATCAAACCCCGCCTATCGAAGGTGTCCCGTTCGAACATGGACGTGGGCGTTTTGCCAGCGACAAAGGCCGGATATTACCGGGGCTATACTGTGTTGGTTGGGCACGGCGCGGACCAAGCGGTACCATTGGTACTAACCGGCCAGATGGCTACGGCGTGGTCGATTTGCTGGCCGAAGACATAAGTGAAGGAGCGGGCAAAGAAGGCCGCGTCGGCCTGGACGCGATACTCGATCAACGCGGTGTAAAAGTCGTCAAGTTCAGCGACTGGAAACGGATCGAAGAAGCCGAAGTGGCGCGCGCAAGAGACGGCGCGCCAAGAGAGAAATTTGTAACGATTGCGGATATGATCGGGGCAGGTAGTTGACAGGTAGATACTGACCCTATCACCAAGTACCAAAATCCCCCGGCGGTTGGCTTGTATGGCGGGGCGCGCGTTTTGGCCGTTTCCATCCAAAGTTGCGGCGCTTCACCAGCCGCAGGCAAGGCCAGTCGCCAGTGTCCTTACGCTGCGCCACACGGAAACCCTGCGCACGATAGGCCATGGCGACGGAACTGGCTTGCGTATTCAGCAACCCAGCCAAAATCAGCGTCCCGCCTTCTTCCAGTATATCGGCAAAGCTTGACGCCAGTTCAACCAACGGTCCAGCGAGGATATTGGCGATCACCAGATCATAAGGCGCACGGCGCTGGATCATTTCATGGTCGGTGCCCGATGCGATGCACAGCGCCAAACGGCCTTTGCCCTGACCCAAGGTAACGCCGTTTAGTATTGCATTCCCGGCGGTCACGTCGATGCTAACGGGATCGATATCCGATGCAGTCAAATATGCGTCCGCCCATAAATGCCGTGCTGCGAATGCGAGCAGGCCCGTACCAGTGCCGATATCGGCGATATGGTCAAACCGCATTCCGGTACGCTTCATATGATCGAGCATCGCCAAGCACCCGGTTGTGGTTTCATGTCCGCCGGTACCAAAGGCCTGACTGGCCTCGATTCTGTATGCCTTGGCCCCGTGCGGCACGATGCCTTTATTGGCCGCAGTATGAACATAGAAACGGCCTGCATGGACAGGGCGCAGGTCTTGCTGGCTGATCGTTACCCAGTCCTGATGTGACAGTTTTTCAATCAGCGCCTTGGCCTTTGCCGCACTTGGCAATTTTGCCTGAATAGCTGCGATACAGTTTTTGCTGGGCTTGCCCTCAAAATAAGCGAGCAGTTCCCATTTGGCATCGTTAAATGCCTCGGTCTCCTGCACAACTATCGTGGGCGCGGGTTCCAGTTCAGCAAGGAAATCAAAATCCGCGTCCAGTGCTTCTGCTTCACGGCGTGTGCACGGCAAAGTGAGTTTCCAGCTATCGGACATAGCTGGCACCGTTCGCATCAAGCACCGCGCCAGTCATAGACGGCGGCGCATCCAGTGCGCAAAATGTTGTTATACTGGCAATTTCGCCAGGTTCGGCAACGCGACCCAAGGGGATGTCGGCAAGCAATTTGTCACCGCCCCGGCTGTCGAGATAATCCTGCGCCATGCCGGTCATGGTAAATCCGGGACAAATGGCAAAGGCATAAATTCCCTGTGCGGCATAAGCGCGCGCGATAGTTTTGGTGACGCTGACCATACCGCCCTTTGATGCCGCATAATGCCAGTGCGCCGGTGAATCGCCGCGGTGTGCCGCACGACTTGCGATATTGACGATCCGGCCTCCGCTGTTCCGCGCCTGCCAGTGGAGGACTGCGAGGCGGGATAACTCGGAGGATGCGGTCAGATTGATTTTTAAGGTGCGATCCCAACTGGCGATCCAGTCTTTGTCGCTGGCATTCAGGGGATTGGTTTCAAAAATACCCGCATTATTGATAAGCACATCAATGCGACCATCAAAATGGTCGAGTGCGGATTGCCATAAGGATATGGCGGCACCATCCGCTGACAAATCAGCGCTTAAAAGCCCGGCATCAGAAGCGGTGCTTGCATGGCCGATTACATTGGCACCGCGCACGGTCAGCTGATCCAAAATGGCGCGACCGATGCCCCGGCTTGCACCCGTTAAAAATATGTTGGGCGATTGTGTATTCATAACCCGTCCCTAACGGTAAGGGGCGGGTTGTGAAACTATTTAGCGTGCTAAATTGCTAACAAAGCGACCTGCATTTACCTGAAGCGCTGTAATCCTGTCATTCACTTGGCCGCAACCGATTTCCAGTGCGCTGATTTCGGAGACCACATTTTCGGTATCGCTGCGGATTGCCGAAATGGTGTTCGACATCAAATCTGCAGCAAGTGCTGTTTCATCGACAGATGCCGTAATCATGGTGACAGTTTGCGCCTGATCTTCCATTGCCCGCTGAATCCGCATGGCCGATTGATTAACTTCTTCAACCGTCTTGCGGATGGAGGCGTTGGATTCAACCGAAGCCTTGGTAGCGCTTTGGATGGCAGAAATCTTCTTGGCAATTTCATCGGTGGCTGCCGCGGTTTGATTGGCCAGACTTTTGACTTCCTGCGCCACAACCGCAAAGCCGCGTCCGGCGTCACCAGCGCGTGCAGCCTCGATCGTTGCGTTCAAAGCGAGCAAATTGGTTTGCCCTGCTATTTCACGAATTAGGCCAAGAATTGAGTCAATTGATTGCGATTGTTCAGACAATGTATCGGTTGCCGCAACGCCTGCACTTGCTTGCGCCGATGCACGATTGGCAACATCGGATGCTGTCTCCACTTCGGTTCGGGCATCTTCAATGGCGCGGATCAGGCCTGCTGCGGTTTGTGCGGCTTCGCGCATGGCAACTGCGGATTGTTCGGAAGCGGCGGCAACCTCGGATGCTTTGCTGAGCATTCCGTGTGCCATTAGCGAACTGCTTGCAGCTTGTTGACGCAAAAGATTGGTTTGTTCGGCAACTTCGTTTGCTGTTGCGCCGATGTCGTTTTCGAATTCATTGGAATATGCAAGTTGCTCGCGTTCTTTTACCGCACGGTCAAAGTCAATGTAACAGGTCGCTATAATAGCTGATTCCAGCGAAGACGCGACCAAAGCTGCATTAATGATATCGCGGTGCCGGGAATCGGCGGGGTCGATTTTAGTCAGCAAGGTGTGAATGATGTCACGGCCAATATTGGCAGACGCGGAGATTACGAGTTCCAAAGGGAGCTTGCGTTCACACGCATCTTTTATCTGCTGGCGAAAGCCTTCAATCCATTCCGAATCGTCTATTTTCGAGAATTTCTTTCTAAGAAATGCTTCGGTTTGCAGGGCCATTTTCTGTACATGCCCGGGATCATTAAGTTCATTAGATGTTCCAAGCTTGGCCCAATAAGACCAATAATCATTACTAAACCCTAAGAAATCATCCTTCAGCAAATGTCCGATTGTATTGCAGTGTTCGACTAACGTGCCATCAAAATTGAATAGGTCAACAATCGCTCTGCTTCTTTGCGACGTTTGTTCGTAATTTGATGACATTTAGCTATCCTAGAAAAATTGTTGCAACACGGTCATTGCGGGTTGCAATTGCTATCACACAAAATGGTTAATAGAGCGTTAGTGATACAGGATTTCAGCCCCTTGCGCCTCTCGTTCAAAAGACTAAAGAGCAACGCAGAAGTTACTTCACCGTAGGTCACTTGGAAAGTATAAGGGAAATAGTTTCGATGGGTGCAAACGCAAAACGGCCTTTATCGCCGCATCTGGGAATTTACCGCCGCAGCCCGGCGATGATGGTGTCGATTATCCACCGTGTTACCGGCTTTATTATGGCAACTGCGGGGATGATCGCTTTGCTTTGGTGGTTGTATGCGATCGCCGGTGGTCCAGAAAGCTATGCAAACTTTCAAAGCTATGCGATCTCCGGCGGGGAAACGGCAACAACAGTACAGATGATTTCAAACTGGTTCTTTCGGCTGTTGGCCATTGCCGTGACCTACAGTTTTTTCCAGCACCTGTTTTCGGGGCTGCGCCATTTGGTGATGGACATGGGCGCAGGCTTTGAGTTGAACAGCAATCGTTCATGGACATGGGCGGTATTCATTGCCGCATTTTTCGCAACAGCATTTGTCGCCTTGCTTATTGCATGGCGTTATTCGGGGATTTAGGAATGGGCAACGGAACAAGCATCGGCCAGGTTCGCGGGTTAGGTTCGGCAAAGCACGGGAGCCAGCACTGGATTGCCCAGCGGGTTTCGGCGGTGGGTAATCTGCTGCTGACATTGTGGTTGGCCGGTTCGCTGATCCTGCTGCCGAATTTTGAACATGAGACACTTGCCGCGTGGTTGTCGCAAGCCATCGTTGCCGTGCCGATGATCCTGATGCTGGTCAGCATATTCTGGCATGTGCGTTTGGGGCTACAGGTATTGATTGAAGATTATGTTCATGATGCAGGCCTTAAATTCGCGGCCATAACTGCCCTTAATTTCTACGTTGTTGGCGCCGCCGCATTCGGCATATTCACCGTCGCAAAACTCGCCTTTACTGGAGCACCCGCATAATGCCCGAAGCAGCACAATCTAGTTACAAGATTATAGACCACACTTATGACACCGTCGTTATTGGTGCAGGCGGTTCAGGTTTGCGCGCTACAATGGGGGCTGCCGAAGCTGGCCTTAAAACCGCGTGCATCACCAAAGTATTCCCCACGCGCAGTCATACGGTTGCAGCACAGGGCGGGATTGCCGCGTCGCTGGGCAATAACTCGCCCGATCATTGGACCTGGCATATGTATGACACGGTCAAGGGTTCGGATTGGCTGGGCGATCAGGACGCGATCGAGTATCTGGTGCGTGAGGCCCCGGCTGCGGTTTATGAACTTGAACATGCCGGAATGCCGTTTAGCCGCAACGAAGACGGCACAATTTACCAGCGCCCCTTTGGCGGCCATATGCAGAATATGGGTGAAGGTCCGCCGGTTCAGCGCACAGCGGCGGCGGCGGACCGTACCGGCCACGCAATGCTCCATGCGCTGTATCAACAGAGCCTGAAATACGACGCCGATTTCTTCATCGAATATTTCGCCCTTGACCTGATTATGGAAGACGGCATTTGCCGGGGTGTGATTGCGCTCTGCATGGAAGACGGCAGCATCCACCGTTTCCGCAGCCACGCCGTTGTTCTTGCCACCGGCGGTTATGGCCGGTGCTATTTCAGCGCAACATCGGCACACACCTGCACTGGTGACGGCGGCGGCATGGTGCTGCGCGCTGGCCTGCCGATGCAGGATATGGAGTTCGTGCAGTTCCACCCGACCGGCATTTACGGTGCAGGCGTTCTGATTACCGAGGGCGCACGCGGGGAGGGCGGGTACCTGACCAACTCCGAGGGCGAACGCTTCATGGAACGCTATGCGCCCTCTGCCAAAGACCTTGCCAGCCGCGATGTCGTCAGCCGCTGTATGGCACTCGAAATCCGCGAAGGGCGCGGCGTTGGGCCGCATAAGGACCATATCTATCTGCACCTCGACCATATCGATCCGGCAGTGTTGGCACAGCGCCTTCCCGGTATTACCGAAACCGGCAAGGTGTTCGCTGGCGTCGACCTGACACGGCAACCCTTGCCCGTGTCACCAACGGTGCATTACAATATGGGCGGCATCCCCTGCAATTATCACGGCGAAGTCGTGACCTTGAAAGACGATGACCCTGACAGCGTTGTGCCTGGATTATTTGCTATTGGAGAGGCAGCGTGCGTTTCGGTGCACGGGGCAAATCGTCTCGGCTCAAACTCGCTGATTGACTTGGTCGTATTCGGACGGGCAACAGGCAAACGTCTGGCCGAGATTATCAAACCCGGCGCGCCGCATAAGCCGCTACCAGAGAACAGCGCGCAAGCCCCGCTCGCCCGCCTCGACAAATTCCGTAATGCGAGTGGAAGCAAGCCCACCGCCCAAATCCGCAGCGAAATGCAGCGTACGATGCAAAAACACGCCGCCGTGTTCCGCGATACGACACTGCTGGCAGAAGGCGTCGCCGAGATTGATACAATTTCGGCAAGCATGGCTGATGTCGGCGTTACCGACCGCAGCCTGATCTGGAACACCGACCTGATCGAGACGCTGGAACTCGACAACATGTTGCCCCAGGCCGCCGCGACCGTCCACGGCGCCGCCAACCGCAAAGAAAGCCGCGGCGCACATATGCACGAAGACTTCCCCGAGCGAGATGACAAGGTGTGGATGAAGCATACGCTCTTATGGGTGGATGCGAAGGGCGGGGTAAAGATCGATTACCGCCCTGTGCACGAATATACGCTGACCGATGATGTGGAGTATATCAAGCCGAAGAAGCGGGTTTATTGAGGGAGCTATCCGATTTTATTTCAGTCACGCTAATCGAAATTATGGAAGGTGTCACTAAGGCGGCATTGAAACATAAGGAATCTCGGCGTTTTGGCTTTATTAACCCGCAAGACGGCAAGTATGCTGACGCATTTGAAACAATTCCAATCTCAAATGTCACCTTTGATGTCGCAGTAACAGTCGAGTCATCGAGTGGGAAAAAGAAACACGGCGGTTTAAACGTTAAAGTGCTTGAAGCATCCTTAGGGAATGAAGATTCCAAACGTACCTTAGGTGAATCGCGAGTAAGTTTTGTTATTCCGGTATGTTTGCCAACAACTAAATTATTTTAGTCACCTTGAATTGAACTTCTACACTTAGAAATATTGTCATGCTGAACTTGTTTCAGCATCCATCGTGCAGCAAGGGGGAGGCTAGATTAGATATGGACCCTGAAACAAGTTCAGGGTGACGGTTAAATAATTTGGCAGGAAATATGAGAGCAGTATAGCTATTACTCTAACTCGTCATTGCGAGAAACGAAGTGACGGGCCGCAGGCAACCGCAGATCAACCAATCTAGTTTAGTGTAAAAAACACTGGATTGCCCCGCATCGTTCGCAATGACATATTGGTTACTCGGTTAAAGTATGTCGCTTACTCTCCAAGCTTTGCCGGTATATCTGCTCGTTCATGCAGTACACGGATAATCTCGACACCGTCCCCGTGTGGGATATAGAAAATCAGATGCGAGCCTGATTTCAGCTTGCGATACCCATCGCGTATATCTGAATAATCTGAACCGATTTGCGGAAACTCCAATGCCATTGCCATGACACGGTCCAAATCGCCAATATAGGCATCGGCGGCTTCAACGCCGTGCTCGCGTGCTGTATAATCCCAGATGGCGATGATGTCGGCATTTGCCTTCCGCCCGATATTGATTTTACGGTTCACGCTGCGTTGCGGTGTTCGGCACGGCGTTCTTTAAGGAACTCTTCCAAATTCCACGGCTTGGAAGAACCGCTATTTTCACCTTCGATCAGTGCTTGTCGCAATGCTTCAATCTTCGCTTCGCGTTCTGCCAGTAAACGTACGCCAGCTCGAAGAACTTCGCTTACAGAACCATAAGCGCCGGATGCGACTTGTTCAGCCGCAAACTTTTCCAGATTTTCGCCTAGAGAAACGGAAGTGTTCTTTGTTACCATTTGTCATAAATACCAATATTTGGTAATTTGTCAATTGAGGTTTGCCATTACCTTTTTTAACAGGTTGCAAATCGAATACTGCATTAAGAACCACCCTTTGATTGGTTTCGCGCAAGAAGGCGCAGAGTTTCGCAGAGCGCGCAGAGAGCTATAATGGGGAGGATATGCTGCTAACTCGTTGGTGTCCGGGGCAGGGGCGTAGTGAAAATTGTTTCACGCAAAGGCGCGAAGGTAAAAAGGAAATAAGGGCGTTAGCCCATGTGATAATATCGCTTTGCTGCTGTCATTTGCCGTTATCAGATGATTTAATGATTATGGGCTACACCCCTTCTTGTCTTCTTTCTCTTCGCGCCTTCGCGTGAAACAAATTGTCACTGCCGTTTTTGCATAGGCCAACATTTCGCTTTCCTACAACCTATATGGTACATTATACTATCTTCCTTTTGCATTAAGGAGATAGATAATGACCAATACCAACACCACTTACTCCGCCTCTGACCTTGGCCCAGACGCCGCCCCCGATCTTGGCCCCATCCTCACCGCCATCCGTAACGATTACCGCTGGACCCCGGCGTGCCAGCGCGTATTCTTGGAGGAGTTGGCGTGTACGGGCAGCGTGACACAGG
>JAYUPC010000017.1:0-6487 GCA_043760355.1 Sphingomonadales bacterium
CACCCGCTATGACCGATGCGCACACACCTTCATGTCCGCCATCTGCATCGCTGCAACCATAATCTTCTGGATCAATCAATGAGTCCTGAGCCTAGATCATTACATGGAAAGCGCAGCACCCTGCCCTGCTTTTTAGAACAAAAAAAGGGCTGATCTTTCGACCAGCCCTTATTCATTGCAGAAGATTTAGATTTAGTTGCCCGAACCCGGACCGTAGCTAACTTCAACACGACGGTTTTGTGGTTCACGAACGCCATCAGCAGTCGCAACCAAGTTCTGGCTTTCACCAAGAGCTTCTGTCGAAATCACACCGCCAGTGACACCCTTAGATTCGAGATATGCGCGAACTGTGGAGTTACGACGTTGCGATAGGCCTACGTTGTAAGCAGGCGCGCCCGAACGGTCAGCGTGACCAGCTAGCATTACGCGTGCATTGCCACAGTTGCCATAATTCGAAACTGCGTTGTCGAGTGTCGAAGCACCTTGCGATGTCAAATTCGACTTATCCCAATCGAAGAACACGATGTAAGGACCCGAATTGCAAGTTACCTGCGGAGGAGGTGGCGGTGGCGGTGGGGCTTCTGGAGCAACATATGGTGGTGGCGGTGGCGGTGGTGCAACAGCTTCAGGCTCAGGCGCGCCGCCGAAATTGTATACCAAACTACCCATCAAACTGTGCGAACGAAACTTTGTACCCACAGCACGACCCAAACGATCAACCAAGTCGACCTTTGGCGCATTAAAGAAACGGTATTTCAGGCCAACATCCCAGCTATCGCTAAGTGGTGCACGAATGCCTGCAAGAGCTTGCCAAGCTAAACCTGTGTCGGAGTCGTCAAGCCATGCTGGGGCTGCAAAAATGTTGTTGACGTCTACACGTGCAACACCAACACCTCCACCAACAAACCCTTGAAGCCCATCATCGTCGCCAAAATCAAGCAGACCATTGACCATAAAACTCAACGCACTCACATTACCATTGGTTGGAGTTGCGCCACGGAAAGTAGCCGTTGCGCCCGCACCCTGCGGGATGCCTGCGCCAGTAATAGATATGCTCGAAAGATCAGCACTGCGATAAGAAACTTCGGATTCCAAGCGAAAACCGCCAAAATCGTAACCAACGACACCGCCAAAATCATAACCGGTGTCGGCGTTAATGTTACCTGCATTATTTACAATGCCAATATCCAAGTTAAGGTCTTCAACCAACATGGCACCACCGTCAACTCCGACATACCACTGGTCATTGCGGGCCAAGGCCGGCGATGCAATAGCGGTAGAAGCGAGTGCCAAACTTATGGCTAGCTTACGCATCAACTTTCCCCTTCATATATTTAGGAACGAATTAGAGAAATGCTTACTACCGGGTCTGTTCAGTCGATGCAAGCTTACTTTGCCTAGAAACTGTTGCCAAAATGTCGCCTTTTTGCAAATCTTGCCAGAATTTGCATTGGTTTAGCCAAAATCACTATGATTATGTTGGGATGAGACCGGCTGTTCGCAACCTCACCAGAATGGCATTAATTACAGCGCGAGACTCGACATCTATCACACTTCCGGAAAGCGGATTGGCTATGGAAACCGGCAGTATCCACGCGCTTTGTATGCGCAACATATCAACTCCAAGCGCCTTGTTATGAACCTTCATACGATCAATGGGGGCCAGAAAACGCCAGCTGGCCCCTGTCCAGTGCGCAATCTGTCCTTGTTTTCCTTGCCACTGCCCGGTCGGCGAGGATCCGATTAGCCAACATTGGCCAGACTGGGTGCCCACAGCAATATCTGGGGGTGCGGAGAGTTCCGACTCGACAACCATATGTAATAAGGCATCAATTCTAAGAAGCGCTTCATTATGCGTTATTTCCTTTTGCGCTTGGCCAACTGCCAAAAACGGCATTTGATGTCGCGGAGTGTTACTGTCCACCATAATCGAAATTCCTTTATCATTTAATGGATTGTGACGGAAAGTTCAGCTGCAGCCGATTGGCCAAATCTGCCGATTTGCCGTATAGAAAAAGTTACAAGCGCCCCCGCAGTCAATTGCAAATCTGCAATCTGTGACGGCGGTAGAATAAGCCTCGGCTCGTTACTGTTCCAATTTGCGATCAAAACGCTGTTTCTATAAGCTTCAATAGCATAAGCCTCACTCTCTTCAGTAAGCGGTTGGTCAATACCGTCATTCCAGCCATAATCGATCCGTGAGCGCCTGACCCAAGTAAGTTCGATGCCATTATCTCTAGCAATGCTTGAACCGGCATGAACCGGTGCAAAGGGCAATGTCGCATGGCCAGAAACCGCTACCGGTGCCAAAAAGGGTATCGCATCGCCGATCCCTAATGCTTCGATCGTAAGCTGCTGATTGATGGATAGACTGATATCATCCAATATTCGCAGAGTATCGGGATCAAGAAACAGAAACGGATCACCCGTTTCATGCTGCGCCGTTCTGTCCTCACTGCCATAACAACCACGCTGCAATTGCGTCAGACGGTAGCGTTTATTCCCTAGATAGAGTGCCTGACCATATCGCAGCAGTTCTCCATTCAGCCAGATCAATCCGCCAAAAGGCAATATCGCCATCCCCTCATGCAACAGGTCGACATCCATAATGCTGCGATTGTCTATGTAATACGGCGAATGATCGCCAAGCGCAGTAACCGCCGAACCCATTACAGATGACCCTGAAGTGGCCCCCAACTCCAACAACATATTACCTTGCTGCAAAGAAAGGGCCGCCTGACGCCATCCGCGCTCTGAACCCGCAGCTGCAATGGCGATAAGCGGCTTGCCCCGATCATTGGTATCCATAACGGGCAGGTCAATCGCCATTATTCGTGTTTCTCCAGCAGAAAAATCAGGAGAAGTGACATTACGGCCTGGATTTGCACCCAGATTCTGTGCGGGATTGCTATCAATTGATCGCATCGCAGAAATACGTGAAACGCCACGTAAGTGTTCGATTTCCGTGATACGCCAGCGGTCCATATAAGTGTCCCCGGTCAGCCAATCACCGACATGAAGAGCTTGTTCATCTAACACAACATACCCTGACCATGTCGAACGGGAGCGCTGCATTTGCAGCAATTGCAGATCCACCAAACGCTTTGCTCCGGGTGCAGACATTGCGGCAGGTAGTTCAATTTGCGATGTATTACGGCCTACTCCGCTGCGTTCACTGCGTTGAATGCCGGACTGGAAATCACGTTCGGGTTCATAATATTTTATCGCCAGCGAAAGGGGTATTTGTGTTGCCGTGGACAGGCTAGAAACCGGACGGTCAAAGCTCTGCTTGCGAGCTTGTGCGGCAATAATGGCATTAGAACTTGGCGCATTCTGCCACCAATCGCGTATTTCCAATGTGTCCCCTCGCGGACTTAGCGTAACCGGCATCGAAGCAAGTAAAGGGGCAAGGGCCGCTCTTACATCGCGGCCTTCTGCTGCATAGCCGGTAATCGTTTCGGCGCTGCTGCCGGTGATAAGGCCTTTTGAAACAATATTACTGATATCGGTAAGTGGAACAGGAGCTTCACGTTCAAAAATCTCGAACGTTAATGAAGGGATGCGGTTGCCAAAATCAGCCAACTGAAAGTCTTCAAAAACAACATAGGCAAGATCACGGTGTGCGCTACTTTCACTTAGACCCTCGGCAGATACGATTAACGGGTCGGCCCCCTGATCGTTATGGCCGTTGTAAAAGCGAAAGCCGGTCTGCACTTTGAAATCGCCAGCAGCACCGCGCAGCAAATTGCCATCGGCCCAGATCCGGCCAATCCGCGCCAAAGGACGGCTGGACAGGGCGACTGCCATATTGACCGAATATGTATAATTGATTGTCGAGGGCCGCCCTTTACCTCCGCCACTCTTGGTTTTTCTTTCGATCAAGTCGGTCGCCCATATGACTGTCCCGGCAACCCGCATCGCACCAAAAATAGCCGGAATTGCGCTGCCATAGCTCGAAGTTTGAACGTCGAGTTCTTTTAAGCGCGGGCCTTCGCGTGCTTTACCACCATCTATGACGGCACGGTCAATTTGCTGACCAATCGCTGCGCCGATGGCCCCGCCGATTGGCCCGCCAAGCGCATTGCCGACAACTGTTAAAACTAGCGTTGCCATATCAGACTCCTTGTAACCGCCACCTTAGTCGCCACTGCCCAATCACCGGCCAAAGCGGTGGGCCGGGGGTAAATGCTATCTTACGAAGACCCGCATGGGCATGAACAAAGCCACCATTTGCAGCAACCATAACGTGCAACTGGCGCGGCGAAGCCTCCACCAAAACAATGTCGCCATCCAAAAATGGTGGCCCACATTTATGAAAATTAGCTGCATCAAAAAATCGGATAACATCATGCTTAAAATCCCCACGTAGGCTGTAATTAAAAGGAGTTGCTTGTTGTACATTAATCGCCACGGCCACCAACCCAACGCAATCAAGCGCTTCACCAGCGCAGCGGCCATGCAGACGTAATGGTGTCCCGATCTGTGCCAGCGCGCGCTGTGCAATCGCCGCGCCGTTCATCCTGCACCGGGATAACGGGTAAGCAGATCATTGCCCGGCAAATAAGGCTCGCCGCGAAAATTTATGGCGTTGGCAAAACGGTTCGAACAGGTCGCCATCGTTTTATCGCAGCCTTGGATCAATTCAACACCGGCATTTGGTAAAACCGGAAATGCTGGCGGACGCACTAGGATGATCTGGTTAGTGCTGCTGATTGCGATATCAGACACCAAACCGCAATTGGCACCATCCAAAAAACGAAGCTGACCATATGCATAGCCATTCACGCTAACGGGAAGTGCGCTCGCAAAATTGATGTGTTCGCCCACAACTGACTGAGCGCGGCGCTCGTGACGATAGCGGCCTTGGTTAAGCCCGCACTCTGTCCCGCAAAATTTTGCACGGCATCCAGGCGATGTTTGCGGCGCAACCTGCATATCGAGCAAAGCTGTTAGCCCCCTTAGATCAGCCTGAAATCCATCCGATGAAAAAGAAACTTCACCGAGTTCTCCGCTCGCCAATATGCGTTTTCCAAATGGGGGTGCCGCCCAGTCGAACAAATAGATCGTCAGCCGTGCGCTATCCCATCGCCCCGCCTGCAAATCCTCCGCCCGGATTGCCGACACATCTAGATTGCCCTGTACTTCAAGGCCATCGGTTTCAAGACCGAGGCTTTCCAGAATAGAGCTTGGCAACATGCCGGGGCTGGAGAGATGGACGACGCCGTCAATCTCGATGTCGCGATCATGCGAGGTGAAGGCGAGTGTGACGCCGTCGCGTCTCTCCAATCGCCAGCCATAGGCCGCAGTCGTCACTGGCCCGACAAGCCACGGGTCGCTCACAATACTTCCTTGATTTCAATGAGCAGTACCGACGGCATATCGCCCGCACCAAAGGTGGCACGATTAACCTCGATCCGGTCCTCGGCGAAGCGCACGGGAACGTCGAAGCGGAAACCAGCCTTAACGATTGCGCCATTTGCAGGAGCTTTAGTGAAGACAATTTTGCCGCCATCGCCCAACGTCCAGCCGGTTACCACACTGCCGTTTACCGACACAAGTACGCTAGGGGGAACAGGCCGCGTTATCCTTCTCTTTTGCGTATCCCCACCCTGACCATAATGTTTGACGAGTGGGAAAATTGTTTGCAGGCCGTTGCTTGTCCCAATTGCCTGGTCAAGTCCGGTTGGGGCAAAGGTCATGGCGTTCGAGCTATTGTCAAATGGATCGGTGAAACGGAAACCGATTGCCGGACCGCGCCTTGCCCTGAAAAAGGCAAGCAATGTGCCAAGCTCTGCCTGATCCCGAACCCCTGGACCCACATCATAGCTTTGCCGCGCATCGGCCCAGTCGCTGTTGCGCCGTTCGTGTCCTGAAAGTGTTGTCACGACATGCGTTGAAAATTCCGCGCTCGCCATCGCATCGCGCCCGATTTCGAGGGGGAATGTTACATCATCAAAGGCCTGCACTTGGCTCTCCTCTTGTTCGCCAATTTGGAAATGGGTGTATCCGTCACGTGCAACCTGAGGCAGCGCCCAGACATAGGTTTGCGCCGTGCCGCGCTTAACGCTCAGTTTCACAGAGCGTTCGATTTCGCGCCACTGGATATTTTCTTCGGGACGCAGGACAAAGCCCGCGAAATAATGCTGCTCATTAACTGGATAACCCAGCCGTGCAGTCATAGCGGGAACCCCGCGCCCGGTTGCTCCGTGATTGCCGCTGGTCACCCAGTCATAATCCTCCAGCTGCAACACATCAAAGGCCGGCGATGCCCAGCCGGTTGGCACATTGGCGCGCTTTGCTTCTGGCGCTAAAGGATCAAGCACAGTGGGCAGATAAACGAGCAGCAAAGCTTGCGCACCCGCGCTGCCCGCTTCGTCGCGAACGGCAGCGATAATCGATGCAGTGGAAGCAGCGAGCAATTCGCCTGCCTTATCCAACATTGCCTTTTGCTCTGTGGTTTTTGATCCGGCGATGTTTGGAATGCTGA